>JAJRTO010000197.1 GCA_024278235.1 Candidatus Poribacteria bacterium
GCCCCGCGGCGGGCAATGGGATGGGCTGAGACAAAAGGTACCAGTCATCTTTGTCCAACACCATTTCTGTCTGTTGAGCAATATGATCGAGTGTGTTCTTCCAATAACAGATGACACTGCGTATCCCTTGATTCCCTTTATTGTCAACGAGTTTCAGGGAAAGTAAAAGTACCGTGTCCGTCAGTTCTTCTCGTGGTCCTTCGAGAATCACAGGTTCATAGACTGAGAACCGGATTCCACCAATTGCGGAAGCGTTCTCTCCCGTCGCATAAAGACTCAATGTCCCGCTTCCTGCAATAGCGTTTCGATCCACATCTATCCTGATGTCACCAAACTCGCCATTGATAACGGGGACTTGACGAGTCTGAACGGGGATGTCGTTGTTCTTTATCTCATCGAGATTATTTGGATAGGTAATCTTGAGCGTTAATTTTCCGTTAAAATCATCCGCCTTTTCCGGAGTAAGCGTGCCATCTGGAGTAGATCGATAGGATATCACATGATCCCGCTGGATGAAGAGTTGCTGCGTGGGATCCACTGCAACCTGCTCAAGATGCGTGGGGATCTCTAATCGGGGGATGGCAAGTTGCATAGCGGGATCACCGAATAGAGTATATTGCTCTCCACCAGGGACCCAGATACTGACGGCGTTGGCGAGGAACTGGATCTTCGCGTTCATCACAATCAGGCCGATCTGAGGTGGCCGTTGTTGGAACATCCACTCGAACAGATCCTCATCGAACACGGAATTGGCCTGAGCAAATGTAAGGCGTGTTGCGCTCAGGCAGGCGATAGCACCACGATTTCGGATCAGCAGAAATTCCTCGCTCAATGTGCGCTGACCTTCTTCATGGGGAAAGTCGAACATCCCATTGAGACAGGTCGTTGTGATCATCCAGGGAAGATGTTTGTTATTCAGTCGGGAAATATCCTCAATCCGGAAGATCCCTTCATCCGCCCATGTCTCACGGCCACCGTGTCCAGAGTACTCGCCGATGACAACCCCTTCATTGATGGTGCTCATGATTTCTCGATTAGCCGCCCAGGGACTGTTGATCTGTCCGAGAAAGATTCGCCGAGTTTGATAACCGACTGGAATCACATTGTTAATCAAGTGTTTACGACTCCGCTCGAATTCATCGTCACCCGGGTTATCGGAGGCATTGTCGGCGACCTGCATAATACGGGCTTGCCATTCTCCGATATGATCTCCTGTCTCATAGCTGATAATCTTATTGATCACATCATCCAGTTCCCGCGTGGTCTGGACGGGAAGCCTGCCAATGGCCATATCGGGAAGAACATCATCACCACTCACCGTGACGAATCGGTGATCCATGGCTGTTTCGCCACCCTCCGGCGACCAGCCATGATAGGTGGGTACATAGATGGGGTAGAGCTTGTATTCCCGGTTGTAGTACTGGCGGTGCACACGAACAATCGACCCCTTATAATCGTAGTGCGCATCCCCAACGAGGAGAACATAGGTAGGAGGCACCGTCCAATTATGGTAAGCATAACGAAGAAATCCCTGAATAGCACGTGGATTGAACAATCCAGAACTAAACTCGTCATAGATATCTTCGACATCAACGACCATTACCTGCTGGCCCCTGGAACGACGGTGTTCAGCAAGACGTTGCACCGTATCCATGAACTTCTCGTGAGTGATAATCACATAGTCCGCTCGATGGGTCGCCGCGCGCAGGTTGGAGGGATTGTCCTTTACAATGCGTATCCCTGTCTGGTAGTTGCTAAAGGCATAGTAACGTGTGTAAGGTGTCCCTTCTGGCTCGTCGAACATGAAGGTATAAGTGCCGGCCTCTGCTTGAACCACACCATCGGTGATTTTGGCAACCAGTTTGCCTTCCTGGATCTGGAAACATTGAATCTGAGGCGATGAGAAGGCGGTGATCCGATAACGGCGGGAATCCTGGTTGCGGGGTAAGGTTTCATTCGAGAACTCCAGTCGTCCCACTTCTGATTTGAAATTGCGCCAATACTCGAACTCAATCCAATCGAGGAGGATGTCCTGCTCCGTTGAGGGTGTACCATGATCCGTAGGATAGACGAGTGTCAGATAGTTTGTCTGATCGGGTTTGAACAACCACTGGGCGATGCTCTCTTCAACCTGATAAGTCGCCTGCCCGTTCCATCTGGCAGTAGTGATAGGCAACCCATGAAAGCTCACTTCAAGGGTATGTTTTTGGTTCAGATTGTAGCTGATCCCCTGCAACTGGATCCGCAGGAGCCCACGCTCATTAGGAGCACGGGCTGCATAAGGGAACTGGAACTCCATATCACGACGTTTCGTCCGTGATGCAGATCCGTTCATCCCTATCCAGAAGTAGTGATCCACCAGTTCAGAACGCACATCGAGCAGAGCATTATACACCACATCGTCCTCATAATGCTCGGATGTCTTGAAAGCAACGACAGGCTCCATCGGTTCATCAGAGGGCCTGCCACTCCGCAACTCTGTTCTCAGGCCCGGACCATTTCCCGCTGTGAGGAGATAGACATTCTCCTCCGTGAACTTTTGATTGATGAGCTTCTGCCCGTAGAAGATGATGGCATCATCCGGATCAAAGCTCCCATCCGCTTCCCCTTCCACGTAGATCGGCACCTCCTCGCCACTATTCAATAGGCGGAATGTACGGGGATCCTCATGGATCAGTAACTCGCTGCGTAAGGCCAGTTGCTGTTGCAGAACGCGGTAGACGCCACTCTCACGCACAAAGAACTTAAAGATCTCCCTTCCCGGCGGTTGCGTTGAGACATACTTCCTGCGAGGTCTCGGTTGTCGCCATCCTTTTGCTTGCTCATAATTAAGGAGAGTCGTACGGTAGGCGGCCTCAAATGCGGGAGATTCTTCCGGGACACTCCCTAATGCCGGGGCAGCGGGAACATCTGGAAACTCGATTCGGAACTCTATGTACCGATGCCATCGGATCTGACCTGTAACGGGGTTGTATTGTACAGGAAAAATCTGAACACGCGCAAGACGCTGCTGGCGCACATAACCGACCGGCTCGATTCGAATAAAGTCCGAGGGATAAAAAGCGGCAGGCAAACGACGGATTGTGGATTGCGAACCGGGAGACGGAGAACTCGGAATCCGTTGATCTGCTGACTCCCTCTGGGACGTCTGATAGAGTTTCGGATAAACGGGCAAGATACGATAGCCATCTGAATCGCTGGATTCTGTGTTAAGGACGGTGATACTCGGTGCGCCCTGAGTAGGAATTCCGACCAGCGCGGAATAGTAAGGCAGCAGGGGATATCCATCGATGTAGTCCCATCTTGCACCTTCGAATGTGACCGTATCATAGTTTTGCCCATTCCACTCCTGCCTGCCGTATTCCAGCGAAGCACTCTTGAACTTTACCAGAAGCGTATTCGAGAAGGGGGACACCTCGATGCCTGGATCCGCAACAGCGACTTGCACCAGAAAACAAAGGGCGGCAGCCAGGAGCCAGAGAACGAAAGACAGAGAGCGAAAGGGATAGGGAAGGGGATGGGGGGGTGGCAGTTTGTGGTTCGCGGCTCGTAGTGCGTAGTGAGCGGCTCGTTGATTTATCGATTGGCTGATTCGTCTACTCGGCAAGTCGTGCAGCATACTCCACTGCGGCAAGAAGGCTGGTTTCACTGGCCATCCCCTTGCCTGCAATATCGAAAGCTGTCCCATGATCCACGCTGGTGCGCATAATCGGTAGTCCAAGCGTAACATTGACAATATGACCAAATTCCAGGAGTTTGATCGGGATATTTCCCTGATCGTGGTACATGGCGATAATGGCATCCCATAGGTCGGTTTGTGCTTTCACAAAGAGGGTGTCGGCAGGATAAGGACCTTCTACATGCCAGCCCCGTTCCACAGCCTGATGGATGGCGGGAGAAATCGTGTGTGTTTCTTCATCGCCAAAAGCACCTTCCTCGCCAGCATGGGGATTCAGGGCAGTCACCGCAATACGTGGACAGGCAATGTTGAGTCGCTGCAAATTCTCCCGGACGATCCGAAGGACCGTTGTGATTCTTTGTTGCGAGATCTGGTGAGATACTTCAGATAAAGCCATATGGGTTGTCACGAATGCCACGCGCAGTCGTCGCCCTGCCAACATCATGACGACTTCAGACGTCCCTGTCAAATGAGCGAGGAGTTCTGTATGCCCTGGATAGAAGTGCCCTGCACGGTGCAACGCCGCCTTGTTGATCGGAGCTGTCACGATCCCATGCAGACGGCCAGAGATAGCCAGCCGGACACCGGCTTCGATATACTCATAGGCCGCCTGGCCGGCACATGCGTTGATCTGTCCGATTTCAATCTGAGTGGGAAGAAGATTCGCGAGGTCGATAAGCGGCAGGATGCCGGGGGAAACGGAGGCATCGCAGGGCTGTGATATTACCTCGATTTTCGGTGGAGAGGGGATAAATCGCTGAGCTTGTTCTAAGATGGGCAGGCTACCGATGACGATAGGGACACAGAGATCGTAAATCGTGGGATGGGCAAACGCCTTGAGGATGATCTCCGGGCCGATACCACAGGCATCCCCGAGGGTTACACCGATGCGTGGCAGGCCCTCCATCATCAGCGGCCAGCCCCCACTTTCCGGCTTCCGCCTTCTGGATCTCTGGATAAGATACGGTAAAGGGATTCCGCCTGATCTTTCCGCACATTCCCGGCAGGGACCCTCAACACCTCGCATACGATCTGTCCGCGTGATCGCAGGTCAATGGTTAGAACATCGCCTTCCTTGAGTTCTCTGGAAGCCTTTGCGGGTTGACCGTTGACCTGCACCTGTCCCCGACTGCACACCTGATTCGCAACGGTTCGGCGTTTGATGAGCCGGCTCACCTGCAGGAATTTATCGAGACGCATGAGATCACTCCAGGGCTCGCTCGAGAACCTGCTCCATCCGCTCTACGGGATAGAAGTGGAGGACATCACGGATCTCCTGGGGAATATCATCCAGATCTTTCTCATTTTCCTTTGGGATGATAATATCCGTAATGTTCGCACGATGAGCTGCCAGTACCTTTTCTTTCAGACCTCCAATGGCGAGCACCTTGCCCCGGAGGGTGATCTCCCCCGTCATCGCAATGTTGTGACGCACAGGCCGCTTTGTAATCTCGGAGAACATCGCCGTGGCCAGCGTAATCCCCGCCGAAGGTCCTTCTTTGGGTTGTGCTCCCTCCGGTACATGGATGTGAATATCGTGCTTATCGAAGGAAAAAGACTCGGGGATGTGCAGCGCGGAAGCATGGGAACGGACGTAGCTGAGCGCTGTCTGACCAGATTCGCGCATGATTTCGCCCAGTTGCCCAGTGAGCGTCACCTTGCCTTCGCCGGGCATGGTGGTCGCTTCTATCGAGATCACGTCGCCACCTGCCTGCGTATAAACAAGCCCGGTGGCCACACCGATTTCGCTTTTCTCCGAGGCGCGCCCGTAGTTGTAGCGTGGCTGACCCAGATAGCCTTTCAGATTGGTTTTGGTAACGCGGGCAGTCTTGGATTTGCCATCTTTGACGACTCTACGTGCGACCTTGCGGCAGATGCTCGTGATCTCGCGCTCGAGATTGCGCACTCCCGCCTCGCGCGTATACCTGCGGATGATTTCGAGGATGGAACCGCTCGAGAAAGACACGTTCTTACTATTAAGCCCGTGAGCCTCCAACTGTTTGGGAACGAGGAAGAGTTCAGCGATCTTCAGTTTCTCATGCTCTGTGTAGCCGGGCAACTCGATCACTTCCATGCGATCCCGTAAGGCCGCTGGGATCGGCTGCAACAGGTTGGCAGTCGTGATAAACATGACATCTGAGAGATCGAATTCGACATCCAGGTAATGATCACGAAACGTATCGTTCTGTTCGGGATCCAGGACTTCAAGCAGAGCAGAAGCAGGATCCCCTCGGAAATCCGTACTCATTTTATCGACTTCATCGAGCAGAAAGACAGGGTTCTTCGATTTGACGTCCCGTAAGCCCTGGATAACACGGCCTGGAAGGGAACCGATGTAGGTGCGTCTATGCCCACGAATCTCGGCTTCGTCGCGGACTCCCCCAAGCGACATACGCACGAACTTCCGCCCGGTGGCCCGTGCAATTGATTTACCCAGCGAGGTCTTGCCCACACCAGGAGGTCCTACGAAGCAAAGAATCGGCCCTTTGAGTTTCTCAACCAGTTGGAGTACCGCGAGGTATTCAAGGATGCGTTCTTTGGGCTTGTCGAGGCCGTAGTGGTCTTCCTCAAGAGTTCGCTCCGCTTTTTCAGTATCGGTATTTGGTTCGGTACGTTCATGCCAGGGGAGCGCTAACAGCCAGTCCACGTAGGTTCTGATGACACCTGCCTCGGCAGACATGGGTGGTAACTGCTGAAGACGCTTCAGTTCCTTGAGAGCTTTTTCTTCTGCCTCCTCATTCATACCAGCAGCTTTGATTTTTTCTTCGAGTTCCTCAATCTCGGCGGCATCCTGCCCCCCCTGTCCGAGTTCGCGCTGGATGACCTTCAATTGTTCTTGGAGATAGAATTCCTTCTGTGTTTTGGCGACCTGTTTCTTGACCTCATTCTGTAGATGCGTTTCGATTTCAATGATCTCTAGCTCGGTCTTAAGGATGTCGATCAGAGCTTCCAAACGCTCTTTTGGATCCAGTATCTCCAGAATGGTATGGATTTGTTCCGGTTTCAAGCTCATATGCACGGCGATCGAATCCGCAAGATGCCCCGGATGCTCTTCCTTAGAGACGAGCATCACTGCTTCTGAAGGGATCTTCTTGTTGGCTTTCACATACTCTTCAAAGAGTTCCAGTGATTGACCCATCAGCTCCCGGATCGGCTCGGATACGACGGGATCATCTTCGATCAACTCTACTTCTGCCTGAAAGAAATCACCCGCCCGGATAATCCGATGCACCCGTACTCTGATATAGCCTTCCACCATGATTCGGACCGTGCCGTCATTTGGATCCACGGATTCCAGAATAGCCGCAATCACGCCAACACTCAGGAATGAGTTCAGAGACGGCGTCTCATCCTCACCATTCCGCAGATTCAACAGGAGGAGATCATCATCTGCCAGGAGAGCATGCCGCACAGCACTCACTCCCGGTTGACGACTTGGCACCAGTGGTGATGTCATGCGAGGGAAGATCACACGTTCCGGAGGCAATGGCAGCACAGGAAAGATACGTCTATCTGCACGCTCATTCTGAGTTGACTTACGGCTTCGTTTCATAGGAACTCCTCGCCTGGAATCCGCGAATGTTCGCCTATTGACTACGCACTGATGGCATCCGGGGCTTCCTGCTCCCGATCGAAGATCAGGAGAGGGTCGCGTCTCTTGAGGATCACATCTTCAGTCACGGCGCATTCACGTACATCCTCGAGCGACGGGATATCAAACATGATATTGAGCATCACATCTTCCAGGATGGCGCGTAATCCACGCGCACCTGTCTCACGTTTGATCGCCTCGCGTGCGATTGCCGAAAGTGCATCATCCGTGATCCGCAGTTCGACATCTTCATAATCGAAGTATCGCTTGTATTGTTTAACAATGGCGTTCTTTGGCTCTGTCAGGATTCGGAACAGCGCTGTTTCATCCAGATCATCCAGCGTCGCGACCACTGGCAGACGCCCAACAAATTCAGGAATAAAACCGTATCGCACCAGATCCCGTGGTTGAACCTGACGCAAGATCTCGCCGATTCGCTGTTCACGCTTGCTTTGCACCATTCCACCGAATCCCATTGCAGCCTTGCCGATGCGGTTCTCGATGATATTTTCCAAACCGTTGAACATGCCGCCGCAGATAAAGAGGATCTTTGAGGTATCCACCTCGATAAATTCTTGCTGGGGATGTTTGCGACCACCCTGAGGAGGTACGTTTGCAATGGTTCCCTCGAGGATTTTTAGCAGGGCTTGTTGGACACCTTCACCAGACACATCCCGGGTGATGGAAGGATTATCAGATTTCCGTGCGATCTTATCGATCTCATCGACATAGATGATCCCCATTTCTGCGCGTACCCGGTCATAATCTGCCGCCTGGAGCAGCTTCAGGATGATATTCTCCACATCCTCCCCAACATAGCCCGCCTCGGTCAAGGTTGTCGCATCGGCAATAGCAAAGGGCACCCGGAGGATGCGTGCCAGCGTCTGAGCAAGGAAGGTTTTCCCTGTCCCTGTGGGACCTATCAACAGCACATTGCTCTTATCGAGTTCAATATCGTTGTCATCTGCATCTGAACGCAACTTTTTGTAGTGATTATAGACGGCAACGGAGAGAACTTTCTTGGCCTGTTCCTGACCGATGACATACTCATCCAGCGCCATCTTGATTTCCATGGGAAGGGGCAAGGGGATCTCTGTAGGAAACTCGTGACCCTCCTCGTCTTCCACAAGCTCCTCATCAAGGATGTCATTGCATAACTCAATGCATTCATCGCAGATGAAGACATCTGGTCTTCCTGCTATCAACTTCCGCACTTCATCTTTATGTTTACCACAGAAGGAGCAGCGAACATTCTCTGTATCCCCATACATTGTCTGCATCCATTTCTCCCTTCGATCTCCGGGGATCGACAATCAACTATCAGCAATTCCAGATACCCGGCTATCCGTCTGTATTGGCTTGCTCGTCTTCGTCAGGCACATCGAGGGAATTCCTGGGACGCTGGCTTATCACATGATCGATGATTCCATATTTCTGAGCTTGCCCCGATGTCATGAAAAAGTCGCGTTCGGCGTCTTGACGAATGCGTTCCACAGGTTGTCCTGTATGATTTGCGAGGATCGAACACAGAACCTCTTTAACTCGCAAGATCTCCTGCGCATGAATACCGATATCTGATGCCTGTCCACGAATTCCTGCCAGCGGTTGGTGGATCAAAATAGATGCATGGGGTAAAGCATGACGTTTGCCAGAAGCTCCAGCGGTTAACAATACGGCCCCCATACTGAATGCCTGACCAATGCACCAGGTCTGTATATCAGGTTTGACAAACTGCATAGTGTCATAGATCGCCATTCCCGCTGTCACAGAACCACCGACGGAATTGATGTACAACATGATATCGGCATCTGCATTGACACTCTCCAGATATAACATCTGGGCTACGACAAGATTGGCCAGTTCATCCGTGATATCGGTGCCCAGTATGATGATACGATCTTCCAGCAGACGGGAGAAAATATCATAGGCTCGTTCTCCTCTTCCTGTCTGCTGAACGACCATGGGAATAAGCATTCACAGATCCTTTCTTCAGATCTTAGCCGGCGATAATGATCTGCTCCTTGGCAGAGACATTTTCAATCAGAAAGTCGAATACTTTGGTCCGAAAAATGGAGTCTTCTATCTCATCCAATCGATTCGTCGTTTCCAGCATCTTCCGGTAAGTATCCGTATCCTGGTCTCTTTGTAGTGCAAGCCTTCGAATCTCTTGTTCGATTTCCCAATCTTCTACGGTAATGTTCTCCCGGTCAGCTATCTCTGCTAGCAACCAACCATTTCGGATCGCCGTTGACGCTTCCTCGTGGAGGGATTGCTGGAATGCCTCCGTCTGTATTTCCTGAAGGTCACGCCCCTCACGCTGATACGTACGTCGATAGCGTTCCTGTATCTCTTTTATCTGTTCTGCAAGGAAGAACTCTGGAATCTCAATCTCCACCTTTTCTCTCAACTGATCAAGGATATCGGTCACCTGCTGTTGATATTGGGATGCTTTCCCTACTTCGATCAGTTGATTCCACGTATTTCCAACGAACTGTTCGTAAGTTTCAAAGCCAAATTCGGCGGCAAAGGCATCGTCCAATTCAGGAAGTTGCCGTGTGGTGATTTCCTTGACGGTAATATGAAGTATTGCGTTTTTGCCCGCCAGACTGGGATTGCCATGATCCTCTGGGAATGTCACCGGCACATCTTTCTCGGTGCCGACAGCCACACCAATGAGAGCTTGTTGTACTTCGGGAAGCAAGGATCCTTCTTCCAGTTTGACGTGCACATCGGTTTCAGTGTTCAGTACCGTATCGCCCTCTGTAACTTCCCAATCGACCGTTACGAAATCTCCTATTTGGGTG
The DNA here is from genome assembly GCA_024278235.1 of Candidatus Poribacteria bacterium. Taxonomy (GTDB): domain Bacteria; phylum Poribacteria; class WGA-4E; order JAJRTO01; family JAJRTO01; genus JAJRTO01. The sequence goes on from JAJRTO010000197.1 coordinate 10,076, forward strand.
GGACGATCTTCCTCAATCGGTGGATACTGAGCCCGTTCTTCGCGCAGACGCTCAATGGCCTCATCCACGACGTCTCGGGGAATATCCACAATCTGCTTATCGATCTCGATTTCTGAGTAGTCGGGCAATACGATCTCGGGCCTCACGTCGACGGTACAAGTGAAAGCAAACGGTTGGTCCTCTTCGATGGCGACTTCTGTCAGATCGGTCTCTATATTGGGTGAGGAAAGCGGTGTGATACCCTCTTCGTTGAAGATATCCTTATAGGCCTGTGGTACCAGGGATTGGATAACTTCCTGACGAATGTGCTCTTTGAAACGTGCCTTCAACAGTCGAATCGGAACACGTCCTGGCCGGAAACCGGGGATCTTTGCTTCTTTACGCAGTGATTTGTAGAGCTTTTGAAGCTCCTGGTTGACATCTTCCGCAGGGATTTCCACATGCAGCCGCTTCTTGGTGGGTCCTAATGTCTCAACATCTACCTTCAAGGTTGCCTCCAGATACGTGTCCTTGAACGGAATATGAAAGTGGGCGAGGGGGGACTTGAACCCCCACGAACCGAGGTTCAATAGATCCTAAGTCTATCTTGTCTGCCAATTCCAACACTCGCCCATAAGCAATTTCCGATTGAGGTTTCGCGATTCTCGATTCAAAGATGACTCAATGAAATCAGAGGGCTTGTCACCCAAAATTTGAGGAGATACTTCGAGATTTGCCTGTGAACCGGAAACAAAGAAATTAAGCTTTTCTTTCGTGATCGTTAGCACCTGAAAGAAAAGCTCTCTGGACACCCATTATAGATTAGTGGTGACAAGTGGTGCGCCGTGGAGGAATCGAACCTCCAACCGCCTGATTAAGAGTCAGATGCTCTGCCTGGTTGAGCTAACGGCGCACATCAGCGCAGCCTTATATGCAATACGCGCCCGGGAGGACTCGAACCCCCAACAAATAGATCCGAAGTCTATTGCTCTATCCAATTGAACTACGGGCGCATGTGATTGCAGACTGAGGATTGAAAGACCAAACTGAGTTTACAAATCGAAAATCGACTGAATCTCCAATAGTCAACGAAAATGGGGTGAGTGATGGGATTTGAACCCACGACCACTTGATCCACAGTCAAGCGCTCTACCAAGCTGAGCTACACTCACCAAACAAGTGTCCCAGAACGCGCCTGGGAGGACTCGAACCCCCGGCCAAGGGATTAGAAATCCCCTGCTCTATCCTCTGAGCTACAGGCGCATACTATCTGGTCGGGGCGAGAGGATTCGAACCTCCGACTTTCTGCTCCCAAAGCAGACGCGCTAACCGGGCTGCGCTACGCCCCGATTTCTGGCTAGATGAAAGGATACCACATTTCTGTAAGAGTTGCAAGGGCAATCTAAAACTGAAAAACACCATATTATATGCAAGTCCCAATTGAGATTGTGCATTTCTGAACAGGCAAGCTGCCTGCTCTACCCTTCGTAGAACGCGCAGCCTGCACGTTAAAAAAAGTATGGTTTCATCTTGTCGAGTTACGACTACTGTGGGGTCAGGAATTCATGCTTTAATGGCTCCATACACGAACTGCCCGGCGCCTGAGTCGGATCGGCAAGAAACTCCATCGCCATCATAAAGGCACAAGAACCTGCGTCTATCGGGGAGTGAGCGACACCCGGGAACAAGTATATGTAACCGTTGCTCAAAAGAGGAGCCATCTCTTTTATGTAGGTTGTCGGCAGGACATGATCCAACTCGCCATTCAGAACAAGCGTCGGAATATCGGATGTCAAAGGTTTCAGAAGCGAACGGTCGAGCGATTTGACCTTCCAGAATTCCTGAGCCTGCGTCAAA
>JAJRTO010000198.1 GCA_024278235.1 Candidatus Poribacteria bacterium
AGTACAAAAATAGCTGCTCGGAACGACCACAGAGATACGAGTATCGCATGCCGCCGCAAACAGGGAAACCGTACCGCCACCTGAATTTCCCGTGATTGCGATTCGCTGAGCATCCACGTCCGGTCGGTCCGTGGCCCAGTCAATAAGACGAGATATATCCCAGACACGCTCTCCGATGGGGGTGCGTCCCACCAGCAAACCATGCATCAGTTCGATACGGCATGAGGAAGTTTTGTTGTCCTTCCGATCCGCCTCCGTGCGTGTTTCGCCAAAAGCGCGAGTGGTGGGGGCAATTACCAGATAGCCCTCTTGCACGGCCTGAACGGCAATATCCCTCTCTCCCTCCATCACGGATTTCTCTTCGCTCTCGCTGTGGGTAATTCCTACGTAGACATGCGGGTGATTATGCCCATGCGGCGTGAGTACCAACGGCAGAAGGTCGTTGTTCGTTTTGGGGCGGAGGAGATAAAAGGGGAGAGGTACGGTTGGCTCTACCCATAGATGCCACGACTCGCGAATATGGGTCCCCCTATCCTCTGAGTGTGACATTTCAGCTTTTGGCTGATGATCCGTCAGATCCAATTCCATATTATCCAGGCCAAGGGCCTGGCGTAGCCGAGGCCGAAAAGCCTCGCGCCACGCTAACCATTCTTCAGGCGTCGAGGCGTAGAACTCAAACTCCCGGGGGACGGATGTATACAACGACTTGAAATGCTCTGCAGAATTGTACATGTAATACTCCTCACCTCATCTCCCTATCATCCTATTGGGAGAGAACCCATCGATCTCCGGATCTGACCAGTGGCATGTCGATACGCACGGTTTTCAGGGGATTTACGATCTGACTGATGCGGACGTTTCCGAGCACTCCCACGAGCAGGCGGGCGGTATCCGTATCGACTTCGAGTTGTTCGATGACGATCTGCTTCATTGTCTCCACGGCTGTCCAGGCAGCTTGATCCAGATTCTCCGCAGAAATAAGCACGATCAACCTGTTGCCCAGGATCACATAGGGGTGGAATGTGAGGGGATCTTTCTCTTTGCGAACACACAATGTGATGTTTGCCCCGACTTCGATCCCCATGCCATTGCTTTCGCCCTCCCCCATGAGCGCGTGCACGTCCCCCATGGCGAGCAAGCCATCGGCAACCTGAGCCTGCAAGTGGAGGGTCGCTCCGGCACACACATCGTTTGTGTCCAGATTCCCGCCATGCACGCCCGGAATCATGCAGTCAAGTTCTCCTTCAGAAGGGGCGACGCCGATCACCCCGATCATCGGTCGCATCTGCCAATGCCAGTCATCGAAGAAAGCGTAGCTACCGACTATCGGGATTTTCTTGAGCAGATCGCCGGATCGTAGGATTCCCGTGCCGATGGGCTCCACTCCCAGGATTTCCACAGCGAGTGTATCACCCGCCTCGATGCCGCGAATCGCAATGGGTCCCGTCGCAGGATTTGCTTTCCCTTCGACGCTTTCCCCACCGTCAGCTTCCGTGTAGCGTCCTGCGAAGGCATCCCACGTTTCTACGGTGACAGTCTCCCCCGGATCGATCTTATAGGCAGGCGGATGGTTGGGACTCATGGTGTAGACATGATGATGCTTGGATAGGATTCTCATATCTTTCTATCGTATAGCGATGTGTTACCCGCATAGGGATCGAGCAGGGCGATGCCCTCTTCTCCCAGGTGAGCGGTCACTGGTGCGCCCTTACCTTCTTGCGTATAGACGAAATTGCGTTCTCTCACCTCGCGGGCTGCGTGGATGATCGCCACAGAGAGTCGCCCTTCTTCGGCATCCGGATAGGTCCCGCGCAGATCTACCAGGTCAGCGCCCAGGAATTTCTTACGCACGACTACCTGCAGGCATGCGATCAGGCTGTCTTTGCCATAGCCAACGTATGCTTTTGAACCATCCGGTCGAAGGACATCGCGCGTGAAATGCGTGTTTGAGGTGCGACTGCCTTGGCCTTCGATATAGTAGCGTAACCCACGATACTGCGAGTCTGACTCCACCTTCCCCCGGGTGGCCACCATTTCGCTCTCCTGATTCACAGGCCCCTCGAAGTCAGAAGGCGTGATCCAGGTGTTGAAGAACATCACATGCATCTGATTGTCAAAGATCACACTCACCTGCACCGCATCATAGGCATCGATCCCGTATTCATTGACCAGCTTGTGCTTCTGACCGACAGCAAACACGGATACAGGTTTGGTCTTGAGGTAAGCGATGAACAGATCGGTCCAATGCACCCCCACATAACTGAATGGGTCGCTCTGAGTAGCCCATTTGAACGTCTTTGTCGAGACCTCCAGTGGTTCTTCGAGTACCGCACGACCATACAACGGATGTCCCATTTCGTGGATCAGTTCCGTGAAAATCTTGAGATGGTCCGGATCGTACCGTTTGTGCATATCGAGGCCAACCATGAGATCCTTCTGTCGGGCTAACTCGATGATCGCATCCGCCTCGGGCATATTGAGCGTCATCGGCTTTTCGGCAATGGTGTGCACCCCTCGTTCCAGAGCTGCGAGCATTGGGGCCGCATGGAGATTGTCAGGAGTCGCAATCGCAAGCACATCCAGGTCCTCGAAATCCCCAAGGATGTCCAGCCACGGTGTTTCCCCATGATAGGGCTTCAGAGTGGCCCCTGTGAGTTCGTGATAGGTCTGTTGGGCACGCAGTGCAGAAGCCTCACTTCGTGTGGCAACAGCGACCAACTCAAATTCGACATCAGCGCACGCACGTGCATGATCATCCAGGCCCAACCGCCCCATCCAGGGAGCGATCCCACTCCGCTGTAAATCCGCATACGTCCGTAAATGCACATCACCACCAAACATTCCTGCACCTACGAGAGCGATTTTAATTGTTCGCATCGTTATCCTCCGTTGTGTTCAGTAACATTTTATATCTACTAACGATCCGCCGGTCTCCCATAAACCTGAACCTCTCGTATCTGAGCGGTAGCTTCCACGAGCACACGGTAGTAGTAGCCAAGCCGGTAAGCGGAAGATGTCTCGACGTTCAGGATCTTGTCTTCCGGAGTCACCGTGGCTTTCGGGATGACACTGTCATCCACGGTACGACTCACGGCAATTCGTAGCTTATCTGTCGTGACATTGAGCCGAGGAAACTCATACTTCGGCTGAGCAAGGCGATCTTCCCCGGTGACATCGCGTCGCTGTTTGACCGTCTTGAGCGTCTTCCATCGCATATTCCTGTCATCCCAGGCATCGAGACGGAATCGGAACAGATTGTAGTTATGGATGATGATTTTGTGAACCCGAACCTTCTGAGGAAACTGAAGTACGAAGACACGGGGTTTCCCTTCCTGAGTCGTGCCAATCGTATCATACTGGTTATCGTTGATCAACGGATCCGTACTACGTGCTGTCGGAGCGATATTCGTCTCCTGTGGGTTCTGGAGTAAGGGAGCCCACATGCAGCCAGAAATGAGAGCCAAAGCAACACTGAGCATGAGTAATCGTAGAGGCATTCGATCTGACTCCTCGATACGTTGGACGTTCATCCACGCAGATTTTCCGAGAGATTCCAAATAAGCATATCATATCCCCTGCATCCAGGCAAGGGGAGTTGCTTTGTTTTGCACATAATCGGGCTTTTCTTCTCATCACACATGCTCCAAATGGGGCATAGAACTTACGGATGGAGGGATGAGGAAACAACAACGCTTGACTTCGTGATGTCCCTTCATGTGCAGAGAGTAGTAGCTCAAACACCATCGATGTGATAGAATACTGTCGAGCATCACAACATTTGTTCGCAAATCTTGTTTGAGCACCGGGAGATAGCACGATGGAAAAGTTAGCAATTCATGGCGGACCGAAAGTCCGGACAACCCCTTTCCCTGGACGTACACCGTTTGGTCCACGGGAAGAAGAACTGTTGCTTCAGGCTGTGCGCAGCCAGAACCTCTTTGGGAAGAGCGGAACTTTCGTTAAGGAGCTGGAGAAACAGTTCGCCGAGTTCTATGGCGCAGACTACGCCCAGGCGTCTACCAGCGGGACAGCGGCCATCCACACAGCAATTGGTGCGGTGAATCCGGAACCTGGAGATGAGATCATCACTGCGCCGATCACGGATCCAGGCAGTGTGATGCCTATTCTGCTCCAGAACGCTGTCCCCGTATTTGCCGATGTCGATCCGATGACACTCAACACGACCCCGGAATCGATTGAGGCCAATATCACGGATCGGACACGGGCGATCATCCTGGTACATCTGTTCGGTCATCCCTGTGATATCGACGAAGTCGTAAAGATCGCTGAGAAACACAACCTGGTATTGATCGAAGATTGCTGTCAGACGCATGCGACGAAATACAAGGGACGCTATGTGGGGACGTTCGGTCACATGGGTTGTTTTAGCTTCCAGCAATCGAAGCATATGACAACCGGTGACGGGGGGATGATCATCACGAACGATGAAGAAACCTATATCCGCCTGAAGCTCTTCTCCGACAAAGGGTGGGACTATCAATACATGGGAAAACGAGATCATGCCTTCCTTGCACCCAACTACCGCATGACAGAGATGCAGGGAGCGGTGGGGCTGGCTCAACTCGAAAAACTACGTTGGGTCGTCGAACGTCGGATCGCCCTGGGAAAGTTGCTCAATGAACTGATTGGGGGAGCCCCGGGCATTGAGATTGTACCGATACCGGAGGATCGTGAGGTGTCGTGGTGGAACTTTATTTTCCATGTGACGGGCCACGATCCCGATGAATTCTGCAAGACCGTCTCTGCAGAGGGAGTGTCGATGGGAGCCCATTACATCCAGGATCCGATCTACATGCGTGGAAATTTCCTTACCGAACAGAACACCTATGGCAGAAGCGGTTTCCCGTTCAATAGCGAGTATGTCAGCCGTGAATACCATTATGGTCCGGAATTGGTTCCCCATGCTGTCGAAGGTCTACGAACCGTGGTCGTTCGAGGTATCCACGAATACATGAGCGAGGATGATATTCGCGATATGGCCAGGGCGATCAACAAAGTGGCACAGGGACTGTCCTAGACCCATATTCAACAGATTCATCCGACTTGCGTGTGGTCACGGGTATTCAGCCACTAGAAATTAGGCATCAGGCTTCAGACATCAGCAAGTAAGCCAGCTACTGAAGCCTGATGCCTGATGCCCGAGGACTGACTGCAGTTTCCTGTTGGCAACCAGCCCAAACCGGTGTATAATGTCCGTACACGGTATTTCGTAAATATGCATTCCGCTCATATGGATATCTGCAATGGCAACGTATCTTGAAATCCTACAACAGATAGAGCATGAGATCCGAGATAAGATCCAGAGGTTGGAAACAGAGAGAAAGAATCTCCAGATAAGGCTCCATGAGCCCGAAGTCCGAAAATTGTACCTGTGCATCTGGGAAGATAAACTCAGCTTGATTTCAGAGTCGGAGCTTCCTGACGGACTCACGTGGGCGGACTACGAACGGATCGTTCTTGTGGGTCCTCAAGAAGAAATTCATGCGGCGGGGGCCAATCGGGCTGACGATCTCAAGAGACAGCTTGACGAGATTGAGATCCAGCTAAAAGCCTGGCGATTTGCTTATGCGATGGTCGAATCGTACCAGGAATCCACGTAGTTTATTCTCCGCCACTCAACTTCCATCCGTTATCAAAGTATCCTGCCTCCATAACGCCTTCCATGCCGTGGGAAAGTGTCTCCAGGCCGAACAGGACATAATCTGGACAGGCGACACCGGAGATGAAATAACGGGCCTGAAGGCTTAGCCTGGCTGCTTTTGGAGTCGTCATCCCGATCACACCGACCAGATTGTCATCTGAGTCCGGACGTGGGTAGAGGTACAGTATCCCAAGCTCGCCCTCATAGAGTTCATCTCCAAGCTGAACTTTGTTCCGGTAGACCTGGATAGGACAATCCGCCAAGAGTTTACCAAACGCCGTATTGGTGTCCGCATTGCCGTAGAGGATGACATTCCGCTCACGGAATCGATCCGGACTGAACTGTGAATCCGGAATGATCGTGACATTGCCGTTGCCACGGTACCACCATACCTGAGCGTCATAGCGAACTTTCGCCAGTATCGCAGCATTTTCTTCAGTCGTGCCGGCCGTCCCATAGACCCAAACCATCCGCTTATCGAATACAAGTTTGAACGGGCCACTTCGGTGATCGCCTTTCAGCCAGGCGGCTGGTTCCTCTGTGACTTGCCATCCCTGTGTTGCGGATTTCAGAAGATAAACGGAAGATTTCGTGGAGATTACCAGATCGGTCCCATCTATCTGGATCTCTGCCTCGTTCTGAGGAAGGATATCTCCGGATCGGAGTTCAACCCGTTCCACATTGTCCGTTGAGATCCGGATAGATCCTCGTCGTGGATCAGCGTCTGCAGTGATCGTACTGAAATCACCAGGGCTTATCTGCGAGTGGATCGTCACCCATGCATGAGAAGCGGAGATCGCAGGATTCGGAGTTTTGAACTGGATCTTGAGCGGATATAATGGGTTCACGTGGCGTCGCAGAAACTCGAAGAGAGGCATCCAATCGACGCAATCGTTACCCCACCAGTGCCCTGCACCCGGCTGCTCGTGGTAGACGAAATCATTGTGAAACCCCTCCAGTTTCGCCACCATACGGCGGGATTCCTTGACGGGCACGTTGTCATCTTTTTCGCCGTGAAGGATGTAGATCGGCAAATCGGTAGCATTTTCAATGAACCCCAGTGTGTCATTCTCCAACTGGGCCCATCTGAAGGCATTGAGAGTTGACGTCATCTCAGAACTTCGTGGCAAATGGCTGTAGGAAAAGAATGAAATCCAGCCGGCAGATGGTGCAATCGCACCAAACCGGGATGGATAGAGCATACCCAGATACCAGGTACCGTGTCCTCCCATCGAATGCCCTGTCAGGTAGATACGCGTGGGATCAATCCGATGACTGGCAATGAACAGATCGAGCGTTTCCAATGCATCCAAACGGCCCCATTCCTGCCAGTCAAACCCATAGGGTCGGCGGTTGGTCGGAGCGACAAGGAATCCATCACGCTTGGAGGAATAGGCGGCGATCTGGCCGGTAGCTTCCACACCTGCACCATGCAACGTGAGATAGAGGGCATAGGTCTGTTCCGGGTCGAAGTCCCGTGGTGGTCTGACTGAGTCGTACTGCACCGAGTCGTCAATAGCGGAAAGCCTGGTCGCTTTATAGGGAGTTCCCGATGGACGCACGCTCAATGAATATTTGACCGTTTGAAGTGTCTCATTATGAGACAGGGTCACCGGGAGCTTGTAAGCACCTTTCTCATCGAGTTCCTCTGAGTGAGGTTGCCGCAACTGTTTGAGAGGGAATGGCGGTTTGGCCAGCCCATAGGGGAGTATCGGATCCAGAGGGATGCGGATCTGCTCGAAAATTTCAGAATCTCCCACTTCCAGTACGGCATC
>JAJRTO010000199.1 GCA_024278235.1 Candidatus Poribacteria bacterium
TCGTATTGAAGCATTGACAGGCGAGGTCGCCTATGACCGGATAAGCAAGCATGAAGGTGTTCTCCAGGATCTGGCGGATCTCCTCAAATCGCCGATCATGGAGTTAGAGAGCCGAGTTCAAAGGTTGATACAGGAAAGCCGAGGGCTAGAAAACGAGGTCAAATCGCTCCAGGCGAAACTTGCTGTGAACCAAGCGGCAGATCTCGTGCAGAAGGCCGTGGAGGTGGAAGGCATCTCTGTACTCTCAGCCCAGGTTCCTGGTATGGATCGCTCCGGTCTGCGAAACCTGATGGACGATCTGAAACAGCGACTCCAAAGCGGCGTCGTTTTCTTGGCATCGATTCAGGATGAAGACGTGAGCTTTGTGACTGGAGTGACCTCTGATCTCGTCAAAGAACGGGGTCTGAGAGCCGGAGATATCATGAAATCCGCCGCAGCTTCTGCAGGTGGCCGTGGCGGCGGCAGACCAGAGATGGCTCAGGGAGGCAGCAAGTCGCCCGATAAGGTCAATGCAGCCCTTGATGCCATTCCCAATATCGTTCGGGAACTCATCACTATCTGCTAACCACTGGGAGGATGGCTCATGGAAGATGTCTTGCAGGGAGCGGCAAGTCTCGCTCTCCTGACATTGGCAGTGTTTCTAGGATATCTGGTATTTGCTATATTACCGCGTATCCGTGCCACACTGCTCCAAATACAAGAACTGTTGGGTAATGATGTGCAACAACTCCTGACAGACACGGATGCCACTATCAAACAGCTTAATGAGATGATGCCGAAAGTGGAAAGCACCATCGAGCACGTGAATGGAATCACAGCCAATGTGGAGTCGTTGAGCACAGAACGTCTTGATCCCATTGCTGCCAACATTCAAGACATCACCTCCAGAATTCAAGAAGATGTCGCCAAAATCGATCAGACCGTTGCAAGTGCAACCGAGTTTTCGCAAACGACGATTGAAATGGCAACGTTTTATCGAAGTAAACTCTTTGAACCCGTTATCGAGATCACCAGCTTTTGGAATGGTTTGAAAACAACGCTCGCAACCTTGAAGCAATCAATACAATCAAAGAAGGGGGATTCTCATGGCTAAGAACAACGCAGGCTCTGTCATTCTGGCATTCCTTACCGGCGGACTGGTCGGTGCAGGTGTCGCACTTCTTTTTGCTCCCACTTCGGGTGAGGAGTCGCGTGAGCGAATACGCGAGACTTCACAAGACCTCAAGAGTCAGGCGGTTCTGAAGGCAGATCATGCCAGAGAACGTGCCACTGAATTTACGGATCAGGCGCGTGGAAAGATCGATGAAGCCAAGAGTAGTGTGGCTGCTGCTGTGGATGCCGGGAAGGAAACCTTTCAACGCACCAAGCAAGAACTATTGCATTGCCACGAGGAAGAGGAAGAAGCATAAAGAATCCATCCGCTTTCGGTGTGCTGTTCCTCGAAACGGTGGCATTTTGATTCTGAATGTGACGAAGTCACGTTACTGATGACCAGAATATAACGGGGATCAGAGAACTCCTGATCCCTGTTTTTGGATGAGAGTATGGATGTCAGACAACTGAGAGAACTACTTGAGGCTGTAAAATCCGGAGATCGTTCCACGGAGGATGCCATCGAATCATTGCGTCACCTTCCATTCGAGGATCTCGGGTTCGCCAAGGTCGATCACCATCGTGCTTTGCGCCAGGGCTTCCCAGAGGTGATCTTTGCTGAAGGTAAGACCTCTGAGCAGATCGTCCAGATCTCAGAAAAGATCCTGGCTCGCGACTGTAACCTGCTGGTGACTCGAGCCTCGGAGAGGATCGCCAAAGAATTGCTTGCAAGATTTCCGAAAGCTGAATATAACTCGCTTGCCCGTACCGTGTCTGTCATCGTGAACCCAATGGAACAACGCAAAGGCATTCTTGTCGTCAGTGCGGGAACCTCGGATCTACCCGTTGCCGAGGAGGCCGTCGAAACAGCGCGAATGATGGGGAATCATGCCGAACAACTCTATGACGTTGGTGTTGCCGGGATCCACCGACTACTCGATAATCGAGGGAAGTTGTCCGAAGCCCGCGTGATCATTGTTGTGGCCGGTATGGAAGGGGCTCTGGCAAGCGTGGTAGGAGGTCTGGTCGATAAACCCGTGATTGCCGTTCCCACCAGCATTGGCTATGGCGCCAGTTTCGGAGGGTTAGCGGCTCTGCTCGCGATGTTGAATAGTTGCGCCTCCGGAGTCTCGGTCGTGAACATCGACAACGGTTTCGGTGCAGGTTACATCGCGTCTTTGATCAACCGGTTGTAGGGGAGAAAGTGGGAGGACGGGAAGACGGGAAAGTGAGAAGACGGGAAGACGGGAAAGTGAGACGATGAGAGAACACGAGTCCCGTTTTTCCACTATCCCACTGTCCCCCTTTCCCTGGCGATGCGAGTCTATCATTCTAATCGGCATCTGGTATGAGGACTCACTGAGGAGTTTTCATGAAAATAGCATACTTCGATTGTTTTTCAGGTGCGAGTGGGAATATGATCCTGGGGGCATTGGTCGATGTCGGGCTTGATGTCGCACAACTGGAGGCAGAACTCGCAAAGCTACACCTGCACGAATACCAACTCCGCTTCGAGAAGCGGAGCAAGCATGCTATCACAGCAACTCACCTGGAAGTCGAGGTCCATGAGCCGACCCATCATCATTCACGGGATGACCATGACCATGCTCATCCACACGGTTCCTCTGAGGAACACACCCATGCTCATCATCGCCATTTGAGTGACATCCTTGCGCTGCTGGACTCAAGTGGATTGGAGGAGGGCGTCAAGAAAAAAGCCCGGCAAATCTTCGTCCGCCTGGCAGAAGCAGAGGCTCGCATCCATAATACACGCACGGAAGAGGTGCATCTGCATGAGGTCAGTGGGGTCGATTCCATCGTTGATATTGTGGGCTCAGTGATTGGGTTGCACCTACTTGGCATCGAGGAGATACATACGTCACCCATTGCCCTGGGCACGGGCTTCGTAAGGTGCGCACACGGCATGATGCCGCTGCCTGCACCGGGGACACTGGAACTGCTCAAAGAGGTCCCTGTTCGACCGACCGATATCCGGAATGAACTGACCACTCCTACCGGAGCCGCCATCCTGAGCACATTGACGCAGGAATTTGGACCGATGCCAGAGATGATCGTGGAAAGTGCGGGTTATGGGGCAGGGAGCCGTGATCTGAAAGAACGCCCCAATCTCCTCCGCGTGTGTATCGGTACGAAGCAATCTGCTCCGCTCACCGATCAGATCACGATCTTGGAAACCAATATCGACGATATGCCTGCTGAGATCCTGGGTTATGTATCGGAGAAACTGTTCGAGTTAGGGGCACTGGATGTGTTCACAGTGCCCGTCTTCATGAAAAAGAACCGCCCCGCCACGTTACTCACCATTATTGCTGAATCCGGAGATGCTCAGAAGTTCGTGGACTGTGTCCTCCGGGAGACGACGACCTTTGGAGTGCGATTCTACACATCGGATCGAGTAAAACTGGCACGTGAAGTGGAAACGGTCACAACGCCCTACGGAGATATACGCATCAAGAAGGGATACCACCGTGGCCAACTTCTCAAAGCGGTACCTGAATACGCGGATTGCAGCCGCCTTGCCAGGGAATGTGGCATCCCATTCCGAACCGTTTATCAAGCGGCGGAACAAGCCGCGACAAGAACTCATTCGAGCACTTGAGAGTGGGATAACTCTCCGTGGAAATGAGGGGCAGGCTTCAGTAGCTGGCCTGTTTGCTGATGCCCGAGACCTGAACCCCTTGTAGTGACTAGCCGACCGCACTCAAGTCAGATGAGCCCGATTAGGCGAGTTGCCGAGCCGCCTCTGCCAACAGTTCCCCAATCGGGAGTCGGTGAGGACAGGCGGCTTCGCTGGCTCTGAAGTCCCGTCCTGCGATGGCCCTGACCTCTGCAGGGAGTTCCGCGAAGAGTTCGCGGGCGCGTCGCCGATCCCCATAGCTTTCATAGTACATCTTGTAGCGGAGAATATCGGCAATGGCCACCGTATTCTCGCAGCCGGGTTCACATACATCCCCGCAGCCACGGCAGTACAGGTGATCGGTGGCCATCGCATAACGTTCCAAAGTTTCCCATTCACCCTGGGACATCTGATGGTTCTTAGCCGTTGTTGCATTTTCCTCAAGCTGTTTGAGGTTGGCCATCTTGGAGACGACCACGTGAATCCGCTCATCAGCCCAGGTTGCCTTCAACGAGACAACAGGTCCTGAAAGTCCCTCCGTCTGGAATTCCTCGAATCGCGGAACCGCGCCCTTCCCGGTCTTCATGGCCACCAGGCCGATCCCTGCCTTGCTGCACTTATCGAGCGCGGCTTGCAGAGCA
>JAJRTO010000200.1 GCA_024278235.1 Candidatus Poribacteria bacterium
CTACCGTTCCGCTGGCGTATGTCGAGTCTTCTACTTCGATGACCGACGCGACACCCGCATCATTGGGTTCTTTTAGTGGGTCATCAGGAAAGTTCTCTGTCAGACCATACCAGATCTTGATTCCAGGACCATCGGCTGAAATCCTTGCCGTGTAGGAAGTATTCGCTACTTTTGCCATATCCTTGAGATTGTGCGGCAGGGCAGCAAGAGCCTTATCCGGTGCGACCTCACTTCCTGGCTCTGGTCCTACTTCAACGCCCGCCTCGTTCAGGCATCGGCCGTTGATCCCGGCTCCTCCGGCCAGGTCAAACAGTGCGAGGGAGATAGTTTCTATGTATCCGAAGAAAGCGAAATAGCCCTCCATCTCGCCGTTTCGTCGGAACATAATCCCCCAGGAATCGTCATCATTCCAACCGAGGTCCATCTGAATGATGCCGTCTGACCAGTTTTCTACTGTGGGAAACGGCGTGAACCCGGAACTGCCACAGCCGCTTGCAGTCATCTGGAGTGCTTGGCTTCCATTTGCCGGAAAGTTCCCGACCGCCCATGTTATGCTGGCATTTTCAGGCTTCCAGGTCGCAGGATCGTTGACGCTGTCGTCCGGGATTCCGCTCGTATCGAAATCTGCAAAGAATACGGGTCTCGCAGCTTCGATTGCCTGGACACAAACGAAGCTAAGGCAGATTATCCCCGCAAAAACAAGGGCAAGTAACATCCTCTTCATCGGTATGTTTCTCCTCTCGCCGCATCGTAAGGGCGGACGTAAGACCATAGTGCTTCATGTGCATCAGGTTAAGGTGTTATTTGCGGCTCCGGCCCAACCGCTATTCCTTCAGCAGGCCCCATGTCGTTGCCAGCTTTTCCTGAGGATCCACGGCCATGCCGGCAGGTCCCATCACCAGCACATTGTCAATCATACCATTGGAGTTACTCTCATGGAAGATGCCGATGGCTCCGCTCTTATGCGTCCCATCTTTCGCCTCTAACAAGAGTTCCTCTTTGCCAAGTTCGCCATACCATAGTTTGATGCTATTCCCAATGACTTCCAGCCTCGCTTTGTAAACGACCTGGCCTGTGATATTGAACGCGATGCCGTGGGGTTCCTCAGCGATGCTGTTTGCATTCTCACAGTTCGAATCCCAGCATGTTCCATCCGCAGAACACCCCTCATCTAGAAGTCCCAGGATGACCTTCGGTGTCTCCATGGTTCCCAGTAACAGGGCGTACCCTTTGTCCGGGGCCGTTTGTCGGAAGATGATCGCGAAACTGTCATCGTCGCCCTGACTGAACTCCATCTCAAAGATAAAGTCACCGATCTTTTGCAGGTTCCCCTTTGGATCAGGCAACGGTGTGTTTCCTGAAGATCCACATCCTTCAGTCATCTGTTTAAGTCCCTTGGTGCCATTGGCAAAATCTGCAACAGTCCACACCGTCTGAGCGTTCGTTGGCTTCCAATTACCCGCGTCATTGACACTGATATCTGGGAATGCCTGCGAATCGACACCCTCTTCAAAGTCAGCAAAGAATAGCATCTGCGCTTGGCTACCGTGAGGTATCAGCAACATCACGGACATCACAAATCCAACGGCCATACAAATGCCCGGAATATAGGATCCTCTGTTTTTCACTATTTACCCTCCTTCTTCTGAAAGAACTCTCGGTTTTCAGCCATCAGGCTGAAAATAATGGTTTCCACAATCCATCGCTGTACTGGCTCGATGTCTCCCCGGATCGTTGCGAGCTTGCACAGTCAGACGGCTGGACCAAATACCAGGATATTGCACCTGGCAGTCTTCAGACCTTACGAACTTCTAATCTCAGGAGATCGCATTTTCCGGTTTGTAGTGAGCCACGAAGTGGCGTCGGAACAGCACTCCACTTTGTTGCGTGGCTGACTACGAACGTAAATGGTGAAGTACTGAATCTTGCGTTTCGACTCGTTCAGGTTGGAGTACCATCCAATTAGGGGCTAGAGAGGCTGGAAATCGGGATAAGATTATGGTGTGTCAGGCCGTGAGACTCGCGCCTGCTTTCTTTATGAACCGCAGCACTGATCCAAAGCATAATAGCATGATATCCACAGCCCGTTACAGCAAGGGGACACCCCGACACAAGCCTATTGTTCTTTCCACCTACTGGCGGCTAGTATAGCAGAAGTCAGATATTGTGTCAACAAAATTCTTGTGCGTTCATCAGGGTGTGAAATACCTTATAATGACTGGATTTTGCCCGCTACAGGATCAGATCAGAGGTCCTGTTCTATCGCCATATCGAAACCGAATTGACAAGCTTCATGATGCAATGTTACAATTCCTTACCTGAGTGCTTGAGAGTTCTGGTTCGTCATCAGGTGGTTCACCACCGTTCGCATATGCCATCAGTGGTAGTCCTACGAACCAAAAGTGGATAAGACTGAGAAACTTGAAGAAAGGGAACCATGAGAATGCCTGGACCTAACGTTGTCTTGAGTACCGATCTACCCAATGTGAAACTCTTGAATCGAGGTAAAGTACGTGATCTCTATGATCTGGGCGAACAACTGTTGATTATTGCAACCGATCGCATCTCTGCTTTCGATTATGTCCTGCCGAATGGGATACCCTATAAAGGTCAGGTGTTGACGAGCCTCTCCAGATTCTGGTTTGATCACACGCAGGATGTGGTGCCGAATCATGTGCTCACGATGGATGTCGGGGAATATCCCAGTGAATTGCAGGAACAGCGCGCCTTGTTGCAGGGTCGAAGTATGCTCGTTCGCAAAGCGGAGCGGATTGACATTGAATGTGTCGTGCGCGGGTATCTCGCTGGATCAGCATGGAAGGAATATCAACAACTCGGCACGGTATGTGGACAGAAACTCCCGGCAGGACTCAGCGAATCGGAAAAACTTCCGGAGGTACTTTTTACTCCTGCCACAAAAGCTGAATCGGGACACGATGAGAATATATCCGTTGCAGAAATGGAATCGATCATCGGCAAAGAGTTGACACAAAAACTCAAAGAGATCAGTATCGCCATCTACACGAAAGCACGTCAATATGCGGAATCACGCGGAATCATCTTGGCTGACACGAAGTTTGAATTTGGCCTTCTCGGCGGCGAGGTGATTGTCATCGACGAGATGCTCACCCCGGATTCCTCGCGCTTCTGGCCTATGGATATGTATGAACCTGGGCGGGCTCAGCACAGCTTTGACAAGCAATATGTGCGCGATTATCTCGAATCGATTGGATGGCAGAAACACCCCCCGGTACCTGAGTTACCCGAGGAAGTTGTGCAGCGAACGAGTGAACGGTATCTGGAAGCGTATCGTAAGATCGTCGGCCGGCCACTTGATGGGACGACAGAATAACACGACATGCCGCTATTTTACCTGGAAAAGGTAGCTACGTTCAAAGAACCCATCGAGATAGATTTCCACGAACCATTCACCGACCTCAAACCCACCCGCCGGCTGATCGATAAAGAACGTGGTGATCGCTTTTCCTGAGGAGGATGTGATAGGCTCGGTAGAACGAACCGCAGGCTCATCAAGTTCTGAGGTTGGCGAAAACCACTGGACCTCAACGGTGTGTGTGCCAGGCACATTGATCCAGTAAAGCCAGAGATAGATCCGTTCGGTATCATCAAAGAAAAAATCAGCGATACCATCGGGACGATTCTCAGTCACGTTGATGGCCAAAGCACCATCGAGGATGGCAGGCTCATCAGCCAGCGGTTGGTTGGAGAAACTTCCTCCATCCGGGTCATCACAACCTGCCCCAAAGAGTATTCCACAGATACAGAGAATCATAAGAGTTCGTAAAGAAACCATCATAAACCTCCCGGGTTATTTTCGAAGCCACGGCATATGGATTTCAAATGTGACAAAGCAGCGTTAATAGCAAATACAAATCAAGGATGGGCTTGGACAGCATGATGATGATTATGATACCATGTTGAGGCCCAGGACTCAAGGAAACGTTCAAGAAAGGAACTGTTTATGGAAGGGCCAAGGGGGGCGACGCCGGCTGATACGACATTCCTGAAGGAACTTGTCGGCCACGTGTTTCGTCCAACGTTGTTTGAAGAGTATCCCCAACTGTTCAATGATGACAATCTCGGCAATTGTCGCATCATTCTCGAGGGCGGCAAACCTGTATCACACATTGGCATGACTTTGCAGGATGCCACGATCCTGGGATGTCATTTGCGTGTTGCCTGCATTGGAGGTGTTGCGACGCACCCGGACCATCGAGGAAAAGGATACGCAACCAGATTGTTCGAAGATGCTGGTGAGGTGGCCTACCGTGATGGTGTCGATTTCATGATGGTCTCCGGCGACCGTAGTCTGTATCGACGAGCCGGCTGTCGGAGAATAGGGCTCGACTATGAAACGACGGTGACAAATGAACAGGCTACCGAATTTTCCGATAGTTCTATTGACGTCAAGAACGTCGATGCTTCGGCGATACCAATCATTGCTGGACTCTATGCATTGGAACCAGTGCGATTTCTGCGGAAGCGCGAAGATTACGAACGCGCATTTGCATGCTCGTTTGTGATGAATCGTCCCTCCGATTTCTTGTTGATCTCACGCAATGACCATCCCTGTGCTTATGTGATTCTCCAACGTCCACGTGAAAAAGGGATCATCGGCAACTTTGCCGAAATCTCAGGGGATCGGTCTGCTGTGCTCGGAGCGTGTGCAACCATCATGGAGAGGTATCAGATGAGCGGCGTCCATTTTCACATTGGAGGCTGGGATATCCTGACTCAGGGGCTCTGTAAACAGGCAGGACTGTCATGCTCAGAAACGCATGCATCGGGTACAGTACGTATCATCCACTTCCGGCAGATGATGGAGCATATGCGTCCCTACATGGAACAAAAACTCGGTTCTCAGCAGGTGAATGCCCTCTCGTTTGAGGGTGATGATGCCAACGGCTACAAGATCTGCTTTGGGGATGAAATGATGCACGTTCCCGACCGGGGTGAATTGGCGCATCTTCTCTTCGGTACGCGCGAGGAAACGGTCGCAGATCGATTGGCCGAAGGGGGCAAGGTCGCTGAACTGATGCGGCAGATGCTGCCTTTCCCGGCGATGTGGTACGGAATCAACTACGTGTAGCTGGCAAGAGGGGCTCGGCGAAAATGGAGGAAACGAATGCGTATTTCAGGTTTCTTGGCCTTGTTGCTGTTCATCCAGGGAGGTGTTGCTATGGCGAGTGATATCTATGTCACGGTTGGTGTCAAAGATGCTGAGATCATTGGACGGACAAATAAAGCACTCCAGGCAGCGGTGGATTATGTGGCTGCACTGGGTGGTGGTACGGTTGAGATCGGGCCTGGCGAGTATTGGATGGAAAACTCACTCCATCTGCGCAGCAATGTGACCGTCCGTGGCCAGGACGAGGCGACAGTCCTCAAGAAATGTGATGGATTGGTTGCTCCATTGATTCTTGATGGGGACTATGGCGAAGAGCAGTTCACCGTTGCAGATCCTTCCGGATTCAAGGTGGGCATGGGGGTGAGTGTCTTTGATGACGATGCGGGAGGCTTTCACACGGTGGTCGCAACGATCATTGCAGCGGATGGGAATACTTTCCGGATAGACAAACCGATTCTGGCGGATTGCATGGTACGTCGGAACGCACGCGCTCAGACGACCTTCCCCGTCATCAGTGGTTATTACATCGAGAACGCTCGCGTCGAGAACCTCACCGTTGATGGTAATGGAGATAAAAATCCCTATCTCAACGGTTGTCGGGGAGCAGGTATCTTCCTCTACCGGGCGCATGGAACTCACATTGCTGGCTGTACGACCCGGAACTATCATGGGGATGGGATCAGTTTTCAGCAGAGCAATGATGTCGTGGTCGAGGACTGTGTCTCATATGATAATACCCACCTTGGACTGCATCCAGGGAGCGGTTCGCAACGTCCCACGATCCGTCGCTGCAGAAGCTACCGGAATAACCTCGGCTTGTTCCTCTGTTGGCGGGTGAAAAATGGGGTCTTCGAGGAAAATGAGCTCTTCGAGAACGCCACCTTTGGCATCTCCATCGGGCACAAGGATACGGATAACTTGTTCCGCAAGAATGTGATCCGAAGTAATCGCCGATACGGTGTTTACTTCCGCAACGAATCCGAAGCGATGGCAGGGCACCGCAACCGCTTCGAGGAGAACGTCATTGAGGATAACGGCAATCCGGAGGAAGGGGCAGGCGTTGTTATCGATGGCGAAACGCACGACATCACGTTCGTACAGAACACTATCACGGACACTCGCCCTGAAGGCGAGAAAATGCAGCGATATGGTGTCTGGATAAAAGAGAAGGCCAGTCGTGTGACACTGACAGGAAATCAAATCAGAGGGAATATCGAGTCGACCATGCGGAATGACGCCTCACCAGAGAGCGTGACCGTGGAGTGAAAGCTGTTCCAGCAGTTTCATGGTTCGCTGGGGCATGTCTTTGGTTCCTGCAAGTTGCATTGCGTCAAGATGGGTTTTCATCCATTGCAGTGTATCAATCGTGTCCACATCATACCAGGGCGGAAGCAGGGACAGTTTCGTGGCCATGTCCAGGCGGTTGATGGTCTGCCGGAACACGCCGGCCGTACTCCACTCGATCTGTTGAAATGCCGATGGAATATAGCGGTGATGCTGCTCTCGGATCTTTCCAAATCCGATCAGATAGTATCCCCCATCCACGCTTGGGCCGAGAACCACCTCGTTTGTGTGCAGCGCATCCAGGGCTTCCCGCAAATAATCGAGCGGAAGACTCGGTGAATCGGATCCGATGATAACGATCCGCCGGTAATCTTGCTCCAGAGCCCAGCGACTTGCGTGGATCAGCCGTTCGCCTAAATCCTCACCTATCTGCGCAGTGAACTGCCACCCACTTCCCAACAATGCTTCAAGCGGCTCGCGCGCTCCGGTGTATGCGAGCACAAGGTCAACCTCCTCGAGTTGAAGACATGTCTGGGCCGTATCTTGGAGGAATGCCTTGTAAAGTTCAGCGGCCTGAGTGTAAGAGAGTGGTGGGCATAAACGGGTCTTCACTTTGCAGGCTTCTGGAGATTTCGCAAAGAGGATGAGACAAGATCTGGACATGGACTGAGTTTATCCGATGGATATCACTGAAGGGTTGGGACTGTAGCTCTGGGGAGAAGGCTGGATCGACTGGCGAGTCACCAGGGCCATCGCAATCACGACACACGCGATGCCAACTCCCAACATTGCCAGGAAAGTCCCCCGCTGTTTTTCCTTGTTAAGCCCAATCTGATAGCGTCCTACCAAACCACACGCGAGAGCTATCATCCCCAGCACCAGACTGATGAACCAGGGCAGCACCATGAACACCGAAAACACAGCGAGCACCGCAATGACGACGCTCGACATGGCGAAAGGATTCACGGGGAGCGGTTTACTTTTCGTTGTTCTGCGCAGCCGAGGCGGAGGAACATCCCGGTAAGTAGATTCTACCAGCCTGATGAACTCTGCCATCATCTTGTTTTCTTTGATCCACTGAAAGAGATTCGCATATTCCGCCCGCAGAAGGATGGAGAACTCCTGACGTTGGGCACTAAAGTCCGTGAATTCTTCCCAGCGTGACTCTTCCACGATGTAGTGAGGACGAGGGCCTACTCGCAACTCGAAGCCATGACCGATGTGGTGGACAATCTCACCGATACCTTCGCGTGTGGCAATCGTAACCGACTCATAAGCTGTTGGTGAAGCGCGTGGCACCTCAGTGACATGAGCAGGTTCTATCGTTTCCGGGATATCTTCCGGCTGAATCGGATCGGTAGGTTCTGGTTGGGATATAAGCACATTCAAGACATGATCCACCAGATCCTGCGCCTCTGGTTGATCCGGGCCCTGAACCACTAACGTATACTCCGACTGACCTGATGGTAGTCGACGATACTGCAAGCGACATTGGATGTGAGCGTTGATCAGCGCGGTGCGTATCAACCGAGCTTCCCACTCATCAGGTGTTGCATAGGCGACAACCCATCCAACGGATCGAGATTCGGATGGAGGTGTTTCTGTATTCATAGACGGCATACACGTTCGGTAGGAATCAAGCAGATGAATTCAAGGGGTCGGTCCCCTGAGTTTTTGAACTGATGGATCTCATTCCCAGGGATGAAGACCACATCTCCCGACTTGATGGTTTGCCAACCATGTTTGCTGAAGACATCCCCGGAACCTGAGAGAATAAACACTTCATGTTCCCAGGCATGAGTGTGTTGAGGGGTGTAGCCACCGGGGCCAACTTCAAAAACGCGCATCACAAAATGCGGTGCACCTTCCGCCTCACTAATCACCTGGCGAATACGGACCTCGTGTGCACCTTCCTCAACGTCTTCTGCCTGGATCTCGCGAAAATTACGGACAATCATGAACGACTCCTCAATAACTTATATTTATCATTATACATCATTTTCGTGTAAAACTCAATGAACTCTTGATCCAAGTTTTCGCTTGACGTATGTGCCTCGATATGGTATCTTGGGCGCGTTTTAATTTTGGAGTCGAGCAGAAGGTGAACGATTTTCACTGAAAGTTCGTCACGTATATCCTACACTGAAGGGAAGGGCTACATGTATTGTCAATGGTTTAAGCGAGTGTCGCTCGGTATTTTCCTGGCACTGCTGTTGGCGGCAATGCCAGCATACGCTGTCAAAAACCTGAAGGTCTCCAACTATGGAGGCGGCAATCAGGTCTGGTTTGAGGCTGAAGATTACGATGAACGCAATCCCGACACCGATGAGTTTTTTGTCGTTGTTGATGCGGATGGAGCCTTCGGCCAGGTTGTTACCCGGGAGGGTGGCGCAGGTGGTATGATGCGCTGGAGTTTTGACATCAGTGCAGCCGGTGGCGCCGGCGGCACCTGGTATTTCTGGGGTCGAGTTATCAATCCAAGCAATCAGTCGGATTACCTGCTCGTAGAAGGGGATCCGGATGACGTCATTCCCACGGGCCCACCATTCCCGGGAGGCAATGGGACCGATCCATTCGTCAATGATGATGACCGGATTTTTGAAGAGGACACAGGCCCTCCTTTTGATTGGGCAAGAGCCAGTCACGATGAAGGTCATACCAAAGAACTACAAGATGGCGTGAACACGATGTACATGTTCCATAGGCAAGGGAATAACACACGGCTCATGGATGTCTTCATGTGGACAGACAACCCTGACTATGTGCCCACCGATGACGACTATCGCGGTGCACAACAGGCAACACCCGTGGAACCTGCGGGTAAACTTGCTACCGCTTGGGGCAAAATCAAGTCGGTCCGTTAGGAATCAGCTATCAGTCTAGTTGAACTCTTATGGGGGCGTAAAGTTTGTTTTTCCTTTCTGGATGACAAACTTTGTCCTCCACAGCCCCTGCATAAACTTATGAAAGGAATAGATCAATATGTTTCAATGGTATCAGCGAGTAACCCTCGGCATTCTCTTTTGCTTGTTGTTAGTGACAATGCCAGTTTATGCAGTCGAAGTATTCAAGGTCTCTGAATTCGATGGAGGACATCAAATCTGGTTCGAAGCCGAAGCATTCGATGCGCGAGAACCTGACAGCGATCAGTTTTTCCCAATCGCCGGAGAGGAAGCGAATACCCCCAAACCACCCAATGGTGTATTTGGTAAAGCAATTACCCGATCAGGTGGTGCCGGTGGTCGACTCGTCTATACATTTGACATCAGTAAAGCTGGCGGCACGGCAGGAGATTGGTACTTTTGGGGGCGGGTTGTCAATCCAAGCAATCAGTCCGATTATCTGCTTGTGAAAGGCGATCCGGAGGACAAGAAGATTCCCGACACAGCACCTTTCCCCGGTGGCAATGAGACCAAACCGTTTGTCAATGCGGATGACCGGATTTTTGAAGCCGATGTGGCAAAGTGGGGCTGGGACGGAGGCGCGCGGGAAGGTCACCAGAAGGAACTCCAAGATGGGGAAAACACGATGTACATCTATCACCGGCAAGGGAATAGCACCCGGTTCATGGATGTCTTCATGTGGGCAGACAACAGCAACTACCGCCCTGTCGATGACGACTACAACAATGCAACGGAAATGAAGGCAGGACAAGCCGTGGAGTTCGTTGACAAACTTGCCACCGTTTGGGGTCAAATCAAGACCATCCACTGATGTCCTGGTAGAAATCTTATCATCGTTGTCGTACTGTTACAGTTTACAGTAATGTTGTTCGTTGTCTCATCAGTGACCTGAACGGCAACCTTTTGTAGCGCAAGCTGGCAACTTGCGCTACATCCACGAGAAGTCCGGATCATTTCAAACTGCGATTGCTATTGCCCTTCCAGCAGAACCTTCCGCTCATAGATCAGCCGCACGATTTCCTCGATTTCAGGCTCCTGTATGGACAGATCCATGATCTTGAACCGCTCAAGGATCTCGCTGATCAGATCGGTGATACTGATGTTGTCTGGCGAGAATCGATAGTGGACCCGCATATTTTCATGATACGCAATGACCGTATGCCTCAGTTCCACATTTGGATATCTCTCTGCATAGTCCACAATCAGTAGCCGTTCACGCGGGATGAGGCTACGGATCGCTGTGAGTTTCCCATCGAATAGGATACGTGCGTGGTCGATCAAGATCACACGCTCGCAGAGCTTTTCGACATCACTGAGATCATGTGTCGTCAGGAGTACTGTCACCTGTCGTTCCTGGTTGATCTCACGGATAAATTGACGAATACGTTCTTTCGCAACCACATCCAGGCCAATGGTGGGCTCATCCAGAAACAACACATCGGGATCATGGAGCAGTGCAGCGGCAATGTCTGCGCGCATACGCTGTCCCAGGCTAAGTTGGCGAACCGGTGTCTGGAAGAAATTGTGAAGTTCAAGGACATCGTTGAACAATTCGAGATTTGCCCGGTATTGCTCCATCGGAATGCGATAGATATGCCGCAGCAATTCAAAGGACTCCTCGACTGGTAGATCGAACCAAAGATGGGTACGTTGACCAAAGACAACCCCGATCCGACGGGCGTTCTCTTTGCGTTGCTCGTGAGGCACACGGCCGTTGACCCGGAGACCCCCGGATGTTGGAACAAGGATCCCGGTGAGCATCTTGATCGTCGTGGATTTGCCAGCAGCGTTGGGGCCAATGTAGCCGACGATCTCACCTCGCCGGATCTTGAAGTTGATATGATCCACCGCCCGTACAACCGCATGTTGCCGTGAGAATAGGTTGACGAAAGATCCCATGAATCCCTGACGATGACGATAGACCTTGAATTCCTTAGATAAATCTTCAACTTCGATGATGGATTGCATCGGATTTGGTCAGCCCAGGTGTGAGGGTTGGGCCACCTTCCTGGCCGGGAACAAGGAGGAAATGGGGAACTCGATGAGCAAATCAGTCAGCAGGTTATTGATACGCGAATCCTTAGTGCCCCGTACTCTGATAATGCTTCACACCAAATCGCCAGAAGACAAGCGTCAGGCTCAGGAAAGCTGGTCCGATGGCCGGTCCGATCTGAGACAATATCATCGGTGATCCATTCGGATCCGCTTTCCCGAGAAGCGACAGAGCAGGGAAGTAGTTGACGAACGCAAGAGGAACCACAAACGTGAAGAAATGACGAAACCAGTAGCGGTAGATCGACATGGGATATTGTCCGGCTTCGGTTCCGCCATAAGTGAAGATGTTCAGGACTTCAATAGATTGCACTGTCCAGAAACAGATGGTCGCTCCGATCACAAAAAGACCCATGAAAAAGCAGATTCCTCCGATAATCGCTGCGATGAGAAAGAGAAGTTTGACAGGAGTCCAGACAATTCCTAGATGGGAACTCGCGATACAGAATACGAGTAGCGCCTGACTCGTGCGGCCAAGCCGACGCAACTGGAATTGGTATGCCAAGACTTGATAGAATGTCCCAAGTGGGCGGATGAGCATGTTGTCAAATTCACCACGAACGACCAGCCGTGGAAACACATCGATACCACGACCGATCATCTCTGCCAGCGCGAAAGAGATGCCGATCATGCCATAGAGGAACGCCACTTCCCAGAGAGTCCAATGTTTCAGAGTATGAAAACGAGCGAAGAGCAGAGCAACACTTGTGAAGTCAAGAAAGGTCACGCAGAAATGGGAGAAGGTATCCATCAGGAAGGAGAACCGGTACTCCATCTGCGACTGGATACGGACCCTGACGAAATGGAGGTAGAGCGAGAGGGCATGCATCTTATCCTCCCTGTATCACAAGATGAGAGAATCCGCGTCGGAGGATCAGCCGTCCCAGGCTGACAAAGATCAGTACCCAAAGGGATTGTTTGAAAATGGCAGTGAGAGCCGCACCCCCTGTGAGTTTGCCCAGATAGATACTGAATGGTAGATGCACCAATCCCTCGAAAGGCAACCACGCTGCGATCTGTTGCAGCCACTCGGGCCAAAGCGCAATTGGGACCAGAAATCCCGAAAAGAATGTCGAGAGCGTAAAGGCAAATCCGACGATCCCTGTGGCATCAAGCGTCCAGAAGACCGTTCCGAAAGCGGTGATGTTGATAGCTGCACCCAGTACGATAGCAAGAGTTATGGAGAACAGAAACAGAATGATAACCGTGAGATCCAGCGGTATCCACATATCAAAGAGGAACCTGGCCAGCACAAACGTGGGGATCGCACGCATAATGACGTAATAGATCGATTTCCCGCATTCATCTGCAAACCAGTACCCATGAAAATCCACCGGTTTGGCCAACTGCATCGCCACGCTGCCATCTTTGATCGTCTCAGCGATCTCCGCTCTCCCCCAAAGAGGCATCACCATCAGGAATGCCTGGGTCAGGCAGACATAGGTGATGACCTCGTTGAGATCCAGCGGCATAGGTTCCGTCTGTGCTGCATAGAATGCGGTGAATACAAGAATGCGCACCGTCGCAAAGAAGAAATTGGTCAAGAGACCGGCGAGGTTGGCGATACGGTATTGCATCCTCTTCTGGAAAGATTTCTTGGCGAATTCAAGGTAGACACGGAGCATAGGACAGTAGGGGGAGCGATAACTTTCCTAATGGCACGACTTGTTGACCCCATTCTTGGAGTCTGATATGACGGCGACAGTACAGATGGAGATATGAGGTCAGGCACTCTCACCCGGGAATCATGAGTTAGCCCTTCTGTTTCAACCGACCCCAGGTGGTTGCTAACTTGTCATACGATTGCACGGACAGATCTATCTGACCAAAGTCCTCCTCGAAGTATTCCCCTTCATAGAATCGAAAATTGTCGAACCAGGTTTGACCTTTGGTATCGCGCAATTCAACGTAGATTCCCACCTTGTTATCGTCTGCGGTCATCTTGACCGTGGTCCAGAACTCCTGCCAGTCTTCCAGAATAGAGATGTTAGCAGCACCATACGTTGTCCAGGGTGCTGCGCGGTGATTGCAGATCATCTTGGCAGGACGAGGAGGATCTGCCTTTGCCCAGAACGCATAGGTCAACTCCTGGCCGTTCTTGAGATTAAAGTGTTTCTGGTGAAGCTCCACACGTTTCCCGCCGCCCTTCGCCTGGATGTCGATCAACAGAGATGCATTTCCCTGGAATATATTCTTGTTATCCTCCTCCATAACAGCAACAGCGTTTGCATCCTCGACCCACATTGTCCAGGGGGCAATACCAGCCTCAAAGTCGGAATTCTTAACGAGATTATCGATCTCCTGAGCATAGCTGATGTGGATTGCCAGGAGAATCAAGCATAATAGGACGTACTTCATTGTTCGCTCCATCCTTCCGGGATGAATAGTTCATCACCCGTGTGTTGTTATGCCATCTGTAGTTCCGGAGAACCCTATTCGAGATGGCATTTTACCATAGTTCACACAAAGACACAATTGCTTTCTTTGGAATCCTATTGAACCCATCTTGTCCATCCGGTATAATCCTGTATACCTGCGTATGACGACGCGTTCCAGGAGAAGATGATTATGGAGGATCTGCGATTCCAGCAATACGTCAGAGAAGACCCGCAGCTCTGCGAATTCCTGCGAGAAGTCGCGGACGCTGTTGCCAGGCTGCCATGGGAGTTGATGCGCGACCCGGCGCTGGGCGAATATGGCGACCTTGCGCACCTCACCCGCGCCTTCGTGCGCAGCCAACCTAACCGAGGCCTGGTCATAAATAGCGCATGGGTGTTTGGAGTAGCTTGCATCAGCACATTCGTGTATCATCAGAGTATCCCGACTCGCATTGAAAGGAGATACTCCGATGATACTTCACACGTCGTTGCTTGTTACACTGGTTCAGTTGGTGGACCAGATCCCCCAACCCGCGCCACCCCCGAAACGTGGCCGGGGACGTCCTCGCTTCTACCCGAA
>JAJRTO010000201.1 GCA_024278235.1 Candidatus Poribacteria bacterium
AGGAAGTGAAACGGCGGGCCAAGCCAACCGAACCGATCATCATCCCACTACCTCGCATGCTCGACTATTACTGGCCTGAATCATCGAATCCACGGATCAAACCGAAAAGGGTCATCGCAGATCCGATGGCTTATCTCAAACAGTGGCAGAGCCAATCGACCGATGCATGGTTTGTGCTGGATGCCCCTACCATCCGCACCATCGATCCCTCCCACCGATTTCGGGATTGGTTTTACGAGCATTCACATCTGGTGAAACGGTACGCGGTCCATGCACGTGCAATGGATCGGAGTGTCAGTGTGTATCGGTTGAGTCTTGACCACATGGGGAAGTGTCAGGATTGAACTGCAACTGCCATCGGGCCGCAGTGTGCCCCAACCGTATGTCCTCCGTCCTCCCCTGACGCGCAGGCGAGCGTTCGATTGTGACGACGAACTGGTGTTTTCAGTGGTACTGGTCGGCCGGAGCTGTGCCCATTGGAAGTGGCTGGTTGTCGCGATTTCCAGGCTTGGGGAGACAAGTGGGTGGATTGGCTCTTGGAGTCACAAGATGGTGTCGAGGGAAAGGTACTCAAGACTAATTCGTGTAATCCTAGAAATCCGTGTTCCCTGCTGAGTGCAGGCACACACTCCGCCGGACGATCAGGCGTCATGGCGTCATTCGTCCCGCAGCCGTTGAATGAAGTCTTCGGGCGATACGATGCGGCTTCCCCGAAACGTCCCCAGGTCCAGCAGAAGGCAGATCGTGCTGCTGGGCCGATGCCATGTGACCACACCTGTCATCCACTTCTGTCTGAAGGCAAGCATCCCCATCTGCTTCCTGTCTAGCCATGGACGCTACTACGGACGCCTTGCGCCGCCTACCTCCAGGCAGGTGGAACTACAACGGACGCAGTTCGAGCGGTGCACCGATGAGCCATTTGCTCTCAGGATGGCCAAAGCACACGTGGAGGGAAAGATCCACAATCGTTCTTGATCCGATGTTCCATGTGTTCTATGCTGTATTTAGATTCCTTGAACATCACCCCCGGGGGGCGAAAGACCACCCACGGATGATGCTGCAAAGTAGGGAGAAAGCCACGTGGGAACTGGTATCAACACGGGATCTGCGGGATGCCGATGAGGATGATGGGTGAGTCTTAACCTCCGTCTTCTACCTCTAATGTGAAATCTTCCAGGACAACCAGCGCCGGTATCTGATCAATGGTTCCCGCTGCCAACCCGATGTCCATCGCATCCGCTAAACCGGGAATCGGCGATGTGAGCTTTGGATGGCCCCACTTCACACCATCATAACTGGTGTATCCTGTAAAGGTGTTCCCGTGCCTTACCAATTTGAGCCATACGGGGAAAGGATGCTCCGTCTCATGCATACTTCTCTCCCCACATTGATGCATACAACCGTCCCCGAATGCATCCCACTGAATCCCGGTAAGTTTCGGTGTTGCGTACATCAAAACGGAGCCTAAACTTCCCCGCTCGATTTCATGGCTCTTGGCGATGTCATTTCGGATGAATATCCCTGCTCGATGCCATGGATTGACGTTCTCTCCAAACTGGACCACCTTCAAAGTCGCAACGAAATTCCCCTTAATCACGCCCTTCAGATAGATGGCGCCATACGAATCTTCCGCATGAAGGAAGTCGGTGCCGCCTGCCGTAATGGTATAACGATGATTGGCCCTGTCCGTGTCAAACTCACAGGGTCTCGCTGTTCCGGAACAATGGATGTGCAACTCGTGCTTCGTGATGTCCACTGGATGATGTGGATAGACTTCCACTGTCACAGGAGTGGTATGACCGATGCCGACTCGGTGGATTCCCCTTTCCGGTTTCATCCAGAATCTCACCTTTTCAGATTCCCCGGGTAACAACGTCATCGGCTTTGAATCAACGACCTTTCCATTCATATGGAAATGGACATCATCAGAGCTTTTGTCATCTCCCACGTTTTCAACGGTTGCACGGACGATGATTTTCTCACCTGCAGGAACGGCTGGCGCGGATACGTCCAATTCGGTACATAGCAACTGAACGGGCTTTCCGCTTACGTTGACAGCTTTGTATGGAGTGGAGCCTATGGCGACTCTGTGCTCACCAGGCTCATGGAACGTCACATCAAAGGTGATGATCCGAGTGTTGTTATGAACGACAGGGAACTTCTTGGATTGAACAACCTTGCCGTCAACATACAGGTCAACACTCCCAATTCCCGTTGCTCCAGTATTGGTAACCGCTGCGCTCACTTTCAGGACTTGACCGGTCGTTGCTCGCCCGTTATCCTCGGCTTCACCGATGCTGAGTTCACTGGCTTCAAACTCAGGTTTTCCTTCGATGATCCTTTCCGGCTCATTCTCCGGTGTTTCTATGAGGAAGTTGTCCCGGTAGACATTGTCCGAGAGGAGACACGCACAGAGCTTCATTTCGGCCTGTTTGAGGTTGTAGTAGATGTTGTCCACAACCGTCCACCCGGAAGACATGTTGTCAAACCAGAACGCCACATTCTCATTGAAGAAACCCGGACTTACGTCATGAATCAGATTGCCACTTATCGTGGAATTCGTGGTAAGACCCGCCGTGGTGATAGCGCCCGAGTCATCAGAGCCTACCTGGACATGGTGAATGTGGTTATACTCGACCCGGTACCCACCCTCAATGGCCACTTCGACATTAGACCAGCCACCCACCTGTAGAGGGGTCCGCCCCCGTGTGTTCGTTATCTCGTTGTGGGACACGATTGTATCACGGGTATTGCTCACGTGAATACTGATACCACCACAGTCTGATACGTCGTTATGGGAGATGATGTTCCCGTGGATCAGATCCACCCAATCGGGATGGGGGTCCCCTGAGATGCGGATTCCACCCTCATCCGCGCCCTGGATGGTGTTATTCAGGATTCTGTTGAAGTAACATCCTTTGCCAAGCTCAAGAGCCGTGTTACCGACACCTCTCACTTCCGAATCCACCAACTCACAGTTGGTGGCATAAGCGAATGAGATCGCGCTGTCCCCGGGATTGGTAGCTTCAAACGCCAGCCCATAAAATCTCAGGTTACGGACAACTCTTTCCGGTTCGCCCTTTATTATCAACAATTGAGACAAGACGGGCGTCACAATGTTGGCTTCGTTGGGATCGTCAATGCCCTCATCAGGGATATAACTGAGCTTCCCGGTATCCGCATGAACGAACCATTCGCCGGGTGCATCCAGCAGTGCCTCCACGTTCTCGACGTAATACCTCGGAGGGACGACGACGATGCCCGGCTCCGATTTGGCCAAATGAACCACGTTGTTCTCTGTATCAACCCGGGCGATGGAGTTCACGCCTTGATGCCACCTGAGGAGCATGATGATCCTGTTATTCTCCATATTGGGCCACTGTTTCAAGTCACCTTCACGGAATTTGAACTCCATCGTAGATTCGGGCGTCTCAGGCGGCGTGAAATATCCTTCACTGGGAGCCCGCGCGAGAGTCTGAGCTTTGCCATTCGCCAAGACCCTTTTTATATCCATCCCTTGCACATCGGCGACCCATTTCCCTTTCTCTTCCCGCCAGGATGTGATCTTCTTCCCACCGGAGATAATCGGTGTCTCACCTGGGTACGCGGCATAGGTCACAAAATGGTCCTTCAGCTTATGAAATTCAAATGCTCCTGTCGGCAGGTCGGTCTCGACTCTTTCTCCACCATCATCTGGACCAAACTGGAGAGGCTTCTCCTGAGAATAGTATCCACCACGAATGAGCACCAGGATGTCTTTCCCTGCTCCATATTTGTGAGGGGAACCGATGAATCTCTTTTCCATTGGCGGCTTTTTCTCAGAATATGCCTGTTGCTTCAAGAGGCGAACCGCTTCTTGCGCCCGTTCGATTGTGGCAAACGGGCCGTCATTCTTGTTTGCATCAGGAGAAGGTAGAGTACCCGACCAGGAATCATCTCCATCTGGAGCCACGTAGAAATCTGCCTCTGCCTCCTGAACCGAGAACTTCTCCCACTTCTGACCGCGTAGAAATCTGCCATCGGGTGATGTCGATGTCATAGATGATCCTCTCTGTGGAAACCAGGATGTGGTGTATCGTATCAGAAAAGATGGTCGTCGTCTACCACTTTTAATACCTGGGGGATTTCTACTCCCTCTTTTTTCCATTTCGCTCTTGGCAAATTTATGCTATAATTCTAAATAGTGATTCTCCGAAGCCGTGTTCATGAGCACTCGCTCATCCACGAATCATGGAAATGGGATGTAAAGCGTGATGTGTTCATTTGCCTATTCGCCCATTTTCAGAGCAGTTCCTGAAAAACCAGAAACGAAGGTGAACCAGTATGCCATTTGTTGTGCCAAGACTGATCGTGGAGATCTTTGATCAACCTTACTTCCGAGGGCGGCGTGGCCTTGTTTACGAACCTGTACGCTATACGGGTTATATCGGCTTTCAGGACAACATCAGTTCCGTACGCATCTATAAGGGGCCGAACTATGCTTCCAGCCCTAACTATAAAGTGATTCTTCATGAACATATCGATTTTCAAGGGAAACGTCTGGCGTTGGGCCCAGGATTCTATCCTAATCTTCATGATATGACCTACGGGTTTGGGAATGTCGTTTCCTCCATCAATTTCGGATCCTCACTGGAGGTGGCAGGACCAGAGTGGGGAACCGTTCCTCTCGTTGTTGAGTGCTATGAGCATATCAACTTTCAGGGGCTAAGAGCCATCGTATTGCGGGATATCCCTAACTTGCGCGACGCACAGGGCGGGACATGGTTCGAAGACAGAATATCTTCACTTCGCATCTTCAAGGGGCCTAACTGCCCACCCACCGGTGCCCGGGTTATCTTCTATGAGCATCCCAATTTCGAGGGAGCCCAACTGCCTATCGAAATAAGGCCGATGGACTTCAAGAAGGAGATTCCCAATCTGCACTTGCTCTATCAGGATTTCGGTGACATCATCTCGGCTGTCAAAATCGAAGGATGGTCTTCATCCAGCGAATTTAGCGAGATTATGTTCCAGGATGAGTTCGACGGGATTCAGATGCATCCTGAGTGGCGATGGGAAGATCCGAAAGGCGGAGGAACCTGGTCTGAACGGCTGGGGTATCTGGAAATGCGTGTTGAACCGGGGCAGGATCTCTGGCATGGAAGCCCTCCAGGCCAGGGCGGCAATATGGATGCTCCGCGTCTGTTACAGACGATATCGGGAGACTTTGCAATTGAAACCCGGATCCGGGTTACGCCTCAACTCAGGGAACATGGTGGACTGCTCGTGTGGAAGGATCCAAATGCGTTCGTGCGTCTTGAGAAAACCTCTGGTGCTCACGCTTTCCGGGGAGATGTACGCTTTGAGCGGCATGTGAACCGAGTTTACTCGCTGGTGGGGCGCGGAGCGGGGCTCACCAATCCCAGGCACCTCTTTCTCCGGCTCGAACGTAGGGGAAATCTGTTCAGCGGCTATGCAAGTGCTGATGGAATCAACTGGCAATCGTGTGGTTCAACCTTCGTCGGTATGGGAGATCCCGTCCATGTGGGACTTCATGCACTGTGCCCAGGAAACATACCCGCTACGACCACTCGTTTTGACTACTTCCGGATCCAACGTCGTCGAAGTGAGGCTGCATTGTATCGCCGCTCAGCTCAGCCATCTCATGCTCAACAACAGCAGATGAGTGAAACTCAACGCCGGGAACAATTGCGCCAGCTAGTGTGATCTGCCGTATCGGTACAACCTAATTACATTAGAAGCCTTACACAGCAAGGGAACACCCCATCACCTTCTTGCGAAGCAGGTCGAAGTTTGCATGACCATACATCTCGTGCCTCGCCAGCTTCAGCCGATTGACCTGCCCTTCCACTCGCCCCTGACTTCAAGGTAACGACAAAGCATTACACAATGAGGAATAGGTTCACAAAATGGACGATGCGAGGTGCATTATGCGATCACATTTCTTTCTGATTATCTGCATCATAGGCTTGTTCTGCATCATGGCTGCTTCAGAGAATGCAGGACAATCGACTGAAGAAGTGGGACTGATCCGGGGAATTATCACGGACACAGCCAATCGTTCGATGCCCATCCCTGAAGCGAATATCCACTATTCAGGACGCGGTGGACTTCAGGGGAATGTGGTTTCCGATGAGGCGGGTAACTATCTCATCCCGGATCTTCCTCCGGGAGCATATGCCCTCGATGTCACGGCTGAAGGCTATGCCCCTCGGCAGGGCCTTAGCACCGCCGTCCTGGAGGGAAGAGAGAGCGTCTTTAACATTCCCCTACGCCCTCAACCCAATTTTCTGGGACAGATCACCCAGAATCGGATCGCGTTGGTGATATTTGGTTTCATCCTTGGATTGGTCATCGGTTTTCTGCTCGCATTCATGATAAAGAGCAAGTAGATAGGGGCAGCGAACCCTTATGTCTTCCCTGGGCAGACACAGGGTTCTCCCCCGATAACCATAGGAGCTTCTATGAATCGCTATAGGATTGCAGTTCTCGGAGGAGATGGCATCGGTCCCGATGTCATTGCAGAAGGGGTCAAGGTGTTACGTCGCGTTCAGGAGATCGTGGGAGGTTTTCAGTTGGACTACGAATATCTGGAGTGCGGTGCGAAGTGCTACCTGGAGCAAGGAGATCCATTGCCTTCACACACCCTTGAGAAGGCTGCCACCGCAGATGCGATCTACCTGGGTGCTATGGGAGATCCATCGATCCGCTATCCCGACGGCACCGAACTTACCCCCCAGATCACCCTCCGTTTTGAATTAGACCTCTATGCGGGAATCCGACCAGCGAAATTGTATCCCGGGATCCGTTCTGCGCTGGCAACGGATCAACCGATCGATTTTGTGGTCGTTCGTGAAAGCACAGAAGGTCTGTTTGCCTCCATGAAACGTGGAACACTGCTGCGCGACGAGGTGGCAACCGATACGCAGGTCATCACCCGTTATGGTACAGAGCGGATTGTCCGTGCTGCCTTTGAACTGTGCCGGCAACGGAACGGCAAACGAAAAGTCACCTGTGTTGATAAAGCCAACGTCTTCCGATCCTTTGCCTTTTTCCGGCAAGTGTTTCTCGAAGTTGCTCAGGAGTACCCCGACATCGAGCATGAATGTGGCTACATCGATGCGGTATCGATGAAACTCGTCATGGCCCCCGACCAATTCGATGTGATCGTCACTGAAAATATGTTCGGCGACATCCTCTCGGATCTCGCTGCCGGCTTCATCGGTGGGCTCGGCATGGCCCCCTCGGCGGACATTGGCGACAAGCACGCCGTCTTTCAGCCATGCCACGGTACGGCTCCCGATATTGCAGGCAAGGGCATTGCGAATCCACTTGCGACGATCCTCTCCGGCGCCATGATGCTCAACTGGCTCGGAGATGAGCATCGGGACGGGAATCTTCGTGAAGCGGCGCACCGCATCGAGGAGGCTGTCGCAACGGGCCTGGCAACACACCAGTTGCAGAGCGTGGAGATGGGGGGAAAGCAGAGTACGGATGAAATCGGGACCATCGTAACGGAACGGATCTCGGCCTGAAAGGATAACTGCTCCCATGAGGACGACTTTTCTCGGAACTTTCGTTTTAGCCATCGCTATGGAGGTGATCATCGTGTGCGCCCCTGCACCTTGTCAGGTAACAAAAGATACCCTAGGTTGGTTTGAGTTTGTGATCCCCGGACTGGATGCGACGGAGACTCCGGTGTCCATGTCTTTTCTTAATCCAGAACCGGCTGGAACTGCCGGTTTCGTCGAGGTTGAAGGCAGCCATTTTGTGGATGGATCCGGCCGTCGTTTGAAATTTCTGGGCACCAATCTGACATTCTCCGGTGCGTTTCCCGATAAGGAGGTGGCCCCCCGGATCGCGGCACATATGCGAAAGCTCGGTATCAACATCGTTCGATTCCACCACATGGATAATAGCCCTGCCCCCAGGGGGATATGGCTCGATGACCGGAAGACGTTCGATCCGGTACAGATAGATAAGCTCGATTGGATGATCTATCAGCTCAAACAGAACGGGATCTACACGAACCTGAATCTGCATGTTTCGCGCAATTATCCGGGATTGCCACCCGATATTCGGACGTTCCTGTTCGGCAAATGCCTGGACCATTTCTATCAACCGTATATCGAAATGCAAAAAGAGTACGCCCGTGAATTGCTGATGCACAGGAATCCATACACAGGAACTCTCTATGCGCACGAACCAGCCGTGGCGTTTGTCGAGATCAACAACGAGAACACGCTGATACGGGATTGGAGCGATCTCCTGCGTATGCCCGATCCTTTCAAGAGCGCGCTGCTGGAACAGTGGCATCACTGGCTCAGGCAGACCTATCGGGATACCGATGAGCTGCGAGCGGACTGGGATGTCGCCAGGGAACCGATAGGTGATGAAGTTCTCCGGAACACCGATCTCTCTGAAGGC
Source organism: Candidatus Poribacteria bacterium (assembly GCA_024278235.1). Classification (GTDB taxonomy): domain Bacteria; phylum Poribacteria; class WGA-4E; order JAJRTO01; family JAJRTO01; genus JAJRTO01. The sequence continues at coordinate 8,428 of JAJRTO010000201.1, forward strand.
GACCAATATTGGGCGCTGGAAACGGGCACTTCGGCGCGAGCGAAGCTGGAGGTTTCCGAAGACGACTCCGGCTTGAGCAAGAAGACACTCCACGTGATCACCCTGAAACCGGGAGAGCAATCGTGGAATCTGCAACTGCATCAGCTTGGGTTGACCCTCGAAGACGGTGTTCCCTACACGTTGAGCTTCCGTGCGAAAAGTGATGACGCTCGTGATGTCAACGTTGGCGTTCGTCTCCAGAAGCCGCCCTGGAGTTTCCTGGGCTTGCAGAAAACGGTGAAACTCACAACGGAATGGCGCGAGTTTCGCTTCGTGTTTCAGGCCCAGGATACCGAGCCGGAACTCACTCGGTTGAGCTTCAACCTCCGCAACCAGATAGGTCATTTCTGGTTTGCTGACCTATCGTTGAAACGCGGCGGAACCATTGGATTAGCCGATGATCAATCGCTGGAAGCGGGCAACATCGCCCTGCCACAGACGGATGCCCCATCAGGTGTGCGGCAGTCGTTCTGGCAGTTCCTCATCGACACCGAGATGAAATACTCTGAGGAGATGGTTCGATTCCTGACGGACGAACTGAGCATCCGACCATCCGTGTCCGTCACACAGGCTTCCTACGGTGGTATCGCAGGCGTTTACCGTGAGTCAGAGTTCTCCGATTATGTCGATATGCACAGCTACTGGCAGCATCCCCGGTTCCCTGCAACTCCCTGGTCGAGAAAGGTATGGAACATCCCCAACACCTCGATGGTCCAGGATCCGAATGGCGGAACGCTCACCCGTCTTGCCATTCATAGAGTATCCGGCAAACCGTTTACCGTCAGCGAATACGATCATCCAGCGCCAAACGATCATACAGCCGAGATGTTCCCAATGCTCGCATCCTTCGCCGCCTTTCAGGATTGGGATGGGCTATATCAGTTCGATTACAACGGTAGAGACTGGGATCAGCAGCGCATCTCCGGCTATTTCTCGATGAACGGTCACCCGGGCAAGCTGGCATTCCTCCCTGTCGCCGCCGTTATGTTCCGTATGAACGGTGTCTCAGCGGATACCGAACCGACTGTCCTGCAATTCCCCACGGACGAAATCGTGCCGCAACTCACGCAGCATGGCACCAATACGAGAGCTGCATGGGAAGCGGCCGGAGCTTCTGCGGTTCTGCCTCTTACCAACGCAGTGGCTGTACAGTTCCGGGATGGTGCCCTTTCGCTGTCCAGGACGGCGAAAGAGCCTTCCGGGAAATGGATCAGTCATACGGGCGAGATCGTATGGAACAAGGGGGATCCTCGAACCGCCATCTATACAATCAACTCTCATGTCGTTCGAGCGGCCGTTGGTTATCTGGGAGGCCAGACCGTGACCCTCGGTGATGTCAGCATCAAAATGCCGCAGACTGAGACCAACTGGGCGAGTATCGCCATCGCTGCCCTGGATGGCAAGTCGATAAGCAAATCGGATAGGATTCTTCTGGTCGCGGTAGGGCGAGTGGAAAACACGAACATGGGTTGGAACCATGACCGCACCAGCGTGAGTGACCAGTGGGGAAATGAGCCGACAGTGGCGGAAGGCGTTCCGGCGACGATCACTTTCAGCAAATCGGACGATCGGATCGTCCGGTCGTTGGATGGCACAGGGATGCCCAAAGGAAACGTCCCGTGTCATTCTTCGGATGCCGGGACCGCCTTCGATATCGGAGCAGAGCATGGGACATTATGGTATCTGATCACGCGCCCATGACAGGATCACCCGAAGTGAATCGACAAAATATCGCCCATTACTTTGCAGTTCTGATTGTTTTCACCATGGTGCTTGGAATCACACCGGGAGACGCTGCGGATGGCTCCGGAAATTCAATGAAGCCGTCCGATTGGTTGCGCAGTCTTCTGAAACGCGGAGTAGAATCTCCATCCGTTCAGATATCGGCTTCCTCTTATGGCCCTCAGTTAGAGCAGTTCATCGATCTTCTCAAGGCACTCGGTTCACCTGGGCTCGACGCTGCACTGATGCTGTGTGCCTCAGTCGAATTCGAGCATGCACCTGCACTCTCCTCACGGCTGGAGATCGGTTATTGGACAAATGACACGGAAATACCACCGCCCCAGCAGGCAGATCTTTCGGCAAGCCTCATCCCGATTTCGCTCCAGGTGATCTACCGTCCGGTACTACTTCATGAATTTCTGCCTCTCTATCTGGGAGGTGGTGTCGGTTACTCATATCTGAGCGTAGCGGGCAGCGCACTCGATATGATTCAGGAACAAGGGTTCAGCATCGATCAAGGCAATTCTGGCCTAACCGGATTCGTGTTGATTGGACTCAAGTTTCAGCTTCCAGACGAAGGCTTCTTCATCACTGTCGAGGCGAAACATATCCTCAAGACGTTTATCGCTGACGAAATGCCACCTCTTGAGCTTGATTTCGATGGTACGGCGATCGGTATGGGAGTTGGGCTGAGATTCTGAGCCATTGAAGGTGGTGTGATGTACTGAAGCTATCTGCTCCCGACCCGACTGCTGCTTCTCCAAAGAGCGTTGGTTATCATCTATATCCTACAGCCTTGTATGGCTATTGCTGATACCCAACGCCAATGATAACATACAGGCAGGACGTGCTACAAGCGATTTCCACCACCTTTTTCTGTTGTATTTGTCATGGAAGTATGGTGCACTGCGTGATAAATGTTGGTTAATATTTGTTATGCCGCTAAGAACAGGAGAAACATATGCAACCCATTGAAAAAGATCTTTCTTTGAAAACTAGGGATTGGTACAAAGATTATTATCAGAAAAAAGGGCAAGCTCGAAATGACTTATTGACCAATCCGGAAGTCCTGTTCCAATATTTAGCATTTGAAAGCGCAGTTATTTCTGTACTCAGAAAAGCAACAAATCTGAACAGGAAGTCGTCGAAAATTCTTGATGTTGGGTGTGGTGGAGGCGGAAGTCTATTAAGATTTCTCCAATTGGGGTTCACACCTGAAAATCTTTATGGGATTGACATATTGAGAGAAAGAATTAGCGATGCACAGAAGAATTACCCTAATCTTAATTTCATATGTGATGACGCAGGATCTATGCCGTATGAATCTGATATGTTCGATTTGGTGATGGAATCGACAATGTTTGTACAGTTAACTGACCAAGAACTTTCGCAAAAAATCGCACAAGAAATGATTAGGGTAACAAACTCAAGAACGACAGGTAACGTTTGATTCAACCTTTTGTATTCTGGCTTGAGTGCTTGTAACGGCAACCCGTTCCTCGACGTAGGAATGTCATTGCCCTATCCTGAATGATGTGGTATGGTTTCGGGTCATTGATTCTACC
>JAJRTO010000202.1 GCA_024278235.1 Candidatus Poribacteria bacterium
GGATAGCCTGCATGTATTGAGGATTCGACCGCTTCGATTGTCATGCGATCCATCATCTCAAGAGTCGCCGGAAGGATACCCGCCGCAATGATGTCGGAGACTGCCTGTGCGGCATCTTCCAACGAGGAAAAGATGGCGAGCATCGTCTGCACCTTTTCCGGCAGCTTGAGAATACGCACTGTGATCTGGGTTACGATGCCCAGTGTACCCTCGGAACCCACAAATAGCCCCGTGAGATCGTAGCCGGGGGTGTCGAGTGCTTTGCCACCTGTCTCGATGATCTCGCCATCAGGGAGCACCACTTCCAGACCGAGCACGTGATTGGTTGTCACCCCGTATTTGAGGCAGTGCGGCCCCCCGGAATCTTCACCCACGTTTCCACCGAGAGTCGCTACCTTCTGGCTTGACGGATCGGGGGCATAGAAATAGCCGTGTTCCGCAAGTGCATTGTAGAGGTCAAGGTTGAAGACGCCGGGCTGGACGACAGCTCGTAGATTCTCAAAGTCCATCTCCAGAATCTGATTCATACGTGAGAATTCGATCACGATGCCGCCATCGAGCGCGATGGAGCCACCGCTCAGGTTTGTCCCTGATCCCCTGGCGATGAAGGGGAGCCTGTGGCGATTCGCAAAGCGGACAACCTCCGCTACCTGCTCCGTGGTTCTCGGTAACACGATGACATCCGGGGTCGCTCTATCAATCCCCGCATCGTATTCGTAAACCATGAGTTCCACAGGATCGGCCAACACATTGTCATGACCCAAAATAGACTGCAATTCGCCAATGAGATTCGAGCGTAACATGGTATCTTGGTCTAGTCCTCTCAGCTCCCTATTTCTCTTACTGTCCAGTCCGTTTTCTTCGTGGTGCACAGAGTATAGCACATCGCTACTTCAGGTTCAACATTCTGCTTCTTCCACGAGTCCTTCTCAATTTTCGTAGGCAGATACTGCGTCTGATTTTTAACTTCCAACTCGATTCCGCGCCGGGTATAACGCTTGTAATTCCTGCGGCAAACCGTTAAAATGGATCTCGAAAGATTCATCTTCCCTGTTTCCTATGGCATCCATCAATCAGGAGGACCTATGCTTGATATTTCCGTACAACCCGATTATGAGGCCCTGCTCTCCAATCTGAAGCGGGAGGGAACCCCCAAGCGGGTTCACTATATGGAATTGTTCCTGGACGGTGAGATCAAGTCGGCAATTGCCAGACAATTTGGAATTGGGTCTGACATCTCTGAGGACGATCCCTACCGGCATTGGAAGTTCGAAATCCAGCTCCAGCGATTTCTAGGTTACGATTACGTGGCCGCCGGCATCGGTGGTATCGGTTTTCCCCGGGATCTGCTCGTCTCGGAGGATACAACCCAGGAGGATGCACAACGCCGTCATCAGCGTCACTGGACAGATGAACATACCGGGCCGATCAAGGGATGGGAACAGTTTGAGGCTTATCCCTGGCCTGATCCAGCGAAGGCCGATACGACGATTCTTGAATGGCTCACCAGGAATCTGCCGGAAGATATGTGTATTGTCTCAGGATGTCACTCGATCTTTGAACAGGTCACCTGGCTGATGGGTTACGAAAACCTGTGTTACCAGATCCATGACACTCCTGACCTCGTAGACGCCATGTTTGAGCGGATCGGATCGATCTTCCATGAGATCGCGAAAGTGTTGGTCCAGTTTGATCGCCTCGCCATCCTTTTCGGTGGTGATGATATGGGATTCAAAACGGGGCCCATGATCGGTTCGCAGATCCTGATCGAAAAATCGTTTCCCTGGCACAAAAAGAACGCAGATCTGGCGCATGCCCACAACAAGCTCTATCTCTTACATGCTTGCGGGGATCTTTCTGAACTGATGGAATCTCTCATTCATGATGTGGGTATCGACGGTCGGCACTCCTTTGAGGATACCATCGAACCTGTGACTCTTGCCAAACAGCGTTATGGCGAACACATCGCAGTGATAGGTGGCATCGATGTCGATTTCCTCTGTCGGTCCCATGAAGTCCAGATACGCCAACGGGTGCGGGAGACACTGGATATCTGCCAACCGGGTGGTGGCTATTGCCTTGGAAGTGGCAACTCGGTGGCAAATTACATCCCCGTAGAGAACTACCTTGCGATGATGGACGAAGGGCGACGTTACGCAGCATGAGAGAACCTTATCGCTGAACAGGAGAACCCAATACGATGATGAAGATCGGCTGTAATTATCTGAGTTTACCTGACATGGATATCGATACGTTTATTCAGACGGCCTATGAGTTGAAGCTCGATGTGATCGATTTCCATCGACGGGCGTTTACCTCGACAGACCCTGACTATCTGCTCCGCATCAAGATGCAGTGCCTCAAGCACGGATTGCCGATGGGATACCTCGGTGTGAGCAACAACTTCGTGGGGACACCGGAGTATCTGCAGGAGCAGATCGAGCTGTGTAAGGAATCGATTGATCTGGCGGTTTTCGTCGGTGCTCCCTTGATTCGTGTATTTGCAGGACGTGTCCCATCGGGAGTCGAGGATCGTGAACCGCTGTTTCAACCGCTCATCCGGTGCATGAAAGAGACCGCAAGCTATGGTGCAGAAAAAGGTGTCATTGTCGCGCTCCAAAACCACGATAACCAGAATCTCGCCGCGACCGCTGACGACGTGGTGCGCATCCTGGAGGAGACCGATCACCCGAATTTTTCCCTGATCCTTGACACAGGGCAGTGGCAGGGATCCATCGGGGCACATCCTGTGGGGAATCCAGATCCCGCAGTGAACATCTACCAGTACATCGAACAGACTGCGCCATACGCGATCTATGTCCGCACGAAATTCTATCGGGTGGAAAGCGGCAGAGAAGAATGGCTCGATTACGAACGTATCTTCCGTATTCTGAGAGATGTCGGTTACAATGGGAATCTCTCCATCGTCTACGAAGGTCAGGAGGAGAATCGTGTCGAAGCGGTGAAGAAGGCTATAAACCATCTGCGTGAATTGTTGTAGATCGCTTTTCATTAAGGTCGAAGCAGAAATTTTTGGTGGTATAGTTACTCCCAATCAAGACCATTTTCAGTTCTTCCTTTCCCTCTCGCTAAGATTGGCACGCACTTTGCTCTGTATGAGACACGGTTGAACGTCAGTGGTTGAAAAACCATTGAGGAGATAAGACCCATTGTATAGCTTAGAGAAGGAGAAAACTCAAAATGAACATCCGTCGAATCTCAGTTGGATATAGACTCACTCTGTTCAGTGCGTTGCTGCTGCCACTGTTCCTATGGATCAGTGGATGCGGGGAAAGCTCACCAACAACACCCGATGTTGCCCTGGATATTTCTGATGTTGCCGTATCGATAACGGGCGATACAGCACAGATTCAGTGGACAACGGATGTCCCAGCCGACAGTCAAATAGAATATGGGACTACCGAGAGTTATGGGATGTCTTCTAGCAATGCCCCCCTGGTCATTCAACACCGTGTCGAACTATCGGGGCTCCAACCTCAAACGACCTATCATTTCCGCGTTCTGTCGTCAGATGAAGCTGGTCAAGAAGCTCAATCCCGCAATTTCACGTTTGTCACGCTGGCGGAGGGTGAAAGCACACCCCAACCCTCCGAGATAGAGGTCTCCACCGGCACTGCAAATGTGACTATCGTGTGGCAGACGAACGAAAGCACGAAGGCTGAAGTTGACTATGGGGAGGATACCTCCTATGGCTTGACTGCCAAGAGCAGCAAGATGCAGCTCCAGCATCGGGTTCAACTCACAGGTCTAAAGCCGGATACGACCTACCATTATCGTGTTAAGCTGACGGACCTGGACGGCAACGTGTCCACATCCTCGGACTTTACGTTCAAGACAGAAGCAGCGGCTGAAACGGGAGGTGAGAATACGGTCCGCATGACCATTACCGCGAAGCAGTGGGAGTTTAGCCCGCGTACCATTCGCGTCAAAAAAGGGGACAAGGTGATTCTCACACTTCGTAGCGCAGATGTGCCCCACGGTTTCGGGCTTGGAACGTTTGGTGTGAACCAACCCATCAACCCCGGTAAAGACGTGGTAGTTGAATTCACAGCGAACAAGAAAGGCAGTCATACCTTCGTCTGCACCGTACAGTGCGGCAATGGACATGGGAATATGCAGGGCACACTGATCGTGGAGTAGACAATTTTGTGTTGGGTAGTTCTTGCTGATAAGTGCATAAAATTTACCCACCTGCAACAGTATTCGTTCTGTTCAGCCCCTTGCCCCAAACATTGGCACAGTATTTGCTGTAAAAAATAGCATATCCTTTTGTTTCCTTGAGGGTTGA
>JAJRTO010000203.1 GCA_024278235.1 Candidatus Poribacteria bacterium
ATATATCAACCAGGTCCTGGCGATCACATATACGGAGAAGGCGGCCGGTGAAATGAAACACCGCGTCTACAGGGCATTGCTCGAGCGTTCGCGAGACTCCCGGGTTCCCGCCGCATTACGTGAGAAACTTCGCTCCTTTCGAGATCAATTTCTCCTGAATCACATCTCCACGATCCACGCGTTCTTTGCGTCAGTCATTCGACGTTTCCCGCATGCCATCGAAGGGCTTGATCCGGAATCCACCGTCCTCGAAGGCTATCGACAACGCCAACTTCTGCGCGAGACGGTCGAATCGGTACTCGATGCGGCGGCGACTCAGACGGATCATCCATGTCATGACGCACTGAGACAGTTGCTGGTGGCCAGGCGTAAAAGCAGCATACTCGAAATGGTGCAGCAACTGGTGCGGGATAGACAGAACGTTCAGCATTGGCTCCACTGGCTGGATACAACGCCCGATGAACAGGTGCTCGGCCAATGGAAACGACTGTTAGACCGGAATCTCGCCATTGTGATGGACGCATTGCGCGAGGAGATGGAGGAACCTCTTGAGCGACTTGCTGCACTGAACCCACCAAAACCCAGAGCAAGTGACAAGGCGGTTCAGACGAGGGAGGCTATCCTGCACGGTGAGGTTGAAGATCTGTTCGATGCGCTGTTTACCAAAACCGGGAAGCCACGCAGCTTTAGCCAGGGGAGCAAAGCGGTCTGGGGCGATCAGAAGCCGGTTGTCAACGAGTCCTTTGCAGCGATCGCCGAGCGAGTATTGCCGTTCCAACAGCAATTATCCATTCGCTGGGATGAACCTCTGGAGCGGGAGGCCCTATCCGATCTGCATGCGTTGGCTCATCTTGGGGAATATGCCATCCAGGAGTACCAGAACGTCAAATTGAACCGCAGTATGCTCGATTTCACCGATCTGGAGATCTACGCCTCGCACATCCTGGAGCAGCCGGAAATCCGCCGGATCTACCAGAAGCAGTTTCGGTACATCATGGTGGATGAGTTTCAAGACACCAACCGGGCTCAGTGGTCACAGATCCTTCGATTGGTTGAGGAGCCAGATCAGCCGGGGGTGTGGAGTTCGGATAAGCTCTTCGTCGTAGGGGATGAAAAGCAGGCGATCTATCGATTCCGGGGTGGTGAAGTCGAGGTATGCGACGCCGCACAGCGGACCATTCCCGCTCAGAACCGGGCAAGTGGGCGTACGGTTCCTTACCCCACATTAGAGGAACCTTCCGAGGAGTTGAGACCCGATGGTCGCATCGGATTCGATGTCAACTTTCGCTCCCGGCCGAATCTGCTCTATTTCTTCAATCAGTTCTTCGATCCGCTGCTTGTCAAACGCACGGCCTACGAAGCACAGGCGCAGCCGTTGCGCTATCAGGATGGTTCACGACCGACATCGTATCAGCAGGATTCAGGGAACGTCGAGGTCATGCGCTTTCAGGCAGAGCAGGGCGACGATGATCAGATAGCTCTGGATGTGATGGAGGCGCGATGCATCGCGGGACGTCTACGGCAGATCCTGGATGGTAGGCACGATGCGCAATACCCCGGCGTGCGCGAGATGCTTGAGCGCAGAGGACGAGCCGTGGGATTTCTATTCCGGCGGCGAACGAAACAGAAGATTTATGAACAAGCCCTGCGCGAATATGGCGTTCCCTATGTCGTCGCACGGGGGAGAGGTTTCTTCTCACGACAGGAGATCCTCGATATTGGGAATGCTCTGACGATTCTTGTGCATCCACAGCAGGCGATCCCTTTGGTCGGCCTGTTGCGCTCCCCGTTCTTCGCGCTCTCCGATGTGGCTCTGGTGCATCTTGCCCATGCCCCCGGCGCGGGCCTCTATCAGAAGTTGTCCCATCTGGATATCAATGTGTTGTCCGAGGCGGACGCACGATCCGTGGAAAAAGCCCGCCACCTGATAGAAGACTGGTGCACTCAGGTCCGCTATCTGCGTCCATCCGAATTGATCCTCCACCTCATTCGCTCTTCCGGGATATTGGCTCCCCTGAATCGTGGTAGTGATGGTCTGCAACGGATTTCTAACGTCTACAAGCTGGTCGATATTGCGCGAACGTTCGAACTCGAAGGGCCACATACACTGGTCGATTTTGTGGATTTCCTGCACACCCAGATATCAGAGGAGGAGGAAGAGGGGGAAGCGGATCTGCCAGAGGGCGGAGGCGTGCAGATCATGACCGTGCATCAGGCGAAAGGGTTGGAATTTCCGCTCGTGATCCTGCCGGACACCGTATTTCGATTTCGCAGGGAGAGCGGCATGTTGATCGGGCGTCTGGAGGAGACGATCCAGGTGGGTTGGTTATGTGCCCGAGACGATGCGGATGATGAAAAGACAGCGATCCACCAATTGCTGCAATCCCAGATCTGGCAGGCGACTGTCGCCGAGGAGAAGCGTCTCCTGTATGTTGCCCTGACACGCGCCCGCGATCATCTCTGGCTTACCCTACGCGAACCGAAGAAAGATAGGGAACCTGGCGGTCTGGAACATGCCCGCTCCTGGCGTGATTGGATTTGGCTTCGCCTGAAAGATCCGGAACTCGACTGGGTGGCCGTACTGCCAACAGAGATTCCACCCGTGCCCGAACCTCCTCACGCGGAACATGCGGTCGATTTTGATCCTGCCCTGCTTAACTATTGTTCTCACCGATCACTCTGATCATCCCGGATCCGCGATCAATGACGTATCAGGTTCTGTGCCATCATCTTTTCAGCGTCGCTCCGAGTGCTCCGCGGCTCTACTGTATCCTCTGTGGCCTTCGCAAAATTCAGAGGCGATCCGTATCATACGGAATGCCGTTTAAAATTGCCGCTTTGAGAAATCCCCCTCAATCCCCCTTTACGAAAGGGGGAAGCTGTCCCCTCCTTTGAAAAAGGGGGGGCGGGGGGGATTTGAGATTCCCTGCGTTGGGACAATCTTAAACTGAAAACGGTATCACACCGGCATTTCCGACTCAAGATGCGCCTGCACCTGTTCGATGTACTGAGGGAAGAGCGTGAGCGCCTGCGCGATGCTTTGATGTACGAGGTTGGCGTCGATGTTCTCATACTCGTGGATGAGTGCGTTTCGTAAGCCCGTCGAGGGAGCCAACTCGCGGGCGAGCGAAGTATCAATCCAGCCGTATCGACCGGCTAGCATGAAGCTCTCGTAATAGTTCGTCGCTGGAGGCTGCTGAGAAGCGCGGATAAGATGATTGTTCACATCCGTAGCCACCTCGATCACAAGTTGAAGCAGGCGTTCCACAATGTACTGGGTATCCCTCTGAGATTCGTATTCATCAAGAGAGAGAGGCTCGAACCGCTGCAGATCTTGGAGGTACTCTACCATCTGTCTCAGTTTGCGCTCCACAAGCTGTGTGTCGAGCATAAACACCTCCTGACGTAGGAATTGCTTGACATAGGCCCGCTCATCGCGGAATAGCGGTCCCGCGTCAAAATAGGCCCTCAAGGCTGATAGTCGCCACGTTTCAAAGGCACATGAATCCCTGACATACAACAGCTTTGCGTCGCGTGCAATTTGGTATCCCAACAGCGGATCCACACGATTCAGCAGGATCAGGTCGACCGCTTCCGTTTCGAGGATACGCACAAACTGTTGTATAAGCGTTAGCCGCTCTAATGAAGAAGGTATCTCCAGATAGATCCCCAGGTCAATGTCGCTGTGCTGCAACGCTTCTCCGCGGCTGTGGGACCCAAAGAGCACGGCGAACTCGATCTCGTCGGATGTGCCGCAGAAGGTGGATATTTTGTCTCGCATATCGGATAGGTTCACGACTGTTCCCACCAATGCTATCTTACTTCGTCACAGTTATCACGCGTGAGTAAATGATGACTGAGTGAAATCATAACTCAAAACAGAATGCATGTCAACCGATTTCGAGAGGGCGCAAGGGAACCACGGCTGTTGACAGTTCACTCCGGACGTGCTAAAGTTGGTGCTACTAATCGACAGAGAGTAACTCATCCATGCAACGTCGTTTTATCTCAAATGGCGATCCCACTGACATGATAGAGAAAACCATCTCTGAAGCACGTGCTGCACGAAGAGAGTATCTTAGAATTCTGCGCCGCATGACGCCGGAACAGCGTCTACACAAGGCATTTGAGCTTTCCGAATTTGGCAAGAAGCTCTTTCTTGCGGGGCTTCGGAGACGTTACCCTGATGCCTCGGAAGAGGAGATTTGGGCCATCTACTTGCGGAGAATCGAGAAATGTCACAACAGGAACTACTAACTCGAGTCATCCGCACCCTGGAAGCTCTGGAACTTGAGTATATGCTGACCGGGTCGCTCGCTTCGAGTCTTCACGGTGAACCCCGGCTAACCCACGATATTGATATGGTCGTCGCCCTCAAGACTGAGGCAATTCCCCGACTTCCAGGAGCCTTCCCACCACCCGAGTTCTATCTCAGTGAACAGAGTATTCATGAGGCTATTCGCACAGAGTCAATGTTTATGTTGTTACACACTGTCGAGGGCGATAAGATCGACTTCTGGATTCTGACAGATTCACCCTTTGATCAGAGCCGTTTACAACGGCGAGTCTGTGAACGGATTGATGGGCTGGAGGTTGCCGTTTCATCTCCAGAGGACACAATCCTTGCCAAATTACGCTGGGCGAAGTTGTCAGGAGGGAGTGCCAAGCACCTGGGCGATGCTCGTAGCGTGTATGAAGTTCAGTATGACATACTGGATCTGGACTATCTGGAAACGTGGGCGGACCGGCTAGAAATACGTCCGCTGTGGGAAGAACTGAAGCGATCCGCGGAGATCGAGTAAGCCATCTACAGACTTTTCATGCATTGCGCAACGGTTCTGGAAGCCACCGTGATTTTATCGTCAGCGGTTATCACATCAACCCCGACAGGGAAGTGCAGTACCTCGCCAAGCCACGACGCCCTTCCTCATCACATCAGAGTGGGGATACACCCCGGTAGGTGCGGAAGGAACGCCGGAACTGTACCATCTCAGCAATGATCTGCTCGCTGCAAACGATGTGGCACAATGCGTTCGTTACCTTCAACTGTGCGGCGGCATCGGGAGCCTTGCTCGAATCTGATCTATTTGGTCATGAGCGTGGAGCCTTCACCGGTGCCATTCAATCGAAAGCAGGACTCGTGGAGCGTGCCAACGGCGGAACTCTTGTCCTGGATGCCATTGACGAGCTAACGATGGAATTACAGATGAAGCTACTTCGACTCCTGGAAACGGGTCACTTTGACCGTGTCGGAGGGACGCAGTCGATTCAAGTAGATGTCCGTCTCATTGCCCTCACCAATAAGGATTTGCATGCACAAGTACAGGCAAACAGATTCCAGGAGGATTTGCTCTATCGCCTGAACGTGATATCACTTGAGATACCGCCACTGCGTGAGCGGACGGAGGACATCCCTCTGCTCACTGACTATTTCCTTAAGAAGTATGCAGCGCAGTCTAACCGGGCGGGCCCAACCATTGCACCGGAAGCGATGGAAGTGTTGATGTCCTACGATTGGCCTGGCAACGTGCGGGAATTTGCCAGCGTGATCGAACGGGCAGTAGTGCTATGTGATGATGGGACTATCCGGGTGGAGCATCTACCGCTACCGCATACACCCTCGGTACCATAGTCTTACCTTCGCAACACCATCCACCCCGTGCGACGTTGGTCGCCGACATCCATCCGATACCAGTAAAGACCGCTCGCCATACGTTCCCCCAGGTCATTCCTGCCATCCCAGCGAGGAGCAACTCCTGGCTGATCGTGGAACCCGGGGGACACCTGATGAAAATAGAGCGTCCGAATCCAATCTCCGTGCAGATCAGAGATGCGTATCGTGACATCTGCCGGCTCTCTCAAGTGAAAAGGAAACCAGGTTTCATCCTGGAATGGGTTAGGGAAATTTGGGAGTATCTGCGTCTCCGGGAGATCTGAAGTCACCGGGTGCAGTAGTCGCTCTAGCCCTGTTCTTAAACCTGCTCCTCTATCTGAGTGAAACAACGAGGTGTTCAGAATGTCTAGCATCTCACGGTACTTGTCCAGATGTCCGATACTGATCACTTGCCAGTTCGCTTCACCAACTGCCCAGGGACGGGCTCGCCCCCAATGAACAGCGATCGGCACAACATCTGTCGCATTGACGGCACCATCACCATTGGTATCGGCATAGGCAGCCCCCTCGATTTCCCATTCAGGCACGGGTTGGGCCTGCCAATGAAGCCATTGCATCGCCCGGCGCGGTGGTCCCTCGCTGCCCCAGTAAATGATCACGGTCTGCAAATCAGAGGCGTCCACCCGGCCATCTCGATTCGCATCCCCCGGGAGCAAAGCGGAGGCCGTCTCAAAGGAGAAGGTGTAACCGGCAGGCAACGTATTGCGCAAAGCATCCCGAATCGTAGAATGCACTCTCACAGTGACTCGCTCCTGAGGACTCAATCGCTGTTTCAGGCGCAGGAGGATACTCTGTTCTTTCAGGATGGTCTCTGCGGCAATCACCCCGCTGGCGCTGCCCAATATCCCTATCTCAGGCAGTGCACGCATCACCAATGGCTCCGAGAACTTGATCTCCAGAGACGTCATATCGAAATCCACGCCGGTGGCATCCGATGACGGTATGGTCTCAATGACTTCCGGTGCACGGGTATCCAGTGTGATCTTCGCCGATACCGGTGTCTGCATCCAGTTGCCCGCATTATCCTGGTAAAGCGCATACACTCGTTTCTCACCATCGCCAGGCGGCCATTCCCAGGAGACAAAGGGCTGATAAGGGATCGGATCGCTCCAGTGAACACCATCGTGACTCAGCTTTATCTGTGAATCCGGACCGACCCGGCTCATCTTATCAAAGGCATTGATATGGAGTTGAGTGGTTCGTTGATTCTGCTCAGGCTCAGGGCTTGCGGGACGCACGGAGCCATAAGGGGGTGTTGTATCGAGCAGGATCTCCACCGAGACAGGCAGCGACCAGTTACCGCGTGCATCGGCAACCCTGACTGAAAGTTTCCGCCGGCCATCCCGTGGAGACAGCACCCATAGGCGTTGTGGGACATAGGGTTCCACAGGTGACCAGGCTCCTCCGTCCTCCTGGATCTGCATCTGCGGTCGTTCTCCGAGTCCGCTGAATGGATCCGTCGCATGGATGGACAGTTGGATTTCCCGCGTGGTGAACCAACCATCCGCACCCGGGATATCGAGACGCACTTCGGGTGGTGCCCGATCCAGCACGCGCCAGTCAAAGTTCTTGATCACCGGCCATTCCCCCGACAGGTCATCGAGCAGCAATTGTCGCATCGTGCTGTTACTGTAGTTGAAAAGGAGAAAAAACTGCTGATAGCGCCGGATAGGGGTCACCATCGCCTTCGATGCGGTCAGTGCTTCCTCGAGTTTCTGTCGCACCTCTTCAGCGGAGCCACCTGTCCAACCGAGCCAGACCGCATCGACGAGTGCCCGTCGAGATGCAAAGAAGTGCTCCCAGAGTTCCATCAGTGTACGTCCATCCTCGTAGTCGTCGAGAGCTTCCGAGGAGGGACATGGCTGAGCACTCGAAGCTAGTGCGACGTCCTCCTCATTCTGTGATTCACATATTGCCATCCGCAATTGAGCCGCATCCATCCGGAATCTGGCTTCCTGTTGTTGTGTGTGCAACTGTTCCAGAAGCGTATGTGCCTTGTCCAGCAGTCGAAAGTCCTGGATATTCAGTGTGTCCGCTACGGGCTCGGTTCCGATGATGCTCCAGAATCTCCCGGCTGTCCCTCCTGATCCTGCACCGTAGGCTCCCGAAAGTTTCAGCGTGTAGGCGTAGTGCTCAAAATAGGTCGCCAGGACTTGTGCGTTCAACCGCACAGCTTTCAGGATCAACGGGGCCGCATCCATACCATACCGTGTAGCAAGGAAGTTCTTGGCATAATTCAGATAGTCCCCCCCTGGATCCCAGTTGAGAAACCCACTCACCAACTGATCGATATATCCCAGGCCATTGACGCCCTGGAGGGTGAACCCTGCGAGCGCGGTGACCTCTGGATTCTCGGCATAGGTACGGACTCCTTCTGCGAACAGATCCGCTTCGACCATCCAGAAAGGAACCACCTCTTCGACATTATGGGAGAGTATCACCATCTGCTGTCCCGCTTTTCCGATGGCTTCGAGCTGTTCAACCGAAACCCCCACATCCGCTTTCGGCTCTCCATCGTATCCCCATTTCTGCGTGAGGATGGTGCCCGGTGGGAGTCGTGCGGCATGGGATTGATCGCCGTCCTTGAGCCAGCTTCGGTCGTAGCCCGATATGTAAAACTGAAAGTCCGGTCGTATGTCACGCACGGCACGGATGATGTCGAAGTAAATATCCCAGAGCAATTCCTGCCCCGAAGGAGAACTTCCCCCACAACGCTCACACTCGCAAGCGCGCGTCTCTATCCCCCAGGAACGCAGGTGAAGTCCCGAGAGTTCCGGATATTCGCGTGCCAATGCCTGGACAAGTACGCGGAAGAACTCCCGGGCTCCAGGCTCCGACCAGCAGAAGGGCCTATAGAAGCTCCTGTTCCGAGAATCGCGATAGCTCACAGGGGGACCGAGCCAATCCGGGTGTTTCTGAATGATCGCTTCTGTGGGTTCTCCCGTGACATACATGAACAGGTAGGTATCGATCCCACGGCGCCGCATTTCTGAGAGCCGTTCATGCAATGCTTCAATGAAGTCAAGCCTGGCGGCTAACGGCTCATCCTGAAGCTCATCGAACGCGGGATCTCGCAAATACTTGACTGCGGTTCCGAGTCCATCATCACTTCCAGTACCTGTCCAGACGCCTTCTGCACCGCTGATATTGAATCGATGTCGGGCCAACCAGTCGGGCGACTTGGGTGCAAGCGATACACGCCGTGGATAAAAGGGTCTGCCTATGCGCGAGAGGGGAGGTATCACGAGAGCCGCAGTCTTGGACACCCCAAAGTCAAGGTTGACGGGAGCCATCCCCGTGATCTGCTGGACACAGATCTCCAGAAAGGCATACGCGCCATAGAGAACCCCTCGGGAGGTATTCGCTGCGATCAACAGTTGCGACCCTCCGGGATGTTCGACGGACTGGAGCAGATACCCCTCATCCTCCAGCGGCCTCAGTTGCTCACTGAAATTGGCGGCAAGTGGATGAGTTGCCGGCGTGCCGAGTTGAATGCTCCATTGGGGAATGACGCCAGGAAGACGCTCGATCCGTAGCTCTGCACCTGTGTATTGGGAGATGAACCGCTGGAGTTCGTTGGCGGCATAGACTTCCGTTTCCGTTGCGTTCTCACCGAGCACA
>JAJRTO010000204.1 GCA_024278235.1 Candidatus Poribacteria bacterium
GATGCCGGGTTGCGTGAGGTCACGGCCAGCAAAAACGCCTATCACATGTCACCTGCCATCGGCAGGGGGAAGATGGGTACGTTGGTGGCTCTTGCGACGAACGGACAGTCGTTCAACCCGGACGATCCGTTGGTCACCCTGGTATTCGAGCCTCATCCGGGAAATCTCAGCCTGCAACTCCACAACCTGCGTATTGTGGATGGGAATCTACAGACGCTGGATGTGCCGCTCCTATCGCTCGAAGAAGCCGCTGCTCCAACCCTCGAATTTCAGTTACTGCCAAACTTCCCGAATCCGTTTAATCCGGAAACGTGGATCCCTTACCAACTGCCGGAATCTCTACCCGTGACGTTACAGATCTACACGACCAACGGGGAACCGGTACGATTCATCGACCTGGGAATCCAACCCGCCGGAAGTTATCAGACCCGCCGGAATGCCATCCATTGGGATGGGCGCAATGATGCTGGAGAACGGGTCGCCAGTGGCTTATACATCTATCAACTCAACGCTGGCGATCATTCTGAACGGCGGAGAATGCTCATCCTGAAATAGGACCTCATCAGGGTATGACTATCTGTGGACACTCATCTTATTTGACGATAACCATCCTGCGTGTAGCTGTGAAGTCGCCTGCTTCAATCGTGTAGAAGTATTGACCACTTGCCACAGGTTGTCCAACCCCATTCTGCCCATCCCAATAGGCGGCGACCGCCTTGTCTCGATAGACACCCGCCTGCTGATACCCTAAGTCGAGCCTGCGCACCATTTGCCCGTGGAGGTTGTAGATTCGGATAATGACGTTTGCTGTATCCGCTAACTGATAGGGAATCCACGTCTCCGGGTTGAACGGATTGGGGAAATTCTGGAACAGCATCGAAGAAACGAATCGGCCTGAATTCACCAACGGTATTCCGATGTCTTCGGGCTTGAATCGCACTTCGATGGATGGATGGGGACGCGTGCTTCCCGCGAAGTCCACATCCTCAATGTAGTAATAGTAAGTCTTGCCAGGTTCCGCTTGTTCATCCGTGAAGGAATAGTCATGGGGCGTCGCATCTGTTCCAGCCCCCTTGACGAGAACAAGATTGATTTTCACATAGCTTCTATTCTCACCCTCACTTCGATAGACATTGAATCCGAGATTACTGTTTTCACTTTCGGTGCGCCAACGAAGTGTGATCCCCTCCGTTGACGTCGTAGCAGTAAAGGAAGCAAGGTTTACTGGTACTGGTATATCCAAAGGATTGTCAACGGTAACGGTCACTCCGAACAAGCGTAGTGCAGGGATGTAAACATCGGTGGAATCGCTACTCAACGGATTGGAGCCAACGGCGACCTCATCGCCACTCCCGAGCCCCGGGTTGTCGACCAGGGGCAGAAGGTCGCTGATTTGATTGTTATGCAGAGATAGTACTTCGAGTCTTGTCAGTCCAGAAAGTGGGCTGATGTCGCTGATGCGATTGGAATCAAGTCCGAGATTTACGATGCCAGTAAGTCCTGAAATCGGGGTGATGTCACTGATGTTGTTCCCATGAAGGTCAAGACTCCCCAAGTTTGCCAGCCCTGAAATCGGGGTGATGTCACTGATATTGTTACCATCGAGGTGTAAGTTTTTCAAGTTTGCCAACCCAGAAATCGGGGTGATGTCACTGATGTCGTTACCATCGAGGTGCAAGATTGTCAAGTTGGTAAGATATTCTAATCCTGTAAGATTGACAATGCCCTGGCTTGATGCATACAGTTTCGTGATGACAGCTAGATTCGGAGAAGTCAGCAGTCCGTCTGTGGCAATCCCCCGCAGTAAGGCTTCCAAATTGGGATCAGGCACGACGACTTCTGTGAACAGCTCAACCACATCAATCTCTGTTGCTGTGAAACCAGACATCAACCCCCTCACCACCACCGTTTTCTTCCCACCGGGTTGCGCATCCACGGTTAACTGTACGGAGAAATTTCCGTTAGCATCCACAACACCTGTGGTGATAGCGGAAGTCGTGCCAAAGTCTACCTCAATGGATTCAGTTGCGGCAAAACCCTCACCCTGAACTGTAACGACCATTCCCACAACTACCTCCCGGGGGGTCACATAAGTTATATTGGGAGGTGTTTGGATTACTGTAAAAGTCGTCACAGCTTGTACCCCTGTTCCCAACTCAGTCGCCGTGATAGGGTGTTCTCCCAGTGGGGTGTTTGGAATAGTAAAACTGGCTGTGAAGCTACCATCAGTCGATACGCGACCAGCCGTCACATTGGGGTGGTCATTAAAGTCTATAGCCACGGACTTAGAAGGGGTGAACCCACTACCAGTTACAATGACCGAAGTTCCTTGAGCCCCTTCTGTGGGGGTCACCTGAATTGTGGCTCCCATTGCTTGGGCATACACACAAAGCAACAAAAACAGTAGGATAGATACGCTTCTCATCATGAGAGATTCCTTTCTCTGGTTAGCACATCCAAAATCAAAGTTACCTGCCCGTCTTGCTCTCCTGATGTCTTCACGGAGACCATTTTAGCCTCTGTTTGGCCTCCGTGCAACAGAAATCTCATCGTTTTGTTCGCTTGTACTCTTTTGCAGGATTCTTCCTTCGTTGACCGGTATCTACTTTCTCGCTTCTGCCTGTAACTTCGCCGCTTGTGTGGGATCGCCAATATGTAATGTGTCGTAGGCTTGTCGAGAGGTCTTGAAGGCCCCGACCCCGGCATGTCCATGCCAATCTCCCTGATGATGGATTGGGTTTGGCAAACCTGTTTCCTTCTCGCGCTTCGCGATCCATGATTCCATCCGTTTGGTAAGCGCAGCGACCATATCGGGATGGACATCAGCAAGATTGACGTTTTCGTCTGGATCCTCGACCAAATTGTAAAGTTCGACCGATGGTTTGAAATGGAAATCGGGT
The DNA here is from genome assembly GCA_024278235.1 of Candidatus Poribacteria bacterium. GTDB lineage: Bacteria > Poribacteria > WGA-4E > JAJRTO01 > JAJRTO01 > JAJRTO01. The sequence continues at coordinate 2,901 of JAJRTO010000204.1, forward strand.
TCGAGAGCGATGATCAATTTCCATTCCGCTGTCCGCCAGCCATGTTTTCGCATCCAGGTGCATTCAGTGATGTAAAACTCACTTTCATGGGAAGCCACCTCACCGTGAACCATCGGCATCAAACTCTTCCCATCAAACTCGATGCCCGGGTCAATCTCAGCCAGTTCAAGGATCGTTGGCACCAGATCCTTATGCTGATTGTAGCCACTCACGCGCTTGCCGGCAGGAACCTTTTCGGGATAGCGGATGATGAGCGGTACATACAACACGGTGTCGTAGATGCCGTGATGGTCAAACCAACATTCGTGGTCGTAGAGTGTCTCGCCATGATCCGCATTGATGATAACAATGGTCTCATCCAGAATACCGTGTGCGTCGAGAGCGTTGAAGATGGACTGAATACAGGCATCCATGTAGGCGACGGCACCATCATATTGGGCGATCACGTAGTCCTTATCGCTGATCCCTGGGGGCATCCAACTCGCAAAAAAATCACAGAACGGCTTGAAAGACATCACCGGTTCCATCGATCTGTTGTCCGGATCACATTCATTGCCATGATAGAATGCACGCTCATAGGGTTCCGGTGGCAGATACGGTGCATGTGGGTCCATATGACGCAAAAACAGATAGAAGGGCTGATCCTGACTCACCAGTCGATCCAGTTCGGGAACCGTCACGCTGTTGAGGTTCTGCGCTTTGGGGCTACGACCTTCGTTCCAACTTCCCCAACCTGAGAAATTGAGATAGTTATCGAACCCACGCGAAGCCGGATTGCCCTGAAATCCCACACTGGTGGTCATATAACCGGCTTCTTCCCTGAGAATTTCAGCCAGGGTCTTTATCTCTGATCGAAGTGGCCCCTTGTGCCGCAAGGCCACGATCTGCGTGCTAAAACAGTCCATACCCGTTAACATCGATCCGTAGCCACTCGTGGTTGGAATGTGGGGGCTATAGGTGTGCTCGAAAAGGGTTCCTCCTTGAGCAAACCGGTCGATGTGAGGTGTGGTTAAACGAGGATAGCCATAGCAACTCATGTGATCCGCACGGAGAGAATCAATCCCGAAATGAACGATATTGGGATATGTTTTTGCCATTCTTGAGTTCCTTTCTGTTGACGGGTTGTGATAGTTGCCATTATACAGGATTCTGACCCGATTGAGAAGTTCGTTCTGGACAAGCTGTCGTGATACCGTTTTCAGTTTATCATTGCACTCTTTCACCTGTCTGCGTGCAATTGGAAAGCACTAATGGGCCAATAACCACGCCGTCACTTCATAAGCGTGATGAACCTTCAGGTCGAGGATTCCTGGTGGGCAGCCACGTTCCCCCGGTATTTCGAGGTTGAAAACACCATCGTAGCCCATCTCGTGCATGGCCTGAACGACAGGGACCCAGTCGATGCGGGCATATCCGGGAGTCTTGTGCTGATCCCCGGAGCCATCGTTATCTGAAATGTGAGTTGCAATGAGACGATCTCCGCATTCGCGGACCGCCGCTGGGATGTCAAGTTTCTGCACATTCGCATGACTCGTGTCGAAACATATCCCCAGCATGTCAGATCCAACCGCGTCGATCAGTTCGTGTAGTTCACCGATTCGTGAACCGTAACGCAGGACATCCTTTCCGTCCATCATATTCTCGATGGCGATCCGCACCTGAACCTTCTCAGCACGTTCCGCAAGGATTTTGAACTGATTCACCCTCAAGGAACGCAGTTCATCCGATGCATCCCCTCCAGGATGAATGACCGCATTCCGGACCCCCAGTTCCGCGCACACCTCCAGTTCGTTGAGAACTCTGGTGAGATCTGCGTAGCGCTTTTCCTCGTCGGAACTGGCGATATTTGCCTGCAGGAACAAGTGCGCCTGCGGCATCTGCATTCCAAGTGCATCCAACACAGACTGAACCTGCTGGATGACTCCTGGTTCCCTCGATGTTTCGGCGAGTTTGCCCAGGTGCTCACAGGAAAGCTCGCAGTATCGCCATCCTTGTGCGTGCAGTCGAGGCAGTGCATCCGCCAGAGAATCCTCAATATAGATACTGGTCCACATAGATGATTGCATTTCTGTTTTTCCTTTCACTTGGCTATCTAGCCTGACGATTACGAGTTTTTCACTTACGGAGGAAGTAGAGCATGCTGCCAGCTTGTTGGCCAGGATGGTTTCGCGCCGAAACGAGCAAGCTGCGCGCTCTACGGAACTCACTGAAAAACTCGTCTGACGATAGTTATTTTGCCACAGCGAGGGCTTCCGTACAAGTGACAAAGGTGAGACACATCGCTACTTTTCTCTCCGCGACCACTGGTCAAGGGCCACAGCGATCACCAGGAGCGATCCAAGAATCACCTTCTGCAGTTGGGATCCGAGTCCCATCATCGACATCCCGTTCTTGATCGATGTCATGATCAACGCACCGAAGATCGACATGCTGATCGACCCGCTGCCCCCCATCAGGCTGGTTCCACCGATCACGCACGCTGCGATCGCCTCCAGTTCTTTTAGGTCCCCGATGTCAGGGGCAGCGGAACTGAGTTCCGCCACTGTGATGATCCCAGCAAGTGCAGAGAGAAAGCCCATCACCGCAAACACCCCAATCGTGTTCCGGGCGAGCGAGATCCCAGAGTAGTGAGCCGCCGTGCGATTGCCTCCAATCGCGTACACGTAATGTCCGAATCGCGTGGATCTCGCGACGAAACTCATGATCAGGGCAACCACCAGGAACATCATCGCCTGAACGGGAAATCCTCGTCCCATGATCATGACAAATGTCAGGAGAGCGATCAGGGCACATATCATACTCAGTTCAACGAACCCAACCCACAGCGGAGCCACCGTGAGACCCGCTTCTGCGTGTGCGGACTGCCGTCTCAACAGGCCAATGGTAAGAGCAAGGATGACGACAAACGTGACCGCAAGACTGAGCCAGTGAGGAAGGTAATCCTGAGCGATCCCCTTGATCCACCCAATTCGGATCGGAATCGACTGACGAGCAACGTATTGGGTCACTCCACGATAGGCGATCAATCCGCCCAACGTGACGACAAAAGAAGGCACCTTTAGGTAATGGACAACCGCGCCATGTAACGCCCCCACAAGTACACCTATGCCAAGCACGAGCGTCACGGCAAGAAGGGGATTCATGCCTATCTGTGTGACCAGGGCTGCTAGAATCGCCCCGAACATCCCCAATGCGGAGCCCACGGAGAGGTCGATGTTTCCAGAGACGATGACCAGAGTCATACCCGTGCCGAGGATCGCCACAACCGTGGCCTGTCGAAACAGGTTCGCCAGGTTTTCGGCACGCAGGATGAACCCGCCGGAGAGCAGGTCAAAAACGATCCAGATCCCTATCAGGAGCGACAGCATAAATACGACGCGCTTGTTGATGAAATGCCATAGAGTTCGGATCTGAAGTTTTATGTCCACCAGGCTAAACCCCCGCTGCCAACGCCAACGTCTCCTCCTCGCTTTTCTGACCATGCTCAAACCGTGCTCTGACTTCTCCCTGATGCAGCACGAGGATCTTGTGGGAGACGCCCAGAACCTCGGATAGCTCTGATGAGATGAAGAGGATGCCGATACCTTCGTCAGCCAGGTTCTGAATCAAACGGTAGATTTCGTACTTTGCACCCACATCGATACCACGTGTGGGATCATCCAGCAACAACAATTGAGGCTGTGTCATCAGGAAGCGAGCGAGAATCACCTTCTGCTGGTTGCCTCCTGAGAGCTTACTCCCCATGAATCCCAGCGACGGCGCTTTAATAGCAAGTCGATGCATATATTTCCGGCAGGCACGCACCAGCCAATCCCTGCGAACCCTCTGATACTGGCAATACCGCGCCAGTGAAGCCATACTGAGATTCTCCGCTACATCGCCTGTGGGGAACAAGCCGTACCGCTTTCGATCTTCGGTGACCAATGCGACCCCTCTGTCCAGTGCTTCTTGTGGTGTCTTTGGGAAATAGGGCTGACCGGCGAAGAGGATCTCTCCCCGCAAGCTCCCCCGGAACACGCCAAACAGCGCGCTCAGCAATGCTGTACGTCCCGAACCAAGTATGCCAGCGATGCCGACCACTTCGCCTCGATTGCAGGTGAAAGAAACATCTTGCAGGATACTCTTGTCGGGATGGTCCGGATGATGGAGTGTCAGGTCTCGGATGGAGAGAAGGAGCTCGTTGCCACGGGGATGTATCGCCGGAAAGGCGCTCTCCAGTGGGCGTCCGATCATCCCCCGGACGAGATCCTGTGTGGTAAATTCTCCCCTGTGGAACTCTGCGACCTTGCTACCATTCCGCAACACAGTGATTCTATCCGCGATCTCGCACACCTCGTTCAGCTTGTGCGAGATGTAGATGATCCCAATTCCATCCTCTCTCAGATCCCGGATCAGCGCGAGCAGGTTCCTGACATCTTTCTCGGGCAGTGCCGCAGTGGGTTCATCGAGTACCAGAATGCGCGCTTCCTGAGAGAGGGCCTTTGCGATCTCCACGATCTGCTGTTCGCCGATCGTGAGCGTCCCGACTTTTCTGTCAGGAGGAATCAGGCATTTGAGCCTTTGCAGTACCTGTCGTGCCTGAACGTGCATCCTGGTGTAGTCGATACTCCTGAGGCGAGTCGGTTCATGGCCCAGGAAGATATTTTCGGCGACGCTCATCTCGTTGACGAGCGAGAGTTCCTGATGGATGATCCGTATCTGGTGATATTCACTCTCCCACACATGATGGAAACGGACTTCGCTGCCGTCGATGAGAATATCTCCCGTATAGGAGCCGTAGGGCCATACGCCGCCGATGATCTTGATGAAGGTCGACTTCCCGGCCCCATTCTCACCGATGAGCGCATGCACTTCCCCTGCCTCCAGATCGAACGAGACATCATCGAGTGCCCGTACCCCCGGAAACTCAATGGTGATGTGGCGAAGTGACAGCAGGGGCATTGGCTACTGGTAGATACTCTCCCGGGAATGGAATCCATCTGCAATGACAGTCTCGTCTATATTATCTTTGGTCACCGGTAAGGGCGTGAGAAAAACGGTAGGAACATCGATCTTCCCGTTCGGGACATGGGCGTTGATACCCTCCACCGTTTCCCCTTTTATCATCGCCACGGCTGCCTTCGCAGAGAACTCCGCGATCTTTCGGATCGGCTTGTAGACGGTCACGGTCTGCTTGCCCTGAACGATGTACTGGCAGTTGAGGAGATCCGCGTCCTGACCCGATACGGGGATTTGGCCAGCAAGCCCTGCGGCTTCGAGTGCAGCGATCGCCCCGGCGGCGGTTCCATCGTTTGAGGCGACGATTGCATCGATCTTGTACTTTGTCAGGGCGTCATCCGTGATACGCTTTGCCTCTTCTCGCTTCCACTTATCACATGCCTGCTGGTGCACTATCTTCACATCCCCCGCGTCGATGGCTGGTTGGAGTACATTCATATGGCCCTGGTGCACCATACCCGCGTTCTTGTCGCCGGGATCCCCCAGGAGGATCAGGTAATTCCCTTTGGGGACAACTTTCAGGATCTCTTCTGCCTGAATCTCACCGACCCGGACATTGTTGAACGATACGTACAGATCCACATCGGCATTGGCAATCACCCGGTCATAGCAGAGCACCTTCACATTCTGGTTATGAGCTTTTTCCACAATCGGTGCGGCGGCATCAGCGTTTTTTGGGATCACCACGAGTATTTTTACACCTTTAACGAGCATATTCTCGCATTGCTGTATCTGGGTGTTGGGATCACCACTCGCGTCCTGGACGATCACCTTTGCCCCCAGGGCTTCCGCCGCTGTTTTGAACATATCCCGATCGCGTTGCCATCGCTCCTCCTTGAGGTCTGCCATCGACAGGCCAATGAGCAGTTCGTCTGAGGATGTGTCTTTCTTCCCGCATCCGGTGACCAAACATGAGACCGCTATCAGGAAAATCATGAGTGAACTTAGCCGCACTTTCATAACGCCTCCTTCATTACCGTCTTGTGTCCGAAAACGGGGCCATTTTATCAGGCACGAGCAGAAGTGTCAAGCGTCGTGCCCGTTGCAGCTTTGCAAGCAACTACTTCATCACAACGATCCGTTGGACTGTCAGTTCCCCGCCAAGCACGGCGAAGCGAAAATCCGCTCCGTTGCACCGATTGACAAAACGGCCGTCATCGACAGTGAAGGTGATGGTTCGCCAATGACCACTGTCACCAATCGTCTGTTGACCGCCCAATTTGAACGCACCTCCATACGCCGAGCCTTCGGGATCCCTGCTATCGTACTCAAGACGTATCTCGCTGCAACCGCTATCCAGGTAGGTGAGTTCGATCTGCACAGACACCTCCTGATCATAGAGAAAACTGTCGTCGAGTGCGACATAGAGGTAACGGCCTGAATGTTGACTTGGTTGTGTACGTACGGATGGCACACCCTCGACCTCGACTGGTGCAATGAGCCCATCTCCAGTGTTGAGGAGTGTCATACCCTGTTCACCGTCAACGCCATCCCAGGAGACACGATCTGCCTGAGTGTAGGGGCCTGTGATAGCGACTTGCTCCCCTGCTTTGAACATCGCCGCGTATGTGGCTGTGAGTTCGATGTACTGTCGCCCATACTCCTTTGTCTCACAGATGTCTGTGCCCTCATGGAGTTCATTCCACGTCTCGACCATGACGATGCGCGAGCGATTCTGTGGGTGCTGAGCGAGCAGTGCCCGCCACACGCGTTCGTAGAAGTCTCCTCCTTCGCGCTCCACGACGAGCGGCTTTCGTCCTGGGACGGCGTGATGATCGTATCCCGGGCCCAGCGCTACCACGTCATACCACTTGGGGCTTAGTGCCCCACCCCAGGCATAGGTGGCGTCCGCTTTTCCTTGCCATGAACGCTCCTTGACCAGATAGGGCCGACATCCAAAGTCACGCTCGAACGCATCGTAGAGATAGTCAAAGGCGGCCGGGTCCTGGTTTGCCGCAAATGCCGCCGAGTAGAGAAACACGATGGGTTGTCCATCGGTGGCAGCCCACATTCGAGGTGGGATCCACGAGAAGTAATCGCGCACCGTGTGGTAGAACCATTCCTTCCCCGCTTGCGTCGTGAGATCCACATGATAACCTGCTGGGTTGTGCTGTAGCGTACTCGTGTCATAGAAAAGCCCTACCCTGGGAGGTTCTTCGCCCAACGCTGCTAACGTGTCCCAGGCTTCCACGAGTGGCGGTAGCCCCTGAAAGCTCCAGGAGTCGTAGCCTGGCACGCCCCAATAGACGGGCAGGATGAAGTCGATGCCGGCGGCTTTTACGTCACGCAACTCGCGTGTCCACCAAGCTGCCGATGTGTAGCTATAATCCTTTTCGTCGGCTGGATGATCGACGAGCGCGTCGCTGCCATCGTGGTTAAGAAAATGCTCTTTGGTATAGATGTTGTACCAGTAGAAGAAGTATGTGCCAACCAGAGGTTGGTCATTTCGGAAGCTCTGGACGTTCGCCAAGTCCGATGATGTGACAGGCAGATAGGGGCCCGGGGGTGAAGGATAGTTCGCAGCAGAGACCACACAGCAGGTAAAGAGTGCATAAGCCAGCATAGCCACCTCCAAGATAAGCTCTCGACTTTGGCTCATATGGGAATCCGGGTAAAATACAAAAGGAAAAGTTCTAGCGCATGAGCCAACTCCATTATACTCATCTGAACTCGGATGTCAATGAGTTTCGGAGTATATACTGAGCGCATTTAGGTTTTGCGAAATGGTAGGAGCGGTCTCCTTACCGCGAATCGAGTGCAGGAGCACTCTCCTACAGGGGATACTCACAGATCTCATTTGCGCTCAGTATAGCATCACCCCAGAGTGGTATGGGAGGAGGCGCAATGTGGCTCAGAGTTGCACGTATCCTCTGAAGAGCATAAGGATATCCGTTTTATCGTCATTCAGATTATGGGTGATAGTTCCCGAGAGTCGAAAGGTCAGGCTGAACCTGGTTACGAGTTCGACGAGCAATGATTCTGAAATGTGAGACGTGTTCCCCTGAAGGAAAGCGAATGAGTTCGTCAGGTAGACACTCCGTAATACTCGTCTCAACGGCATGTAATATCTCATGAGGTGTTCCGGCGACCAGGTGAGATCGCCCTGGGATGTCTGGATGAGGGACAGCCTCAACCTGTGGATCGCTCCAAGTAGCAGGAACTCCTGCCACGGCATAAGCCCCTTTTCCCAGCCTCCTTGATCCTTTCGTTCTCTTGCGGAAACAGTCATCCCGATCCGCCCAAAATCGGGTGCGTAGAGCAGTTCTGAATCAACGGAAGTTCCCTCCGATTCGTTCCATATCCAGTTTGCCAGTAGCCGCAAGTTCTGGGAGATCGTGGCGGTTGGCCGGACAAGCACCGTGCGAATGCGATCAGCGTCGTTCCGTTCTATCATGGTGTATCCACTCAAGATGTCTATCCACTTCAGCGCGGATGTCCAATTACCGGGAAGAACCGAGAGATTTGCTGAAAGAAGGTTTTCCCTCTTGGATGAACCGGAGTCCCCCTGCGTATTGAAGACATCCAGGTAGAAGGAGGAGTGAATACCGGGGACTGCAAGCATCTGAACACCTACGACCGTGCGGCGCGCCTCATAGTTGGGGAGGCGTGAAAATCGTTGGTAGATATTCGCTGAGGCGCCAGCTTTTAGCCCGGCATAGATCCTCCAATAAACATCATGTCTGAAAACATCCCCATTGGGAAGTGCCGACAGGTCCTCTGTTTGTGGCGTACCATCGTCCGAAGCAATTCTAGTAACCCCCAACCGAGAACTGAATCCCAGCTCTGATAGAGGCAATCCCTTGAGTAATCTCTCTGGCAAGTCATATCCCATGCCCATCTTGGCCCCGATCCTCTTGTCTCTTTCGGCCGATGTATCCAAATCATCGTACCTTCCTGAGAAAAGAAAGGATGGAAGCTCCTCCGGGTTGAGTCTCAAATCGAGCATCGCAAAGTTACGTTTACCCGTGTGGGAGCTGCCCGACGTGGCCCGGAACCTGAATAGAGAATTGCTCCGGGGCTGGATGGATGCCTCCAGGCTGACCTCGTCGGTTAGCCTCCCGAACTCGGTGAATCGCCGTATCGTCGAGGGGAAATCGGCACTGAACCTCCTTAAGGATGCCTTGATACCTGTTTTTTCAGATCTCAGTTCCATCTGGAACGCTCCAGCAAGATGCGAATCAGGACGTGCATAGGCGATCTCAGGCTGAATGATAAGCCATCTGTTCTCCCACCACCCGAATGTGTTACCAGCAAGATATCGTGCCGATGCATCTGAACGACTCGCATCCGCGACTGGGAAATCCAGGATGGTCGCACCTAGATGTGGCCCATCGCCCATCTGGGTCTCAAATTGAACACCTGAAACTCTCCCCTCGGCAGCATCATCACTGTATTGATATTCCACCCGGATATAGCTGTCCGGATCGACCAGATCCGGCGCGTTGAAGATGATCCAGCCCAATGTGTAATCTATGAAATAGTGGGCGTTTCTCTGCATCAGTAACCCATCCACGAAGAGCTTCTCGGAATAGGGTATGACTTCCTTGTGCGAAAGACGATAGGAGAAAACCTCTCGCTCTCCCAGTTTTCCCCTGAGGAAATCCACGTGGGGGATGCCACGTCTCTGGGCAAACCATAGCTCCGACCTGCTCGATCCGTGCGAGAGCTTAACACCTCCTCCGAGGACCTCCTCTTTGTCGAGTAAGGATGAATTGAACGGCCGGAATTGAGCTTCGCCAACCGTTATCCCTCGGACGACATCTGTGCGGTTCCCTCGATACTCCAGCCTGAATCTCCTATCTCTCACATCATCATAGATGCCGGACATGGTGCGCTGTGAGGGGAGTTCGCCATGTAAACTGAGGCTGTTCCAGAAATCGAAGTTCTCAATCTCAGGTTTTATCCTGAAACCGGCGGAACTTATCCCCGAAATGGAGAATCGCGTCAAATCCGATGGAGCGAACGTCAATCCGGATGATTGAATGGAAATGAGCTTCTTGCCGGCGCCGCCTCCGGGATGTTCGATGGAATCATAACGGAATGTCCGCCAACTGTCACGAGATCTGTAGTAGACACCAACGCTCTCAGCGCCGACCACGAAGACGTAGTTTCCGTCAGCTATGATACTCAGTCCGTCCTTCACCGTGAGTCCATCAAGAGCACTGAATCGTCTCCAGGCTCCTGTCGTTCTATCGTATCTTCCCACACCTCGGGACGTGAGCACCCAGAAGATCCCACCGCCTGGAGCACAACTTTCGACATCGATGCCGATAGGCGATGAGCGTAACGGTAAGAATTCTATCCATCTGTCGAGTTTCGAATCGTAACTTTGGATTCCCTCCGGGCCTGCAATCCAGATTATTTCGCCTTCCACTCGTACATCTCTTGGATTCACCGGGAATCCCTGTCCCGTCCCATATTTGCGCCAGAGGTTCTGGGCAGGAATGTATCTTAGGGCCTTCCCTCCACCTAGAAACCAGATATCATTGCCTACCAGACCCAATTCAAGGAGATCACCCTCGTCCGAGTGGTGTTGAATCTCGTTTGCTTCGACATCGACACTGAAGATCCCTGATGGAGAAACAACCCAGACACTGTCTCCCAGGACCGCGATGTCCGTGATGCCGCTGGTGAACTCCGACATCCGGTTCGGTTCCCACTCTTCAATGTACTTATCAAATCGAGCAAGCCCTTTCGTCGTTCCGGCCCAGACGTAGTCGGTATGAAATGCAACGGAGGAAATGTTATCGGATGGAAGACCATCCGACGAAGTATAGGTTTCCCACTCCGCTGATCCTATCACGGCGTTGGCGATCCCTTTGCTGGTGGCCACCCAGATAAAGCCCTCATCTATCCCGATCTCGTTTATGGCAGACCCACGGAGCAAGGGATGGGTGGACACGAACGACCATTCATCCGAGCGTTTATCGTAACGTAAGAGACCAGACGGTGTGGAAAGCCATGTGAAATCCGGGTTGGTGGCGGAGGGATATTCGCCTATCCCGGCAATAGATAGGGAAGAAAGAATGAGGAGGTAGCAACAGACAAACGACAGCAGGTAGGTTTGTTTCCTCGCTTCATTGCCATGCCATTTCCTATGGTCCATTTCCTGTTGTTTCAGTCCCCTATACTTCCTTTGCCGTGATCTTGTTGAGATCCATCTCTCCAAGACCCAGTTGAGCCGCAATGCGTATGTAGTCAACATCGTGGGGCTGAAGTCTTCCTCGTTTATTCCAGGGAGCAAACGTCACAGCGTAAGAGTCAACAGCTACCGGATCCGTTCCAATGATGACTGAGTTTAACTCTTTTACCTCGCCCGGTCCTGTTGGGCCCCTGGTGAGAAGAACACGGCTCGCATCCAGTATGACAAGCTGAGGTTTTATCAGCGTATTCAATTCGGCAATGGCTTGATGCAGGTTGCCTTGATGAAACACAGCCCTATCCCAGACAAGCCCCATCATATTCTTCATGCCGAAACTGACGACGGTCGCAGAGTGCGACTTGGCGACCGGTATGTTGATGATGTGATCCGCTTTGAGAGCTAACCTTGCAACCTGGACGGTCTTCAATTCCTCGCCATCGACTGCGACAGACACGTAATCTCTCTCCTGTACCAGGAGCTTGAGATGAGCACCCGTGATGTCTCTGGATGCCTCAGAGGCCCGATTTCGCTGAATGCATTTCTGCGGATCACGTCCCAGCGGATGATCGGCTATGATGACACGACGTGCGCCTGCCTCAAGACACAGCTTCGCCACTGTGCGAATGATTTCGGGATGGGTGGTGGTCGCCCATTCAGGTGGGCTGGCAAAGGAAATGTTAGGTTTGAGCAATACGGTGCTGTTGGGTTCTATGATGCTGCCCAGGCCGCCAAAGGCGTCAATCGCAGCCTTCACTGTCTCCGACGGAGAATCCCTCTTCGCGACGATCAGCTCACGGCTCTTTTCGTTTGCCGAAGAGAAATCTGGAGATAAAGCCAGCGTACTCCCCGCCAGCACCATCCTGCCCGTTTGCTTGATGAATTCTCGTCGATTCAATGGTGCTGACATTCCAACCATCCTTTGCAGTGTTTATCTTAGGTGTGAATACGCATCAGCAGGGGGTACATCATAGTCATGCACACGGGGAACGACAAATAGTACGGGTTAGGATTCCTCAGCTTTGATCAGATCGATCACATGTGATGCGAACAGCTTGTCCACCTCCAGAGACCGGTCAGATTTCTCGTAGATGACACATTGAGCAAAAATCTCCTCATACTGGAACTCAACTGTGTAAGCCGCTATCGCCGAATTGTCAATCCTGCCTGTCTCCACAACATCAACCCACGGGATCATGGAAGCCGGTACAAGCTCATCATAGATCCTCCGAGCATTTACCTCTGAGTCCATCTCGTAGATCCGAAGCTCGATTTGAAGACCAGACTCATCCCGGTAGTTCTGGAACACGGAGGATACGAAGCCGTAGTCGATAAACCTATCCGCAGCACCGTCAATCAAGTCATAGAGTGAAGTGTAGTTGCTTGCCTCGGAAAAGGTCCCATCACGCTGCCAGCCACTGATGTCTCCATCGCGGGGAAGAAGTTCCATGAGAGATTGTCTTCCTTCCGGGGTTTCCGTTCCGTCGCCACAGGCGTGGACAAAGATCATCAACAGCAATAAAACAGGTACAAAAGAAATTCGCTTTACATCAAGTCTTGACAATTTAGCCGTCCTCCCTATCATCTTTTGATGTCCCCCCAGGTAGTCCGTCTCTTATCCGTGGTATCAACGCTCTGTACCTCGGCCTGGATGACCTGGATCTCATTTGGATCCATCGTGCCCAACCCAAGTTTCGCCGCAGTCTCAATCCACGTAGCGGGACGTCCGACATCCGCAACGGATCGCATTCCCCGGCTCTGACGTTCTTCATCGATGATCTGCAAACCATGGTAGTCAATGGCAACAGGATCCTGCCCCACAATGATGCTGTTGTATTGGAATTGTGGCCCCGCTAGAGGTCCACCGTTGTAGACGCCAAGTGCTGCATCCAGGACTATCAATCTCGTCTTTTCCCTGATAGGAGCTGTATCATTCAGATCTGCGATATATGGGTCGCAACGGTTCCCATGCAAAGAGCCGGGATTATTGACGGAGCCGTAATGGTTCTTCATGCTTAACGTGACGCCTGCAATACTGTGGTCCTTCAGCACAGGAACGTTTATCAGATGATCGCACGTCTGTGTGAGTATCTTGCTGAGACGTTTTGACTGGCCTCCTACCTTATAGACCGTATTATCGTAGTCGTTATTTGTCCCAAAGCACCTGACCCCTGTTTCCCCTCGGTTGATTTGGTAACCGGAACTTGCCAACTCACCGTCGGTTCTATCCCAGATGATGATGTTGTTCTCGGACACACCGATGCCCACGAGGTTCTGCACAATCGCGTCAATGACTTCTCTATGAGTCGACAACTGGGCAATCGTATTGATCTTAATACCAATCACGTCATCCTTTGTTAGCGAGGGAAATAGACTCTTCCAGGCATCTCCCGAGGTGGTTTTTCCCGTGAGCATTCTCATTGCAGCATCCAGGAGCTGGTCGGCCACATCCGCATTGACGAGAACGCCGCTGGTGAGTCCCTGGCTCGTGGCAACGGCAACCTTGCCAACATTCCCTGCAGCATACGCACTCTCTGCATGGAAGTTCAACAGAGCCGGGGTGAGTGCAAGCCCTAAACCTGCTGATGAAATGCCCCGCACAAACTCCCGACGTGTGATTGGCCTTGATTCGTTTTTTGTGTCTTTCACTGGGTTTCCCTCTTCAGAAGGACGGCTATATGGGAACGATGACGCAAGCCGAATAGGTGAGACAGTATAGCCTGAGATGTGCTCCGATGTCAAGGTATGATCCGGCATCTGACCTGTGATACGGAATGCAGTTTAAAATTGCCGTTTTGAGAAATCCCCCTCAATCCACCTTTACGAAAGGGGGAGGCTGATCCCCCCTTTGGCAAAGCTATCCCTTACCCACAAGTGGGTTGAGGTCAGGCCAATCAAGGTATCCTGAGGGAACAGCCGCGTGTTGAGCCATCACCGCATCGCGGCACAAACGCCACATGCAAGCAAGGTCATGCAGATGACGCA
>JAJRTO010000205.1 GCA_024278235.1 Candidatus Poribacteria bacterium
AAAAAACTGTCCCGATGCGATTTTGCTCAACTACACCAATCCGATGGCGATGCTGTGCCGTGCCATGCAGCGTGAGTCGTTCATCAAGCTCACGGGACTTTGTCACAGCGTTCAGGGCACGGCGATGATGCTTGCACGTTGGATCGGTGCTCCGCATGAGGAGATCACCTATACCTGCGCCGGTATCAACCACCTGGCCTGGTACATCAAGTATGATTGGAATGGCAAGGATGCCTATCCGCTGATCCGTGAAGCCGTAGAAAAACCTGAAATCTATAACGAGGAAATCGTCCGGAACGAGATGTTCCAGCAGTTGGGTTATTATGTTACGGAGTCCAGTGGACACAACTCGGAGTACAGTTGGTGGTTCCGCAAACGCCCCGATCTGATTGAGAAATACTGTACCCACGGTACCGGATGGAACCCTGGTGAATATGCGTATATCCTTAAATCCTACCAGGGTAGAAAAGATACCTGGAAAGAAGATGCCAGGAAATGGTTTGCGAAAGACACGCCAATCAGCCTGAATCGCGGTCATGAATACGCTGCCTATATCGTCAACGCATGGATGGGCGGTGAGATCTTCCAGTTCAACGGCAATGTGCCGAATACCAATCTGATCACCAACCTTCCCCAGGATGTGTGCGTTGAGGTGCCTGTGTTTGTTGACAGGGCCGGCTTCCATCCTGTACACGTTGGGGATCTCCCTCCACAATGTGTTGCACTGAATCACATCAACGTGATGGTAGAGGAGATGGCAGTTGAGGCCGCACTGACGGGTGATCCAACGATGGTATTCCACTCCATCGCCTATGACCCGCTTACTGCTGCGGTACTTTCGCTCGCTGAAATCAAAGAGATGGTCAACGAGATGCTTCAGCAGAACCGGGATTATCTACCTCAGTTTGCATCAACCAATTACAGGGTGTGATGGCTGGTGAGATCCATGTACCGGCTTCATAGCGAGTAATCATTCCGTTCCGCTGGATCCTCGGAAAGGTACTCGACAAACTCCCATTCTGTGCCAGTGCCATCCAGAAAATAGATCCGCGTCCTATGCTGTATAATTGACAAAAAGTAAGATTCCGGAGGGGAAAGCAAGATGATGACGTCTTCTGTGTCCACAAGAGGTCCGTTGGTTATCCCATATAAAGATGCGTTTGCTGTTGCCATATCCATTGAAAAAACGGTGTACTTGTCACCGGCGATCCGGAACTGAAACCACTTGAGGCGAGCAAGAAAGTTGGGATCTTGTGGGTCCAAAATGGGTAATCCATTTAGTGTGCGTACACAGCTTCGCGTAGCCCCTTGATGTAACCGATGGCGAAGAGACGACCGATAGATGAGTAACCGGGTCTGTCATTGTTGTCACCTTCCATCGTCGGAACATGGTCAGGGCGTAGAACCCCTTCGTAGCCAACATCACGATAGGCTTGCAAGCAGGCGAGCATGTCCGTCTTCCCATCATCATGGAAGGTCTCCACAAACTTCTCGGGTGTCCCGCGTACGTCGCGCAAATGCACAAAGAAGATCTTGTTCTGATTCCCAAAATGGCGGATGACACTGGGCAAGTCATCGGTCATCAGCGTAAAATTGCCCTGACATAGCGCGACCCCATTCATCGGGCTAGGGACGAGATCCAGTAGCCGCTGATAATTCTCGATACTTCGCATGATGCGTCCCAGCCCACGGATCGGTGAGAGTGGCGGATCATCTGGATGCATTGCCAGCTTCACGTTGGCTTTCTCTGCGACAGGTATGACACGCTCCAGGAAATACTTCAGGGTGTCCCACAATTGTTCCTCGGTCACAGTTCCCGCCTCCGTAAGCGGCTCGTTGCGTATGGCATCATGATCGAAGCCGGTCGCCAGCGCTCCGCCGCGCGAAGGGATGTTCGTTGAGGTGCGGATCCAATTGAGAATCGCCATCCATTCATAACACCAGACGGGGATCCCTAAAGCACCCAGGTTGCGAATCAGATCACAGGCGGCTTCGATCTCCTCGTCGCGTCCGGGGAGCCCTAACTTGGCTTTGTTGAGTGGCGGCCGACTCTCAAGTACAGCAAACACGAAGCCACCATCCTCATAAGCCTTCTTTACACGCGCCAGCGATTTGTAACCCCAGGGCAGCTCATCGCGGGACACATTCTGAATACCTCCACTAAAATCCATGACGCCGACAACGTGGTCAACGCCGCACTGTTTGACCAGTTTCCACAGTGGCGAAGGGGATGGTTGTAGAACTTCAGCAATTTCTATCATGATTAGCTCCTCGTGTGTTACTTGCTTAACCCTCGATGGAGTAGACGCTCATGTGCCCATGTGCCATGATCCGCAGGCGGATGGACAATTTCGGGCTCCGGTTTGCGCTGAAGTCTGGCGGCCTCATTGGGACATCCGGTGATACACAGTCCACATCCGATGCACCGCTTGCGATCCACGATCGATATCCCGTCCTGTTCCGAGATGGCCTGCACCTGGCATCGCTCAATGCAGGTTCCGCACCCCAAACATGCCTCGGGATCGATCACCGCAAAATAATTCGCATAGGCCACCGAGTTTTCGATGCCCCACTCCGTGATGCCGCGAAGGATACCACAGCAGCAACCACAACAGTTGCAGATATAGCTGAGTCCTTGCATCACGTTGCTGACCGTATGAACAAGTCCGACCTCCTCCGTCTGGTCGAGGATGGCGAGAGCCTCCTCCTGGGAAATATCATCGGGCCCTGGAGAACGTTCGATGGACGAGAAGGAGAGGCAAACCTTCAGCGGAAAGTCACACTGACGCTCGACATGATCCTGCTGCACTCGACAGATGCAATCCCGCACGTGAAATGTCTTGGCGTTCATCAGAATGGCGCGTATATCATCGTAAGGGAGGATCCACTCAGACTTCACGGTGTTCTGCGCCGGGATAACCCGATGCAGTGCGGGTTGTGGCTTCATAATCCCGACGGCTCCGCCATCCGCCATATATTTCTCGAAAAGATGAGCCAGTTCATGATCCATGCGCTCCAATTGGGCTTCATAGAGCCCGACGACAAAGGGAGCCAGCCGAAATCGGAGTTGCCCTGCCTCCTTATCGAGCCACACGAGACCACCTCTGGCCATCTTCATCAATCTTGTTCTGACTTCCTTCATAGGTATTCCGACTCGTTCAGCAATCGCATCGACGGGTTCCATATCACCCGTCAGTTGACTGGCCAGCGCAGCTTCCTCCGGCGAGCAGATCTTCTTCAGAATCTGTAGCTCAGTGCGCGATGGCGTCCGTGGGAACCCGTTGGGAAGCCTATCCAGTGCATCCGCAAACTGCTCATAAAAATCACCAGACATCGTATCCATCCTTTCGTGATTCTTTCTCAGTCACCTATCCTACCAAGCCCTCGTCACCCTGTCAACTTAGAAAGGAAACCACCCAGAGCAAAGAGCAGCCAATCTTGACATCGTTTTGCAGGTGGGTTAATCTGTCCGATGTCCGAAGGTTCAAATCATAGGTCTATCCGACGTGGACTTCCACGTCTATCTCAGGGCAGACGCCTTTATCTACAACGATTTCCTCAAGTCTGAACTTGGTTTACGCATGCAAGAACAGATGGACAAACTCATCCGAAAATACGATGTCGGCGGCGGACCGATCCAGGTGAACCTGCTCAATGAATCCCATCCACCAGACTGGTCTGGCCCTCTGCCCGGGACGTATATTGTCCTGTATGGTGATGGCTATCCCGAACAGCCACCCTCCGCTGAGGATCTGCTGGCCAAGGATCTCGATAACCTCAAAAATCCCATCCCTTATCGATGGGTCACGACATACGCTGACAAAACCAACGATCAGCTTCCGAATTTCATCCGCTCACTCAATACGCAAGTGACACCGACCCTCTTCCGGGTGTTATCGCTGCTCACGAAAGACCCAATTCGGATCTGGAAGATGACGAAGTTCGAGGTGATCGGAGCGCTGGGACAATTGGAAGATGAATCTGCGCAGCGACTTGCCCAACTCGGTCGGGAATTCTACGATCTTGCTTTTCAGCGGGATCGCCAGCAGGAAGATCCCAATTTCTGTCGGACGGTCATCAGGACGGCGTTCAACGTAGTTGATCTGAGCAGGGAGATCGGGTACCGTATCAAGGACACGTCGTTGTAAACTATCATTTCCTTGACAAATCCGACATTTTGCAATATACTTACGACAAATGTCGTGCTGATGATTGAGAGGTATCAACATGGAGCTTTCAAATATCACAGAGGTCTTCGGTGGAGAAGAAGTTCTCCGGAAGAAAATCCAAAGTCGAATGGATCTGATTGAGCTGAGTAACGAAGGGGTTACTAAAGATGCTCTCGCGAATCTAGCGAAGTATTTATCTTTTACTATGAGTCAGATGGCTGAACTCCTTCCGGTTACTGAACGCACCATCCAGAGATACACTCCCGAAAAATCTTTCAACCGTGTTGTCTCCGAGCAAATCCTGCAAATAGCTGAGGTGGCAGCTAACGGTACTGATGTATTTGAGGATAAGGATAGGTTCCTTTCATGGATGAACCACCCCAATAAAGCCCTCGACAACAAGACCCCAATGAGTATACTCAGTTCAAGATTTGGAGTGGAAATGGTACTTGATGAGCTTGGGCGAATTGAGTATGGGGTGTTTTCCTAATGGTAGTTTATCGGATCGCAAAGACGAAACATATCCGTGATCTGTCGGGCATAGGTGCAAAAATATTTGGAGGGAGATGGAACAAGAAGGGTGTTGGTATTGTTTATACCTCAGAAAATAGAGCTTTAGCAACTGTAGAATACCTGGTTCACGTGCCTTTATCAATTGTCCCAAGCGATCTTAGCATTGCCTCTATTAAAATTCCGGATGACATAAGCCCAAAAGAAGTTTCAATCTCTGACTTGTCTTCGAACTGGCGAAACTATCCTGCCCCACTAGTATTGGCCGAACTCGGAACACGCTGGGCGTTGGCAAACGAAACTCTCTTGCTTCGCGTTCCTTCCGCCGTTGTTGAGCATGAATTTAACATTCTTATCAACCCATTACATCCAGATATGAAACATGCTGTCATCTCCCACATTGAAGCGCACCGATTTGACCACCGTCTGATGCGATAAGGGGTACTATCGCATTAGGCCCACCTCTTGAGCGATCTGCAAAGCGTGGCTATACTCTTGGCGGGTGATACGGCGTCTAAGTTCCGGGTGGTGAGACGCTTGATACGCAGGATGGTACTGGGCCATGATGTTCACGTAAGTCTGTGGCGAGATCTCCTTTGCGAGGAAACGGAGGACTTCTCGCGTGCCTGCCAGATCCTCGGGTAATATCAGATGTCGGACCAATAGACCCCGGTATGCGACACCGCGTGAATCCATCTGCAGATCCCCTACTTGCCGGTGCATCTCCTTCAGGCACGCTTTAGCGACCTCAGGGTAATTTCGGACTCCCGAGAGTCGTTCCCCAATGAGCGCGTCCGAGTATTTGAAGTCTGGCATGTAGATGTCCACAATACCATCCAGAAGTTTCAGTGTCTCCAGTGACTCATATCCACCACAATTATACACCAGTGGAATGCGGAGACCAGCATCTACAGCGATCCGTAGCGCTTCCAAGATTTGAGGAACGACATGAGTCGGTGTGACGATATTGATATTGTGGCAACGACGCTCCTGCAATTTGAGCATCACGTCAGCCAGTTGTTCTGGTAAGACCGGGGAGCCATAGCCGAGATGACTGATATCATAGTTCTGGCAGAAAACGCATTTCAGGTTGCAGCGAGACATAAAGAGGGTCCCTGAACCATGCTTTCCCACCAGAGGAGATTCCTCACCAAAGTGAGGGCCGAAGCTACTGAGTTCCGCTTCCCTGCCAACACCACACACCCCAGTCTCACCCTCCAGCCGCGCCACGCCACAGCGTCGGGGACAGAGATGGCACGGTTGCATCCTTTGGTACGCTTCATCAACACGCCGATGCCATTCCTGCGTATTTAAGCTGAAATAGGACGGCTCAAGGCTCATTCTGGCGCATCACCCCAATCTGGGACATCCAACACTTCACCATCGCGCATCGCCGATTTATGCGCCATGACCCCTGGGACCATGTAGCGGATCGCCTCCCAGATGTTGGTGGCGGGATGGCGATCATGCGCAACGGCATCGACAAATTCATGGGCCAGGTACGCATGAGAACCACCGTGACCTCCGTAGAAATTGGAACTCTGACTACAAGAACGAAAGGCATCTATCACCTCGTCAGGGAGTGGATCACGCATCTCTTCTACCGAAAGCGGCTGCCTGTCATGGTTGCTCAACCAGCAGTTGTTCTCGAAACTGCCTTGTGTCCCATAAACACGAAAAGTCTCGCGACCTGGAAGTCCGATTTCCCGATACTCACAGATGCGCATGGTTGCTCCATTGCTCATGTAAAACAGGGCAGTCTCATCACTGAAGGCGTTGCCATTCTCGGTGAAATAGGGATCATTTGTCCGGTTGGCATATCCCCAGGCGCAAACCTTGACCGCATGGGCGTTCATGACACTGATCGGGCCGCTGGTGGAATGGGTTGGATAATGCATGGGTCCCGATTGGATCCCCCGTTCGATATACTTCCGGCGTATCTCCAACCATTCCTGACCGGCCTTACTCGCAAGACGATGCTTCATCACTTCACGCAGGTTACAGGCGGAATCGACATCATGGAAATACTCACCTTCAGCATATACAAAGTCGCCAAACGCTCCCTCGTTTGCCTGTCTGCGACAGTACATCGCTTGAGGGTGGTAGTAGGTCGTCTCACCGAGCATGTAATGCATTCCTGTGCGGCGGCAAATTTCGACGAGCTTATCGCACCAGTCGAGGATTTCGTCGCCATCCGGGATGCTGGTAATCGGCACAGCGCTATAGACATGTTTACCAGCCTCCATCGCCTGGACACACTGTGGTGCATGCAACCAGGGTTGCGTGATAATGACCAGCGCATCCAGATCGCTCTTGCAGATCTCATCGAGCGAATGGTAGGTATCCTTCTCATGGAACTTGCTCTGCCAGGATTCCTTCCTGGCAAAGCGTTCGATGCGATCTGGTTCTCTGTCACAGAGCGCTATCCGATCCACAAGGGGATGGCTCATGAACAGATCGGCGAACGCGCTTCCAAAAGACCCCAGCCCAACTAATCCGACGCTAATTCCCACTGTCATTTCCTTTCCGTTGTTTCCTTTTCGAGAATTCGGGAGTCAGAGGGACTGACAGCGAGCTTTCTACCCATTGTCTACGATGCCCTGGACTCCTTCCGACATCCGAGAAAGACTACGGACAAACGGCCGTCCCATCCGGTGTACGTGCCAATGTCCATTCGGGTGGACCTTCCGGACAGGGATACCTGGCAGCCGCTTCTTCATCGAGATCGATTCCCAATCCTGGCTGATCATTTGGGTAGACATAGCCACCCCGTAGTTCTGGGCAGCCGGGAAACAGCTCATGGTGGGCATCTGTGAAGCCACTCCATTCCTGAATCCCAAAGTTCGGACAACTCACATCGAGATGGACGTTGGCAGCATGTCCGACGGGTGAGACATCTCCTGGGCCATGCCAGGCTGTGCGCACGCCGAATGCTTCGCAGAGGGAGGCAAGTTTCCTGGCAGGAGTAATGCCGCCGATCTGACTGATGTGGACCCGGATGAAGTCGATGAGTTGCTCGACGATGAGCGGCTTCCATTCATGCGGATTGTTGAAAAGCTCTCCCATGGCGATGGGAGTGGCCGATTGCTGACGGAGCATGCGGAACCAGTCGATCTGCTCCGGCGAGAGGGGATCTTCCAGGAAAAAGAGACGGTAGGGCTCCAGTTGCTTCGCCAGACGTACCGCTTCAATCGGGACGACACGTTCATGAACGTCGTGCAGCAGTTCCACGTCGAAACCGATCTTCTTGCGGAGATGATCGAAGAGGCGTGGCACACTCCGAGCATAGGCGTCGGGATCATAGTACGCCCCGGGCAATCGATTTTCAGGACCCGGTCGCATCTTCTGTGTGCGTCCACCATAGCCGCCCATTTGACAGCGGATGTAGTGATACCCCTGTTCCATGTAATGGCGTACACTTTCCTCCGTTTCCGGTTCATCCTTCCCGCCAGCATGTCGATAGACCGCCGCTGCCTCCCGGCATTTGCCTCCCAGGAGTTGATAGACAGGCATCCCGGCGATCTTCCCTTTGATGTCCCACAATGCCATATCCACCCCTGAGAGCGCGTTATTGAGTACCGGGCCGTTACGCCAGTAGGAATTGACCCAGGCAGACTGCCAGATATCCTCAATCCGTTGCGGGTCTTTACCAATGAGAAATGGTCGGAGGTAATCATCGACGGCAGATTTTACTGCCAGATGACGCTGAGTGAACGTCGCACAGCCGAGCCCGTACAGACCGGGTTCGGAAGTCTCGATCTTGACGACGGCTAATCGGGATCCGGCGGGTGCTGTGAGAATAGTCTTGACATCACGAATCGTTAATGTGGACATGCAATATCCTCCCTGGAAGTCGTTTTCCTCTTGTGTCGTGTCTTGACAGCCGGTAAGATGGGAGTATAGCTCGACCTCGAACACGCTGAAGCGGCTTCAGCGTAGCGTAACATAGAATGAGTTCCATGACAATAGAAAACAGGTGGCCAAGATTGGGCCGGCACATCACACTTTGCATCCATACGATTTCATCATTCATGAGTGCGACAACTGCTCATGACAACTTCCGTGGAGTTCGCTTATGATACGATGGGCAGTTTCAGAGATAGAACTCACCTCTCAGAATATTCATCCCTGGTGGGACTTTCCTGTAAAGGCTGTCTTCAAGCATGCGAGCGATGGAACTGAGATCACTATCGAGGGGTTCCGGGACGGAGGAAACACCCGGTGTATTCGGTTTGCCCTTCCGTTCCCGGATACGCTCTGGGCGGGGAATACCGTCCGTTGGGTTTTTCTGGGTCATACAGGAATGCTCTGTTGGATCACAGGCGCGGCCGCCCAGACCGCGGACAATAGCCTCGGACCACCAGCGCAGGCTGCCGACGATACCCGTTTCGTGCAGGCGATCCATCCGGCCGGTTTCGACGCCGCCGGTCCAGATAGGGGTGAGGGTTCTGATCTTTATTTCCATATCTATCTCCATCCCAGGTAGTTTATGAGTGTCCTCTTTTTCTACAGGTGTTGAGTCGAGACAATGCGCCTAATGCACGTCTGCGCTTCCTCAGAAACAGATGTGTCCATACCCACTCGTCTTCCTCATCCAGGGGCAGACCATCTCGAGGGTCTGATTTCCCTTTCTTCCGCACGAGGGTGACGCTGTTCTCAAGTTCCAAGCCCAGCTCGGCAACGAAGCTTTGGAACGATTTCAGCGTAGCAAAAATATGCCCCTGGTCAACCAGGTACTTTAAGTGATGAAAACCCTGGTTTGTCAATTCTTCGGATATGTGGTATCCTGATCTGGTGCATCCGGGGTGATTTTGTGCTACACTAGAGTCAAAGTGGGCGATTCAACTGTTTGAGGAGGGTATAAGTCATGCCAAAACCGTGGTACATCGAGCTGTACGAACATTTCCCCGATTATGACCAGGAGCCGTATACGCAAGGCACAAAAGGCGAAGTGGACTTTATTGAGCAGGAGATCGGTTACGACAGATCAAAGGTCCTTCTGGATGTGGGCTGTGGTACCGGCCGGCACGTTCTGGAGCTTGTCCGCCGAGGGTACAAGGCCGTGGGACTCGATTTATCCGAGTCGTTGCTGGAGCAAGGACGCCAGGTGGCGCAGGCGGAGAACCTCGACGCCACATTCATCGCCGGCGACGCCCGTGCGCTAGATTTCGAGGCTCCGTTTGACGTCGCCCTCTCGATCTGTGAAGGCGCGTTCTCGCTGATGGAGACGGATGAGATGGACCTTTTGATCCTGGAGAACGTGGCTCGTGTGCTTAAACCGGGCAGCAAGTTCATCCTGACGACCCCCAATGCCGCCTTTATGCTGACGCACGATTCAGGAGAAGGTGCATTCGACCCGGTGACATTCCGAGAGACGTTCACCCTGGAGGCAACCGGCGTAGATGGGAACAAGAAAACACTGCATTGCACTCAGCGCTACTACACCTGTCCGGAATTGAAATGGTTGCTGAAGCAGGCGGGGTTTCGGTGCGCCCAGTTCTTCGGCGTGACGGAGGCCGGATTCGACCGGCAGGTCAAGCCATCCAAAGACCATTTTGAACTCGGTGTGGTTGCGGAAAGATAACCTCAGTACCCCACATCTTCGCCGTAGGAGCGTCTTCCTGGACGCGATCATCGTGGCCGGGAGGCCACTCCTACCATAGAATTGTGATCTGCTGAACCTGTTGATGGCGTTGTTCGGGTATGAAAGACTAGCGCTCAATCTATCAGGGCGTGTTGTGGTATGAAAAACTCCTTGATTGGGGTGCACCGCCGTGCGCCCCTACACATAAAGAGCAAAGACTAAAACTGGAGGTAAACATGGGGTTCAAGATCACAACGCTGGGCATAACGCTGATCATCGTCGTCGTTGGCGGTTCCCTGATCTACGGTTCCCTG
>JAJRTO010000206.1 GCA_024278235.1 Candidatus Poribacteria bacterium
TATTGGTAGGCCATGCCGACCGATGCCTTCCCTTGCTTGGGGATACCGGTATCATCGATGATGAGCACACCTTCCCCGACACGCACCTCGTCGCGCAGTTGTGCCACGCGTTGCTGGTTCAGACCTGCATGGTCCCATTGCATGTCCACAACGGGTCTACAAACGGATGAGAAAGTGGGAGAACGGGAAAACGCGCCAATTCCCACTTTCCCACTTTCTCGTTCTCTCGTCTTCCCCTCTTCTGTGATTTAGGCACCTGCTTACAAAAGTGTTACCTACTGAAGAGATCTGATGAGAGTATACTTTACCCGACCTACCTCGTCAAGGACAAAGAAAGTTGCTCAGCCCCCCCGGCTTCTTGAGGTTCCTTGCCAATGTGTGGGTGGCTTACCCCCTCCGGGAAAACGGGTAGCGAGGACAGCTTGTCTGCGCATGCTGCCTCGCCTGGGCACAGACAAAGCTGTCTGTGCTACTTGAAAACCGCAGCTTGCTGCCGCAATCCAAAAGGATTGCTTCCCTGGGGAATTTCTACTATCCCTACGTTCTGCTTGCCGGATAGAGGGGAACTATGCTACAATACCGCATGGTATTAGAATATGCGACACGAAACGTACCAGACACATCGAAGTCTGCGAGAGGAAGAATAAATCATGAAACGGACTCACTACTGCGGTGAATTGAGATTACAGGACGCCGGTGAAGAGGTCGTCTTGATGGGCTGGGTGCAGAAGACCCGGGATCACGGTGGCGTTATCTTTGTGGATCTGCGGGACCGCACAGGGATCACGCAGATTGTTTTTGACCCTGCAGAAGGCAACCCCAATGCCCACCGTGAAGCGCGCCGCGTGCGGAGTGAGTTCGTGCTGGCAGTGCAGGGGAAGGTGCGTCCACGGCCAGAAGGAACTGTGAATCCGGAACTCTCCACCGGGGAAATCGAAGTCCTGATATCAGAGGTTGAAATCCTAAACACCGCCCAAACACCCTCCTTTATGATCGAGGATGAGGCCGATGTCTCTGAATAGATCCGGCTGAAATATCGATACCTGGACCTGCGCCGCCCAAAGATGCAGCAAAAACTGTTGATCCGACACAAGGCCGCATTGGCGATTCGACAGTATATGGACGAACTTGGCTTCTTGGAGATCGAAACCCCTGTGATTGCCAATAGCACGCCAGAGGGCGCGCGTGATTTCCTGATCCCGAGCCGCCTCAACCCAGGCAAGTTTTATGCCCTCCCGCAGTCCCCTCAGCAGTTCAAGCAATTGCTGATGATGAGCGGCGTGGATCGCTATTTCCAGATCGTTCGATGTTACCGTGACGAAGACCTGCGAGCGGACCGCCAGTTGGAGTTCACTCAGATTGACATCGAAATGTCCTTTGCGGAACAGGAAGATATCCTCGAGATAACAGAGGGATTGATGCAGCGCGTTTTCGCAGTCGCAGGTTATGACGTTCAACCTCCTTTTCCACGGATGACGTATACTCAGGCGTTCGAACGGTATGGCTGTGATAAGCCCGACACACGGTTCGGAATGGAATTGACCAACGTATCCGACATTGTGGGAGAAGGGGAGTTCCGAGTCTTCAATAGCGTGCTCGCTCGTGGAGGCGAGGTACGTGGCCTTGTGGCACCTGGATGTGCAACGTTCTCCCGGAAACAGTTGGATGACCTCACGGCATTCGTGGCTATCTATAAGGCGAAGGGCCTTGCCTGGATGAAGGTGACCGATCATGGGATCGAATCGCCGATTGCCAAGTTCTTCTCTGAATCGACGCTGAATCTGTTGCGCGAGCGCATGGGGGCCGAGACGGGAGACCTCATGCTCTTTGTCGCAGATCAGTCGAAGATCGTCTCAGATGCCCTATCTCAATTGCGGCTGATACTTGGAGAACAGCTTGGTCTCATTGATCATAAGCAGCTCAATTTCCTCTGGATTGTGGACTTTCCGTTGTTCCAGTGGAATGAAGATGAGAACCGTTTTGACTCCGAACATCACCCGTTCACCGCACCAAACGCAGAGGATATCCTTTTGCTGGATGAGGATCCAGGGAAGGTGCGATCTCAATCATATGACCTGGTGCTCAATGGGAACGAGATCTTCAGTGGGAGTGTGCGAATCCATCAGTGGGACATCCAGCAGAAAGTGTTTGAAATCCTCAAGCTCAAACCCGAGGATATCCAGGCGCGATTCGGATACTTCCTCGAAGCACTGCAATATGGGACGCCACCCCATGCCGGTATTGCCGCAGGCTTTGATCGCATCGTCATGCTCATGACGGGTGACGATAACATCCGCGAAGTGATTGCATTTCCGAAAACCCAGAAGGGCACCTGCCTTGTCACTGGTGCTCCCTCAGAAGTGACAGAAGAACAGCTCAAAGAACTCTTTATCCGGGTCATAGGTTCCCCATGAAACCGATCGTCGCTATCGTCGGCCGCCCTAATGTCGGCAAATCCTCTCTGTTCAACCGTATCGTTGGCAGGCGTGTTTCCGTTATCCATGATCAGCCGGGAGTGACACGCGACCGGATCGAAATGGACACAGAATGGATGGAGCACACCTTTACCATTGTCGATACAGGAGGGCTCGATCCAGAACCGACGGATACGCTGATCGACCAGGTAAAATCCCAGATCGAAGAGGCGATGGATCAGGCAACGGTCATCTTGTGTGTGGTGGATGTGATCGCTGGATTGCATCCGAAGGATCTGGAAATCGCTGAAATGCTCCGTCAGGCTGACAAACCAGTGTTGTTGGTCGTCAATAAAGCGGACAATGTGAACCTGGGTTACGATGTGGGAGATTTCTATAGGCTTGGCCTGGGAGATCCGCTTCCGGTCTCAGCTATCCACAACATTGGGATTGCTGAGATGCTGGATGAAGTCATCCAGGTGCTCCCCTTCGTTCCTGATGACGAATCGGAAGAAGCTGATATCACCAGAATTGCTGTTGTGGGGCGGCCTAATGCGGGGAAGTCTTCATTGATCAATGCCATCCTGGGCGAAGAGCGGGTCATCGTACATGACGAGCCCGGGACGACGCGAGATGCGATCAATATCCAGTTTGAGCAAGATGGACAGCGATTCGAACTGGTCGATACGGCGGGGCTGAGAAGAAAATCGCGCATCCGCGATCACGTGGAACTCTATAGCGTTACGCGCGCCATAAAGAGCATCAAGGCAAGTGACATAACCTGGCTGGTGATTGACATCACACGGGATGTTTCTCAACAGGACAAGGCGATTGCGCAGGTCATTCAACAAGAGGGAAAAGCCTGCATCCTTGTGGCTAACAAGTGGGATCTGATCGAGAAAGATCATCGCACCTATGACCTGTACCGTGAGGAAATCTACCACCAGTTACCGTATCTGTCCTATGTGCCTATATTTCTCGGTTCTGCTCTGACAGGTCAACGCGTTCCTAAGCTATTGGATCTGAGCAAGCAGATCTACGAGGAGTACTGTTCACGCATTCCCACGTCCGATCTCAATAACACCCTCCAGCGTCTTGTCGCAGCTCATACACCGCCGCGTGTAAGCAGCAAATATGTGTCCCTCAAATATATCACGCAGGTGGATATCAAACCGCCCACTTTCGCTATCTTTGCGAACCGCCCGCAGAGCGTTCCCGAACATTACCGACAGTACTTGATTCATGGACTGCGCGAAGAGTTTGGATTCACAGGAACGCCGTTGCGACTTCAGTTCAGAGATAGTTGAGATGTGAACCGCATGATGGTGATTCCCGCTATGCAATACGTGTTTTTACTCATTTCTTACCTGTTTGGTGCGATCCCCTTTGGACTTCTTATCACACGTTGGCGGAAAGGAATCGATATCCGTGAACATGGCAGCGGCAATATCGGTTTCACGAATGTACTGCGTGTGGTAGGATTCAAGTCCGGGATCGTTGTGCTCATATTGGACATCGGCAAAGGGGCCATCTCCGTCTGGCTCGCTCGCCGATTTACCAACGCCGAGATCCTACCGGTGCTCTGTGGCATGCTTGCTATCATTGGCCATGATTGGCCTGTCTACCTGAAATTTCGTGGCGGCAAGGGAGTTGCAACGACTATCGGCGTTTTCCTCGTTTTGGCTCCCTGGGCGACTCTCGTTGCACTTGTGATATGGGTCGCTTCGGTGGCAACCACACGCTACGTGTCCGTTGGGTCGATTCTGTTTGCGCTCAACCTCCCCATCGCAACCTTCGTCCTCGGATTGTTTTGTATCCGCCCTGTGACTTATCACGCCGTATTGATTGCTGGCTGTGTCGCATTCGTCATCACCGTATTCAAACACCGCAGCAATATCCAGCGTCTGATGCAGGGAACGGAGAACAGGCTCGGCAGGTAGTGCTTGTGCGGAAGATCAGCCTTGATATATGGGTGCTATCCCTGATCTTTTGTATCAGTTTGCCCATACAGGCAGCCGAAATCCGCGTGTTGCTGGTAGGGGACACGATGTTGGATTGGCGTATGCTCCCCTATCTCAAGAAGCATGGGTTCAGTTATCCGTTCGAGAATGTCCGCCCATTTCTGCAGAGGGCGGACATCGTTGCCGGCAACCTGGAGATGCCCATCGGCACCACAGGAGAACGCGCGCCAGAAAAGCCGTTTGCGTTTTTAGGTCATCCCAGAACAGCACGCGCTATGGCAGAAGCTGGTTTCTCAGTCGTCACTCTTGCCAACAATCATATGATGGATTATGGCCCCGTGGCTTTTGCCGATACTCTCAAGCACCTTGAGGCTGCGGGGATCGCTTACTGTGGCGCGGGCAACAATCTCGCCCTGGCACGCAAACCGGCGATCATCGAAGCGAAGGGACAGCGTTTCGCTTTCCTCGGCTATTCAAACACCAAACCATTTTCTTTCCACGCTGATGAGGAGACTCCGGGAACGGTCCGAGGGCTTGCTAAGTATTTCCAACCAGATATTGCCGAAACTTCGGAATATGCAGATGTCGTGATCGCAACATTCCACTGGGGGGCCGAATACACGGACGCTCCACGCGATTACCAGATAGATTTCGCTCATCGTGCGATCCGTTCCGGTGCGAAGGTTGTCTTTGGACATCATCCCCATATCCTCCAGGGGATAGAGGTCTATCAGGGGGGGATTATCGCATACAGTCTCGGCAACTTCACGTTCGGGAGTTACAATGAGAACGCCCGCCATAGTGTCATGATGGAGGTCGTATTTGATGGATCTATTCCCGTAAGGGTCGAGTTCATACCGATCAATGTGTTGAATACAGAGGTGAAATTTCAACCGCAAGTGTTGACAGGAGATGCGGGGAAAAGGGTGATCGAAAAACTCAATGAACTCTCTGCTCCTTTTGGGACAAGGCTCGAATGGAACGGTGAACGAGGCGTCCTGCATCTTTTTTCTTGACAACTTAACTTGCGTGTAGTATGCTTAAGGTATCACTGAGTCTCGCAACTCATGTTGAGGTGATTGTTATGCGCAGGCCATTGACCGCCAAACAACAGAAAATTCTCGATTTTATCATTGAGCAGATCCAGGGAACAGGTTATCCGCCAACAGTACGCGAGATTGGTGCTGCCTTCAAGATTTCCGAGAAGGGCGCCCACGATCATCTGATTGCTATTGAGAAAAAAAAGTACATCAGACGCGATGCCAGGAAACCACGTGCGATTGAGGTCCTTGAATATACAAATAAGAAGCTCCCCACTGACGCAATAGATGTCCCTATTATTGGCCGAGTTGCTGCAGGGGAACCTCTGTTTGCCATCGAGAATGTCGAAGGGCGTTTGCCGCTTCCGTCGCAGATGGTCAAGAATGAGAAAGTTTTCGCTTTGCGTATCAAAGGTTCCAGTATGATCAACGCGGGGATCATGGATGGGGATTTCGTGATTGTACGTCAACAGAAAGCAGCGGATGCCGGAGATATTGTTGTCGCATTGCTGGGCGATGAAGCGACCGTCAAGCGATTCTATCGAGACAACGGCGCTATCCGCCTGCAGCCCGAGAATCCCGATATGGAACCGATTATCGCTCGTGATGTCAACATCGTAGGCAAGGTCATTGGGCTCTTCCGGCAAATGTAATCTTCGGAGCCGGTAGTGTCACGGATTACTTCCAACGTCAGTACCGACTGTAAGATACCAAGAAGGCAACCAACAAGAGGCCGATGGCACCGTGTCCATTGGTCACCACTGATTGCCTACCGCTCGCTGTTTTCCTGTCTGTTCTGGATTATCGGACTGTTTTTGCTCAGCAGCCCTCGAATCCCTGCCCAGATACTCCCCTTTTGGACAACGCCTGTTCCATTAGATACCAGCATCCATCTGTCAACAGAACCTACCATCGCTTCGCTAGGCCAGGGCATTTTTGCAGTGTGGAGTGATGATCGCGTTGGGAACCAGGAACTGTTCCTCCGACATAGCCCGGATGGCGGACACCGATGGATGCCCGAGGAACGGCTGACGACGACAGAATCGGATTCTATCCAACCTTCCCTTGCCAACGATCCACAGTATTTGCATCTTGTCTGGATCGAACAGACGACCACCTCGCAACGCCTCTGGTATCAGCGCGGCAACGGGAATGAGTGGGAGCCGCCACGACCACTCTCAGTAGCATCTGCCAGGGCGCAACGCCCGCAGATTGCAGTCACCACGTCCTATCCTCAGTTTAGCATCTATGTCGTCTGGGAGGAACAAACAGCACAGAAGATCACGGCGATGATACGGGTCAGCCACGATGGTGGTCTCACGTGGGACATACCCAGGGCGATCACGGAGGGCGATTGGGATACGAGCGGGCCCCAGGTTGCCGCTGGCCCTAAAGTGGCCTATCTGGTATGGCGGGATAGGCGCGATGCCACTGATCAGATCTTCTTCAAACGTTGGGGGGACTATCAGTTGGACCCGGATATGCGAATCTATCCTTTTGGCGGATGTAGACGACCGACCATCGCTGTGATGAACGAACAAATCGCTATCGCCTGGGAACGCCACGACACTGTGAATGCGCAAGTGAGTATTGCGACCATCCAGAGTCAAGATGGAGCACGCACCTGGTCCGATGTCCAGACGATCACCCAGGGATCAGCCGAAGCCATCCGTCCGTCCATACGTATCGCCTCAGGAACCGCATGGCTTTTCTGGCAAGATGGGCGTGAGGGACAATGGACGATTTATGCGGCTCAGAAACAAGTGCGTGACAGACAGTGGAGTCAACCGATGCGTTTCATCGAGATGCCATCGGATAGTTTCCAGCCGACCTTTGCGACGAGTATGGGAAATCCGGAGGATCAACTTCACCTCGTCTGGTTTACTCGATCAGCACCACAGACATCCACGGTTTACTATAGTCGCCGGGACACCGTACCGCCTCCGCTGCCCGATAGACCAGAACATACGGATCTAAGCGCATCTCCCGGCTATGATGATGATGGCGAGCTTACCTTTTTCTGGCCGTATCCATCAGAGAATCCTCCGATTGAGTATCGCATCTATGTTTCCGAAGATGAAGGACCGTTCCAGATCTGGCATCCCGGATATACCGTCACACATCCTCCTATCAACTACCCGGGCCAAAACGGACATCGCTACCGTATCGCTCTCGAATCGCTGGATGCGGTCGGGAATATCAGCGAGCGCTCAGCTCCTTCTACACCTGTCATGGTGGATAACCAGAAACCCAGGACTGAGATACATATACCTTTGGCGAAGACGACTCTCATGGCGAAGACATCGGTTGCCATCACCTGCACGGACGAATATCTGTTAAGCTGGCAACTCATGTTTGGTGAAACGGAGAATCCCAGCACCTGGATCATGCTGGCAGACCCAGGACGTACTTCTGTGGAGAGTTTTACGGCGGCTACATGGGATCTACGTGCATTGAGGGGGATCTATACGCTCAGACTTATTGCCCAGGACCAGGCTGGTAATCAGAGCGAAACACGGATTCAGATTTCGGTAGACAACCTTCCTCCTCTGCCGTTGCTTGCAGACAACCAGGAACTGTTGCTACAAAACACAACCGATGCTTTCTATCGCCAACCTCGATGGAGTCTGGATGATCGGATTGCCTATGTCTCGAATGTCGGCGGTGCTACGGATATTTGGCAGATGGGGCTTCATGAACGCATCCCACAGCGCATCACTCGGGATACCTATCCGGATGCATCGCCCGATTGGTCACCGGACGGACAGGTCCTCGTTTTTGAGTCTTTCCGCAATCAGCGGTGGGAGATATGGGGAAGTTCATCAGACGGCGTTGATCGGTGGCCACTGATCGCGGATGGTTACATGAACCGATATCCCACGTGGTCGCCCAACGGACATCAGCTTGCATTTGCTTCGGATCGAGATGGGGATTACGAGATCTGGTTGCTTGCAAATGTGGATGAGGTCGTCCAGGGAGCCTCACCAGAGCTGGTACGTGTTACCGATAATCGATGGGATGATCTGCATCCGTCCTGGTCGCCTAACGGGACGGAACTGGTCTTTCAATCCAGAAGGAGCAACAACTGGGATCTGTTTCGCATCCAGACAGACGGAACGCAGGAGCGGAGGCTTACCGCTGAGTTATCGGATGAAATCCAACCCCGGTGGGCGCCAAGCGGCAAACAGATTCTCTTCCAGTCAGATCGTGAACAGGATCCGCGAAGCAATGCACCGGATTCGTATGTGTTGAATATCATTTCGGATGGTGTGAGCATGGTCTCAGAGGACACATTCGATGCGGATTGGTCCCCCAACCTGGACGCACTCATCCAGCAGTCCCCCAATGGCATTGCACTGGTAGGACTCACCTCCCCGATGGAGCCACTCGAAGCCAGAATGAGCCGCCCGTATCAGGGGGAGTATGTCAGAGATGGCGCTGATATCATAGGCATTGCACGTGGAAGGGATTTTCTGCGATACCAACTGGAATACCGGTCTCGGCGTCCGAGTGCAGCAGCCGGATCGCGGGATGAAAAGTCGCAGTCTCCCTGGCAGTCTCTCGGTGGTATAGCGACGGCCCCGGTCATCCGTACTGGATTCCTCGGCGCGCTCGATACGTCCACATTCGAGGGCATTTATGAAATTCGCCTGTCCGTTATTGGGCGGGATGGCATGATAGTGCAGGACACCGTGGAGATCCTCACCGGCCAGGAAACACCGGGCCTGCTGCTATCTGAGCCACCGGAGGGGCTTCAGACGACGGACTCGCGTATCCTTGTCGTCGGGCGTGCCGATGCGAACGCACAGGTGTGGGTCAACGAGGAATTGCTGAGTTCAGGCCACCCGGTACTATCATCCGCAAGTGTTCGCCGGCAAAGCGAATTCAGAACGTGGGTTGCACTGAGTCCGGGAGAAAATATCATCTCGATTCGTGCCAGGGATGCATTGGGTTTCGAGAGCCGTGTCACTCGCCGTGTAACACTGGATCGGACGATGCCCGAGATCTCCCTGGACTCACCTCAAGACTTTGAGACGACACTGGTTCCCTATACGCAGGTTGTGGGGCAGGTCAATGTGCCGGCGACTGTATCCAT
The DNA here is from genome assembly GCA_024278235.1 of Candidatus Poribacteria bacterium. Taxonomy (GTDB): domain Bacteria; phylum Poribacteria; class WGA-4E; order JAJRTO01; family JAJRTO01; genus JAJRTO01. The sequence goes on from JAJRTO010000206.1 coordinate 9,512, forward strand.
CGAGAGCAATCGGGTGGAACTTCCGGACACGTCTGTTCCTCTGAGGGAGGATCAGACTTTCCAGCGACAGATCCTACTCAGAGATGGAACCAATGTTCTGACCATACAGGCTGTGGATAGATTGGGACGGGAAGAACAGGTGAGACGCCGCGTAATTTACCAGGCACAAGAAGTCATCCTGGAGGATGTCACCCCACCGGCTGCCGTAAACATCTATCCCCTTGACGGTCAGGTGATCCATAGTCGCCAGGTTGAACTAAAGGCAACGCTTGTGGACGATGTTGCACTGGATCCAGAGACCATCCATCTTGAGTTCAACGACGAAGAGATTCTCGACACAATGTTTGAATTCGATGAGGAGACCGGGCTGTTGCGTTACCGCGTGCCCGAAGAGTTGACGGACGGTGATTACCGCTTCCGTATCCGCATGGCAGATAAAACGGGTCATGAAACCGTTGTGGACATCGCTTTTACTGTGGATACCGCGCCGTTGTATGCTGGGCTCACAGCAAAACTGGAGTCCGAAAGAATGCGTCTCATCCTGGCAAGCAACCGCCTGCTGCGCAGCAATCCGGGGGTGGATCTGTTCGTAGAACCGACAGAACATGCCTATTCCCTCACGCTGGATCATACGGGAGATAGCCCGGATCTTTTCAGTGCACTTTTCGACCTGACCCCCTCACAACGAGCTTTTCGCCTTCGGTCAAGCGTGGTAACGGCGACGGGGGAATCCCTTCTCCTGCACGGTTACCTTGCATATGGGATGCTCTATCCCGGGGGTTCCCTGACATTACCCGATTTATCGGGAGGTTCGGAGTTCATCCCCAATTTCCAGGTCGCACTGGATGATTCCGAGACAACGCTACGGGAACCTGTCTTGGTAAGCCTGCGCAGCCAAGATCCACTGGATATGGAACGCCTCGCAGCCCAAAATCTGGATGTGGAGTCGCGTCAACTGGAACTCTATGACATTGCGTATGATATCAGCACCGATCCTTTGCCGGCAGAGGGAACAGAAGATTCGACAGGCCCCCTACGGATCCGTGCCCTTGCCCCGGTAGATCTCCCACTTGCCCTCTTCTATTGGAATGCCCGGCTTCAACGATGGGATCCGTTGGAAGAGCAGCAGCGTCAGGGAACGTCGTTCTACGAGGGTACGGCTCAAAAACTTGGGAGTTACGCGCTACTCTATGATCGGGAACCCCCCATCATCGAGAATCTGTCTCCCCGAGATCGTGAGGAAGTGCCGCTGGACCGATTTCTCGTCGAGGCAGATCTCCGGGATGAAGGTTCCGGCGTCGCCCAGATCGCTGTCTATGTGGACACTCGTCTATCCTCATTCGAATACGATCCAGAAACAGAACATCTGATCTATCTCCCCAGTGAACTCTCCCCGGGGTTGCACACCCTGAAGATCCAGGTGACAGATCGTGCCAACAACGAGGCGAGTCTCACGTCTATCTTCTTCACGCGTGACGTGTTCGAGTTTGCGGATCCGGTGATAGCCTATCCGAACCCGGCAAGGGAACAGGTCACCGTCCGATTTAAGTTGACACGCCTTGCAACGGTTACGATGCAGGTATTCGATGTTTCCGGAAGCATGATTTACACGGATACACTCATCAATGTTGCGGGGAGGGGGGATCTCAAGGAGCAATTCATCTGGGATCTCCATAATACGGCGGGCCAACCTATCGCTGCCGGCGTCTACATCTATCAATTGGAAGCAACACAGGGTGAGCAAACCATTCGCCAGGATGGCAAGATCGCCATCGTTCGATAGTCAACACATCATAAATGTCCCCGTTGGATCACCCAATCCAACGCACGATTCACGATTTGGAAATTCCGGGTGAACCGATTCGAGATCTACCGATATACAGAAATTTGGAGAAAAGGAGAACGTCATGTCACGGCATTCTTTTGATATTCGAGACTTGAGGTTGCTGAATAAAGTACCAGACCTCAACATGCGTCATGCACCCGATACCCTCCATCGCATCAGCCCCCAGATTTCAGGTTTTGCTGCTTGTGTTCTGTCTTTAGGGGTTCTTCTGCTCGTTGGTTGTATGAGTTCATTTCAGGCACTGGTCCAGGAGGAAAGCGAAAGCAACCTCGTCAATTATGCTCTGGCTTCATACGGCACTCGAGTGATTGTGTCACAGGATGATCCCAGTCATCCTGCTGAGACCCTCATCAATGGAATCA
>JAJRTO010000207.1 GCA_024278235.1 Candidatus Poribacteria bacterium
AACATCTACGACGGAGGCACGCATTTCGTCGATATGTTTGGATTCTATAACGATGAATCTCCCGCCGCATGGGTGATCGCTCAGATCGATTGTCGAAGCGAGCAGCGTGTCTTCGGGGCGTTGGTGGAAACGGATGGGATCTTCTACTGGCAGTATCAGAACGGCGTGTATGCGTTGGTGGCAACGGGTGCAGGAAGTGCCGGTGTCGGTGCGATCAACCGTCTGATCGGCACGGAAGGGATCATCGAGGTGGGTGCACCCGACCAGCCGGTCCTCCGCATCAAACGACGCGGCTCCGGAAGCTGGGAGAACATCGACTGTGGGAATGAAACGCTCCACGGACCCGGATATATCGACCGGGCGATTGCGGATCTGGTGGACGCGCTCCAGACCGGACGTGAACCGGAACTGAGCGCGCGCAGGGCACTCAATACAACAGAGATCATCTTCGCCGGTTACGAATCCAGCCGACGTCGGGCAAGGGTCGATCTCCCGCTGACGATCTCAGACAATCCTCTGGAGGACCTGTTTGAGCGGGGGAAACTCCACGCCAAACCCGATGTGGAAAATTGAGGAAAGGAAACTGTCGGTATGACATCCGAGAAAGATCATGCCGTTCTGATCACTGCGACAGAACAGGCAGAACTGCAAGCGGTGGAACGGGATTCCAGACCACTGGAGCCGGACGAACTCGCCGGACGAACTATTGCGACGTTGATCAGTGCCGGCACCGAGTTGGCGAGTGCCTATCGGGCAACCGAGGGATTTCCACATGGTGTCGGCTATGCCGCTGTGTTTGAGGCCGAAGCCGTTGGAAGTGGGATCGATGATATCGAGGTGGGAGATACGGTTTTCTGCATGGGGGGACATCGATCCTATCAGCGGACGAGACGCCATGCTGTCCTGCCTTTACCCAAAGGGCTTGCTCCCGAAACGGCTGTCTTCGCGCGTCTGATGGGCGTGAGTATGACGACGTTGACAACGACGACAGCACGGCCGCCGGAGAAAGTCATCATCACTGGACAGGGGATCGTGGGCAATCTGGCAGCGCAGAACTTCGCGAACTGTGGTTACGAAGTGATCGTCTGTGAGCCCAACGAACGACGCCGTAGCATCTCCGCCGAGTGCGGACTCAAGACGGTCCTGCCGGCCGTTCCTGTGGATGACCCTGACATCGCTGGCAAGGTGGGGCTGGTTGTCGATTGCTCGGGCCATGAACAGGCCGTCCTGGATGCATGCCATGTGATCCGGAAACGCGGCGAAGTCGTGCTGTTAGCGACCCCCTGGCAACGTTACACGGAGATGTATGCTCATACCATTCTGCATGCGATCTTCCAGCAATATGTGGTGATGCGGAGTGGATGGGAGTGGGAGCTGCCGGGACACACCACCGATTTCCGCACTAACAGTATCTATGGGAACCTCGCCGCTGCATTGAACTGGCTGGCAGAAGGACGCATCCGAGTTGATAATCTTGCTACGAAGATCGCTCCTCGCGAGGCTCAACAAGCATATCAAAACCTGCTACACAAACGGAGTGAGCGACTGACCTATATCTTCGATTGGGTGGATGGATTCTGATGCTTCTCCGGAAATGATGGCTGTATTCAGGAAATGATGGCTGTATTCACAGCAAAGACAACTGATCAGGTTCGAGATCTTCGGGTGGGGATTCTGTCCGTCCGGCATGCTTGAGACGGTCATCGAGGTTCGTATAACGTTGAGTCACTCGATTATTGCGGATGGCGATGTTCATGGCTCTCTTGGTGCCGACGATCACGACGAATTCCTTTGCCCGGGTGATGGCCGTGTAGAGCAAGTTGCGCTGCAACATCATGTAGTGCTGTGTCAGTAGCGGCATCACCACAACACGATATTCACTCCCTTGCGACTTATGGATGGTAATCGCGTACGCAGGGACCAACTCATTGAGGTCCGCCAGATCGTAGGTGACCGGTTTTTCGGGATAGGTGACGGTCACTAACTGTTCCACAGGATCCACCGCGGTGATGCGACCGATGTCTCCATTGAACACTTCATAATCGTAGTTGTTGCGAATCTGCATCACTTTGTCGCCCAGCCGGAACTGACGTCCTCCACGAGGAAGCATTTCGGCATTTGGATTGAGCGATTCCTGTAATCGCTGATTCAAATGCTCTGAGCCTACCCGTCCCCGGCGCATTGGGCAGAGCACCTGAATGTCATCTATGGGGTCCCAGCCATAGTGATCCGGCAGACGACGTGTGACCAGATCACAGATGAGTTCTGCAGCCTGATCAGGATCCTCTTCCTCGATGAAAAAGAAGTCCCTATCCGCTGAGCCTGTGAGTTGGGGCGGTTTACCCTGATTGATCCGGTGGGCATTCATGACGATAAGACTCTGTTGGGCTTGTCGGAAAATCTCTGTGAGTCGGATCAGCGGCATCCGTTCGGATGCGATCAGATCGCGGAGGACGTTTCCTGCCCCCACCGAAGGAAGCTGATCCACATCCCCCACCAGAATGAGCGTGGCATCCAGCGGGACCGCCTTGATGAGTTGGTTCATGAGCACCAGATCCACCATGGAGACTTCATCCAGGATGACGACATCCGCCGGGAGTGGATTTTCAGCATTCCGTTTGAACCCCATATCCTGGGGAGAGAACTCAAGCAGGCGATGGATGGTTTTTGCTTCGCGGCCGGTGGTTTCGCTGAGGCGTTTGGCAGCCCGACCGGTGGGGGCAGCGAGTACCACACGTCGCCCTAGCTGCTCAAAGATGCGGAGCATGCCAATCGTTGTCGTTGTCTTGCCAGTACCAGGTCCTCCCGTCAGGATGACCGCCTTGTGAGTAACTGCGATACGGATGGCCTCGCATTGGGCTTCCGCAAAATCCATCTGCATCTGCTGCTCCAGCCGAGCCAAGCAGCGTTCGATCACTTCAAGAGGGACATGGGGTGATGGAATTTCCAGCAGATGTGTGAGTCGATTGGCTATCCCGATCTCGGCATAATAGAAAGGAGCCAGATAGATAGCATCTTCCTCAACGCGGATCGCTTCCTTCCGGGCCAATTCATCGATGGCCTGCTGGATGGGCGGTTCCTCAACCTCCAGGATCTCCCTGGCCTCTGCAATCAGGGTCTCGCGTGGGAGATAAACATGACCATCGTCCGCTTTCTGACTCAAAACGTACTGGAGTCCTGACATGACTCGCGAGAGGGATTCTTTCTCCACACCGAGGTTCTGGGCTATCTGGTCTGCGGTACGGAAACCGATGCCATAGATATCCTCTGCCAATCGGTAGGGATCTTCGCGTACGACCTTGATGGCATCTTTCTCATAGGTCTTGTAGATTTTGACCGCATAAGTCGTCGTCACCGAATGCGACTGGAGAAACAGCATGATATCTTTGATTTCGCGCTGTTCTTCCCACGCCTGCTTGATACGGGCGATGCGTTTCGGGCCGATACCGGGGACATCTCTCAGACGTTCTGGATCCTTCTCGATGGTGTCAATCGTCTCAAGGCCGAAAAGATTGACGATACGCCCCGCCATGACCGGCCCGATCCCCCGGATCATCCCTGATCCGAGATATTTCTGCATGCCGACGACGGTTGCGGGAAGGATGGTCTCGTAATCCTCGATCTTGAACTGACGACCATACTGAGGATTGTTGACCCACCAACCTTTCAGGAGCAGACTATCTCATGGATTGGCGCTCATCAGGTTTCCCACGACGGTGATCAGTTCGTTGGGATAATCTCGGGCAGAGAAACGCCCGATCACATAACCTGTTTCCGCGTTTTCAAAAACGATACGTTCAAGGGTTCCTTTGAGGGTTTCCATAGACTGGCAGGTTCGGCAGATCTCAAATCAGCTCAATTGGAATTGCCAAATCCCGATTCTTCCGTTGAATTTGGCAATCCAATGGGAGCATTTTGTGATGTACTGAGGTCGGTTTTCTGGAGATTGATCGGTGTGGCTTCAAGTACAGGATCCAGGATCCGAATGTCCGCATCCTGCTTGGCTTTGTCCAGCCATGCCCGGCGTTTCGACTGGATACGTTGAGTCAGGAGTTGTTCCTTGATTGAACCCTCAACCTCGCTGAAATCCTTCTGATGAGGTTTCTGCTTGTCCTTCAGACGAATCAAGAAAAAGCCAATAGGAGTTCGGATGACATGGCTCCATTCAGAAGGCTCCAGACGTGTGAGAGCATTTCTGAGGGCCGGTATGCGTGATTCAAGGATAATGGGGCCTGAATCGTGTATGATCGTTATCTCAGGATTTTCCCTGAGTTGCCGGACGATTTCATCAAACTCCTGACCCCGTTCGAGCCTGTTTCGTATGGATTCGGCTTGTTCACTTATCGCTTGATGTTCCGACTGAGATGCTCCGGGATCGATGCTAAAGTAGATCCCCTCCCACTGGATCCAGGTTTCTACGAATCTTTGTTTATGCTCCTCATAGTAGGCGGCCGCTTCAGCATCCGACACAGGTTCACTGGTGAAAAACTTGCTGTAACTCATTTGAGCGATCATGATCTGCTCGCGGATATTTTCATCCACATCCTCGACGGTGAGTCCCAGCCGCTTCAACTCACCCTCAAAGGAAACCCCTGGTGGCAATCTGTCAATCCATTTCTCTCGCTCTTTGCGGATTTCTTCATCCAGTACAAACCCCTCCTTGCCATAGCGTTTCGCCTCCTGGAGCATCAGTTTCCACTCGATGAGATCCTCCAGGGCCATCCGCCGCATCTGTAGCGGGTTCCCATAGAAGGAATAATCTTCTGTGCGTAGCTGGTTCTCCAGTAAACTCAACGTGATGACATCGCCATTGACCACTGCCACAATTTTGTCGAGCAGTTTCGCTTGTGGAGATGGGGGCAACAGACTGAACAGTCCGATAGCAAGCAGAATCGAGTATGCATGGAACAGGAGACGCATAGAGGTTCACCGCATCGACTTGGGTTTGCCGAGAACTTCAGAGATGATGATCCCCTGGCGAATTCCGCGTGGGTTGATGGGAATCCCTGCAACCGTCCGCGGTTTCCCTTTCATCCTCGATGGATCGGTTGGCTCCTGATTTTCTTGCAGAGCGACGTCTGGGCTCATACGCTCAGGCATTGTCTCAACAGGTTCCCCTTTATCCTGCTGATCCGTATCCTCCCTCATAGCCCATGAATGCATTGCATCCATGTCCACATCCGTGTGCATGTCCGCATCGGCGTGCATGTCTGCATCCGTGTGCATGTCCGCATCGGCGTGCATGTCCACCGGTGGCCGTTCCTCCATTGCCACCTCAAACGACTTGGGCTTCTCTATCTCCGAGGGATCTGTGAACAGATCCTCGAGCGTCAGTTTCCGTTGGGGACGGTTCTTTTTCTCCTGCTCAGGTGACTCGCGCATTTTCTGCCAGATCCAGCTTACCACAGCCACCACAGCAAGAAGCAATATAGTAATGATGTCATCCATGCGGGCTCACCTC
>JAJRTO010000208.1 GCA_024278235.1 Candidatus Poribacteria bacterium
CCGATCACGATCTCGTTACGTGTACCAGCACCTTCACCAATGGTCACGTTATCGCCATCGAGCGGCCCACCCCAACCGGTCCATTCGGCGGAATCATTGCTAGGAATAAGTCCACATGCGTTCGGGGTTGGCTGATCCCCGTTGATAAGGGCGAGGTAGACGACGCCATTGCGGGTATCTTCCGTTACCACCTGATCATAATCGTTGGCTACATCGGGATCTTCAGTAGCAACCTTCACAGCCGGAACCTCCGGTGCATTGGGTGGATCTCCACAGGGTCCCCCCCACGCGCTCATCGTCCATACAAAACATAGCGACAACGTCGCAAACACAGTTAGAAACTTGGTAGATCTCATAAGACATTCCCTTCCCTTTCATATACCAAGAGCAAAGATTTTATGTAGATAAACGCATTATAGCATGAGACTGAAATGCAATCAATCGTTTTCTACGCCGACCATCATCGCTGAAACTGTGAAGTACTGAGATTAGGTGTTGCAGCGAACGCACAACATCCGGTAAAATAACAACCAAGAACAAACATTACAGCGGATTTTTTAGCCGACATAAGGAAGAACATCGCATGAAATACGGGCTCCCTTATCATCATCCTGTTTGCGTTCATCACCATCACCTCTGCGTTTGCGGAGAACTGGGCGGTGATTGTAGGGATTGACCAGATCACGGGGGAGGATCTGGTCCTCGTTGAGACGGATCGATGGGCAGAAACGAGTGTGCATTTTCGTATTGCGCCCGAGAAACTGTATGATCCTCGTTCTGTACTGGAAATTTTCATCCTGGAGTAGGGAGAACACTATGAAGATCACGAAGGTTGAAACCCGGTTGCATCTATCGACACCTCGGTCTGATCCAATTCGGGACGCGCTTCAAACGTTACCCGGCGCGGGATCTGTGGAAGTACTGATCCATACGGATGAAGGGATCACTGGCAAAGGGAGTGCAGGGTTTGGTCGCATTGCAGGCGCTCCTAAAGTATTGCAGGTGTTGATTGACGACATCCTGACACCCAGAGTGCTCGATAAAAATCCATTCCATGTCCGTCAGATACATGTGGAACTGTGCCGGGAAACAGAATATCATGGCAGCTTCGGGCTGGCCATGTTTGGAATTTCGGCAATCGATATTGCCCTCTGGGACATCATGGGCAAAGCAGCCGGAGTCCCCGTCCGAGAACTCGTAGGAGTCTGCCATGAACGTATTCCTGCATATGCGATGGTAGGCTGGCTCAATTACAGCGATGATGAGATCCAGCGCATCTGCACCCAGGCAATGGAGCAAGGATTCCGAGCTGTGAAGATCAAAATTGGTTTCCCAACTCTGTAGCAAGATGCTCAGCGGATTGAATGCGTGCGCAAAGCGGTTGGTCCGGATGCCGTGATCATGGTAGATGCCAACCAATCTCTCGGTCTCACCGATGCGATTCAGCGTGGGCGCATCTTCGAGGAACTCGGCTGTTATTGGTTCGAGGAACCACTCCCTGCCGATGATCGAGAGGGTCATGCGGTCCTGACTGCCACCCTGGATATCCCCATTGCGACCGGGGAAAATCTGTATGGGATGCGCCCTTTCAAGGACTTCTTGGTTGCAGATGCAGTGGACATCGTCCAGGGTGACTTGCGTCGTGCAGGAGGCGTCACCGAGATCCTGAATATCGGCGTCCTGGCAGATGCGTTTCGGAAACCCTATGCTTCGCATGGGGGTGGCGCCGTCAATTTGAATCTACTGGCGACCATGCCCAATGCGATCTATCTCGAAACAGGATTAGTAGGGAAAAATTCCCCGTCGAAGATCGAGAACGGGTATGCCCTGCTGCCGCAGGGACCAGGGTTTGAGTGGTAAAAAAGGATGGTTGCTCCCTCATTGTTCCTCACAGAGAACAACATCGCACTAGCGACAGATCTCTATCAACTGACGATGGCTGGCGGCTACTTCGAGCACGGAATTCACTACCCATCGAGTTTTGAACTCTTTGTGCGTCGGATGCCTCAGAATCGGAGCTATCTGATCGCCGCCGGGTTGGAGCAGGCGATCCACTATCTGTTGAACGTCCGATTCACCGAAGAGGCGATCTCATACCTGAAGACACAGCCTCCTTTTGCCTCGTTGAGCCGCGATTTTTTCGACTATCTGCGAGCTTTCCGCTTCACAGGTGATCTCGAAGCGATGCCTGAAGGGACGATCTTTTTCCCCGGGGAACCCGTATTACGGATCACGGCTCCCATGATCGAGGCCCAAATCGTTGAGACTTACCTGCTTGCTGTGATCAATTATCAGATACTGGTCGCCACGAAAGCGTCCCGGATCGTCCAGGCGGCGCAAGGACGACCTGTGGTCGATTTTGGGACACGTCGAGCGCATGGGCCTCAGGCGGGAATTCTCGCTGCCCGGGCGAGTTTCATTGGTGGCTGCACCGGCACATCCAACGTGCTCGCCGGGATGGAGTTGGGGATCCCTATCATCGGCACGGCTGCCCATTCCTGGACGATGACGTTCGATACGGAGCGAGAGGCATTTTGGCGTTATCATGAAGTGTTTCCTGAACATACGCTATTGCTCATTGACACCTACGACACGCTTGAAGGGGCGCGTCATGCAACGGAACTCGGTGAGAAACTTCGGGGTGTGCGTTTGGATAGCGGCGATCTCGTCATATTGAGTCGGCAAGTGCGGAAGATCCTGGATGACGCTGGTCTGCACCAGGCCAAGATCGTGGCAAGTGGAGATCTGAATGAATACAAGATCTCCGACCTGCTTGCGGCGGGAGCGCAAATCGATCTGTTCGGTGTTGGGACCGAGATGGTAACCTCACGCGACGATCCCACATTGAGCGGCGTGTATAAGCTGGTTGAGCAACGGCGTGGTCGAAAGACAGTCTATGCTCTCAAGCTAAGCGAAGAGAAGGCAACCTATCCGGGCCGAAAACAGATCTTTCGGCAAGATCACCGAGATGTGATCGGATTGGTGACAGAGTCGCTGCCGGGACAACCGTTACTCAAACCGTATATTCGTCAAGGAATGCTCTGCACCGATCTGCCAGCCATTGCTGACATTCAGGAACGTGCTCAGGAGCAACTGCATGCACTGCCTCCAGAATACCGCCGATGGATCGATCCAATCCCCTATCCCGTCGAGTACAGTACAGCACTCCAGAAACTGAGGGACACAATTGCCGGTTTGAGGCGTGTATGAAAGGTTGTGCGAGGGCCTCAGGTTCCCGGAATGGAGAAAGCACGTCATGAAACGGCGGACATAAGTGGGAACGTCATCAAAATCCTTGACTCACAGATATTTTGAGATTATCATCCAGATAGATTCATAGGGAGAATACAGAAGCCAGAAGTCATAGAACAGCCATTGAGGGTTATTTTCTCGGTTGAGGAGGAGAAACCACTTATGAATGAGTTCAAAGTTGTTGGTAAGCCTGTTCCTCGCATCGATGCTTTAGAGAAGGTCACCGGCAAAGCCATGTATGCCGTAGATTTTCAGAGACCCCAGATGTTGTATGGGGCATTCCTGCGGAGTCCTCATGCGCATGCCCGGATTAAGGATATTGATACGACAGAAGCCGAAAAAATGCCGGGCGTGAAGGCCGTTATCACGCAGAAGAGCGTTGGTGAAGATACGGCCATTGTTACAGAGGATGAAGTTCACGCGACCCGCCGGGTGATGAAGTTCTTCGCCGATGAGAAAGTGGCTTATCAGGGCGAGAAGATCGCTGTGGTGGCCGCTGTGAGCCGGGAGATCGCCGAGGAAGCTGTGCGTCGGATCAAGGTGGAATATGAGCCAATCCCCGCCGTGACGGATGTCCTGGAAGCCATCCGGGAGGGTGCACCCATCATCCATGAGAATACGGAAGCGGTGACGACCCCCACCGGTGAGACGCTCTACAACGTATCCAACGAGATGCACCGCGACGCAGGGGATGTGGAGAAAGCCTTTCAGGAAGCCGATCACATCTTCGAGGACACTTTCACGGTCCCTCGTGTCCATCAGACCTACATCGAACCCCACGTCGCTATCGCCGAAGTGGATACGAGCGGGAAGGTCACCGTTTGGACCAGCACACAGGGCATCTTTGCTATCCGTTCGAGTATCTCCAATTCGCTACGGATTCCCCTGAGCAAGGTGAACGTGATCGGAATGACGGTTGGGGGGGCCTTCGGCGGGAAGTTTGGTGGACTGACTGATACCTATGCCGTGTTGCTTGCAATGAAAACCCGTCGGCCTGTGAAAATCGTCTATACTCGTGAGGAAGAATTCCTGGATGGGCGTCCGGCACCGGGATTGGTTATCACCTTGCGCACAGCGGTCAGTAAGGATCAACGTATCCTGGGACGCACAGCTTACGCGCTTTGGGATGTGGGTGTCGGCTCCGGTGGAACGGGCGCGACTGGTCGTATCCTGAGTGTCTACGACATTCCCAACCACAAGATCGATGCTTATGGGGTGAATACCAACAAACCTGCGCCGGGGGCTTATCGCGCACCGGGTGCGCCTCAGGTGACCTTCGCCTCTGAGGCTCAGTTGAATCGCATCTGTTTCGAACTCGGATGGGATCCCGTCGAGTTCCGACTCAAGAATCTCAAGGAAGGTCCAGAGTGGGGATTCAAAGAGGTAATAACCCAGCTCGCCGATCAGGTGGATTGGAAGGGCCGAACGAAAGAGGAGAACGAAGGTTGGGGGATCGCCATCGGTGAATGGACCAATGGCGCCGGCCCCGGAGGAGCTTTCGTTTCTGTGCATGAAGATGGCACAGTGCACCTCAACTCCGGCCTGATGGACATCACGGGAACCGACACGGCCGTATCCCAGATCGTGGCCGAAGTGCTCAAGGTCGATCATGAAAAGACCTCCTGCGTCCGGGGAGATACGGATTCTGTTCCCTTTGCGACACCCAGTGGCGGCAGTGTCACCACCTTCAGCATGGGCAATGCGTTCAAACGAGCAGCAGAAGATGCTCTGGATAAACTCCTGACCCAGGCTGCGGATGAGCTTGATGCGACACCTGCTCAACTGGACTACGATGGCACAAAAGTCTGGGTGAAGAGCGATCCGGAGCAGTCCATGACGTATGCCCAGATCGCACAATCCAGCTTACGTCATCGCGGTGGTCCTATCGTGGGCAAAGGTTCTTTCGCAAGCGAACCAAGTGCTGCGACGATCTCGGCGCAGGTCGCCAAAGTGAGGGTCGATGTGGAAACAGGCCAGATAGAACTTCTGTCCTTTGCGGGGAGCCTCGACGTGGGGCAGTCCATCAACCCGATGGCATGTGAAGGACAGATGGAAGGTGGTGCTGTGCAAAGCATCTCCTGGGGGATGATGGAAGAGATGCTCTATGGGCCTGAAGGCCGGATGTCGAACCCCAACCTGCTCGACTACCGTATTCCGACAACCCTCGATATTGTTCCTCTCAAATCGTTTATCGTGGAGGTTCCGGCGAAGAACGGGCCTTTCGGAGCTAAAGGTGTCGGTGAGCCACCGATCACCCCGGGTATTGCGGCCGTCGTCACTGCCGTGGCCGATGCAACAGGGGTTTGGGTCCGGGAAGTTCCGTTGACACCCGAACGCGTCGCTCGTGCCCTCTGGAAAGCTCAAGAGACCCAATAGCAAGGAGACGGTTCGATGAAAGTCGAGGTCTGGCTCTTTTCAACCCTGAGTCAATATCTCCCCCCGGATTCCAAAGGGAAAAAGGCGGTTGTTGAACTACCCGAAAATGCGACACTGACAGATCTCGCAGACCACCTCGGTCTCCACTCGGAGACAGTCACCGTCACTATCAACGATGAGCAGGCGCATTGGGGATTGAAGTTGGAGGATGGCCACCAGGTGAGTTTTTTTCCACCATTGGCGGGAGGATAGGTGATGACGTTACCCACTATTTCGTTTGGAGAACATCAAGTTACACGGCTGATCATCGGAGGAAATCCCATCTGTGGAAACTCACATTACTCCGAGGCGATGAGCAAGGATATGCGGGATTATTACACGCCGGAGCAGGTGGTGGATGTGCTGCAACGATGTGAGGCTGCGGGAATCAACACGATCCAGGCGAGAGGGGATTACCATCGCATCCTCTATTATCTGGAACTTGCCCGACGTGCCGGCAACAAGATGCACTGGATCGCACAAACGGCCAGTGAAATGCACGATATCAAGACGAACATCCGCGTTATTGCCGCCTTCGGGGCTATTGGCATCTACTTCCACGGTTCACGTACGGATAGCCTCTGGCGTGAGGGGAAAATCGATGCGGTGGAAGATTACCTGAAATGTATGCGCGATCAGGGCGTGCAAGTTGGTTTGGGAACCCATCACCCCGAAGTGATCGAGTACGTCGAAGAAAAGGGCTGGGATCTCGATTTTTACATGGCCTGTTTCTATAACCTCAATCGCCAGAAACGGGAAAGTTCTCTTGTCTCCGGTGTGGAGACAGGGGAACAATTCTATGAGGAAGATCCGCCTCGCATGTGCCAAACGATTCGTCAGACGAGTAAGACCTGTCTCGCATTCAAAATCGTTGCCGCAGGGCGACTCTGTGCGAATCAGGATCAGGTGCGACAAGCCTTCCGGTGGGCCTTCGAGAACATCAAGCCTCAAGATGCGGTTGTCGTCGGTATGTTCCCCAAGTATGAGGATCAGATCGCTCTCAATGTGGAGCATGCAGCGGCTACCACCGGAAAATGACGCCCAGGAGTTCTCCCGGCTGCTCACGGAGCATCTCATAGATTCGGGGTGCCTCATCTATCGGAACACGGTGGGTGACAAGCGGTTGCACCTTAAAGATTCCCTGTTGCAGGAAGAAAAGGATCATCGCGATTTCCTCAAGGCTAAAATGACAGGAAACCTCGATCGATCCCTCCAATACATGGAGCATACTCCAGTCGAAACGAGTCTCGCGCCTTACTGCAATCGCTGCGATGGCTCCCCGATATCCCAGTACGCCCATACGCTGAATATCATGGAACAATGAAGGTATGCCGGATGCATCGATAATACGGTGATAGGGACCACCTGCTTTTATCTCCTCTTCATAATCGGGGGCAGCCGCATCGATGGCCCTATGCGCCCCACACATCTCTGCAAACTCCAGGCGTTTGGGGTTAATATCACTGACAGTGACATGCGCTCCAAAAGCACGTGATGCCTGAGCTGCAAATTGTCCGATCAAGCCGGCACCAACCACCCAGACGCGCTGTGCAGGCTCTACCCGGCATCGTCGTGCCGCTCGTGTCGCAACCCCTGCCACTCCCAGAAGCGCACAGAACTCGGGCTCTACTCCTTCCGGAATCCGAATACAGAGGTGTGCCCCAGGGCTACCCTCAACTGCATCTACGAGATGCCAGGCCCGATGGCCCACATACTGTCCATAAAACACAATATCTCCCTCGTTGAACCCGGAAACCTGATCCCCCGCAGCTTCAATGACGCCAACATGCTGATATCCGTGGCGCCCGGGGAAGTGTGTCCATCCATGATCAGCCATGAGAGCGTGACGTTCGGTGCCATTGGTAATGCCGGAATAGAGTGTTCGGATGAGCATCTGACGCGGTCCGGGCGTTGGGAGCTGCCCAAGATCGTAAAATTGCATCTCTCCGCGTGAGGGATATTCAATACCCATGTTTGCCATGGTTGCTTCCTCCTGCCCACAGTTCTTAGCGAATACCTGTCAATCATCGGTTTTCGGCCGCAATTTCGGGCTGTTGGCAGTATACCATACCTCACAGAGATGTGTCACGCCGGATCTGGATGTTTTATCCCAGCATCGAAAGCCGCTTATCCCCTACCGTGGGATATTCGCTAATCAACCTTGACACGCGCCTGGTTGCAAGGGTATAATGGCCATATCCCCTATGGGGGGATATGGCGTTTCTCATCCAATTTAGAGGAGACGTATACATGGAACTTCAACAACATGAGCACAAGCAGACCAAGAACATCATCCATCGTCTTTCACGGATCGAGGGCCATGTGCGGGCCATCAAGGGCATGGTTGAAGAAGGGAGAACCTGTGCCGATGTCCTCATGCAGGTTGCCGCCGTGCGTTCCGCGTTGGATCGAGTTGGGCGCATCCTGCTGGAAGACCATATCGAAAGTTGCCTGCTTCATTCCGTTGAAGAAGGAAATATCGAAGAGCAACTCGCAGACCTGAAAATAGCGCTGGATCGCTTCATTTTTTGATGGGAGGAGTCACGATGTTCGACAGCTTATTCCATGTGGTAACCCAGTTTTACTCCCATGAAGGAGATCACGATATCCTGGAGGGCCGGCCTCCTCATACTCATGAACATGAGGGCACTTCCGACCGGGGTAAAAAGATCATCGCGGGGCTTATCACTATTGGAA
>JAJRTO010000209.1 GCA_024278235.1 Candidatus Poribacteria bacterium
AGATTGTCCAGCAGTTGCCGCATCTCCGATTGGAGAACCGCACTCAGACGTGAGATTTCGATGAAATAGTTCGGTGGCAGGTTGTTTTCCCGCCGTCCCAGCGGCGAATTCACATAACCCAATCCGTTGAGCAGGATAAACTGTGCGTCGGGATGGGCCTTCACCAGATGAACCACATCTTCCAGCGAGACATCAGGGATGTCCACCAACCAGTGCCGCTGACGGCGATCGGTCACACGGATGGGAATGGATAGAAGCAACCCCTGTTCTGTGGCGGCTTCCACAAGCTCACGACAAGGCATGCTGGACAATGCATAATTGTGGTAATTCGGGTAGAGACGCAACCCTCTGACCCCGAATTCCTCCACGCACACTCGAAGATCATGCTCCCAATCCGCATAGGCCGGATTGATGACGGCAAAGGGGATGAACCTGTTGTCATGCGGTCGGATGTCCTCCGCCAACTGCGCATTGCCCGCCTGTGGGTTCTTGTAAAAAATCGCGCTGGCACTGGAAACAACGGCTTGATCGATCCCTTTCCTGTCCATCAATTCCAGAAGTGTCTCGGGGGTGTTATGCTTCAGCCGACGAAACGGCCAATGACCGAGATAGGCGTTCAAATCGATGATCATGAGACACTCCTCTTTCTCTTTAAGATCTCCTCCATATTCTCCCCCTGTATCTTGCGTTTGGCTTCTTCGCTGAGTTGAGCGCCGCGAATCTTGCCGATGCCGGCTGTCATGGACATGTCGCAGCCGAACAGCAGCCGTTCTACGCCCAAGATCTCTGCTGCCATTTCGATCATGCCTTCATCAACGACACTGCCACTGGTATCCAGATAGACGCCCGGGGCATGGCGCAACGCCTTGATCGTCCATTCCCAATCGCCGCCGCCACCCACATGGGCACAGATGAGCATCGCCTCCGGGTAGCGCTGGGAGAGTTCTGCGAGATGCCCACCGTCGGAGAGACGAGGCTGTTCCACCACAAAGTAGTGGGAATGCCCGGCATGGTGCAAGATGGGGATTCCCAATTCAATCGCCAACTCGACCACGGGGAACACTACCGGTTCCGTGCAGAAGTATTCGTTGTAGAGTTTGATGCCGATAAAACCGAGATCGTCGATGCAGGTTCGGATCTCCTCTAATGCTTCTCGTGTGTACCCGGGATTGACATAGCAATATCCCAACACACGCCCGGGGAATCGTTTCATCGCCTCAGCGACCCAACGATTGCATTCACGAAATCCTTCCGAAGTTGAAGGGCGTCTCGGTGTGAGAATGGAGCAGCAGAGTTGGTCTATGCCCAATTTATCTGCCGCTTCGATCAGTTTGCGATCATTTTCTTTCCAGGTTGGCCGACTGCGATGCGTGAGATGGGCGTGGCAATCGATAAGCATGAATTCAACCTCCTGACTCAAAACAGTGTCTCTCCCCTGCCTTTCCCGGGGCAGCGTCTGGGAAAGTTGGATGTCCGGGGCGTCACGCAAATGCGCGTATGCATCTCTTCAAGTTGCTCACCGAACTTCTCCTTATCCACAAACCGGACTTCTGCCAGACAGCCCCTATTGGCTATCGGCAGGTTGTGCATATTCGTACATGGCCTCGAGCACACGCCCGCGCCAGTAGGGTAGCCGGCGGTCTTCCAAATGCCACACCACCTCCCCGCGCGTGGGAATTCGCATCCCGTCCTGTTCTGCGTAATCGGCGTAGCTGCCGGCCCATGGGGTGGGCCGCATCTCCCCGTTGACCTCGCGCGGACGGGACGTGGCAAAGGAACTCGTTATCTCACCACTCGCATTGAAGTGGAAGACCAGAGAAACGGTCGTATCACCGTCGGTGAGGGTCGCCCGTGCGCTGGAACCGTCAATAGGGGTCCATCGCACGCCCTGACCAGGCAGGAGCGCCGTGGGGAACCAGACCGCCTCAGCGAGATAGCGCAACAGTTCCCCCTCAGCCATTTCAGGGGTACCGCCCAGGCGGATCACCTGTATCAGTCCCAGAACCTCCCCACGCAGCGTGCCGACGCCGTCGATATAGGCATCGTGAACATGCACCGCCAGGCCGGGAGCCATCTTGATCCGGGCATCCCAGAGGAAGCCCGGCCGGCGCGTGACGTAGTATTGGGTGGCCGTGAAGGGACGCCAGCCGTTCTCGGTCTCGCGCATCAGGAATTCACCCTCCCACGTCAGCCGGGCGCGAGTGACGATGGGCTGGCCCTCGCGCAGCACCGTTTGGAAGTAGCGCTTCACCGGATCGGACAGGCCCTCGAGTTCGGATTCCGAATGGGTAAGCACCCGGGGCGAGACGCTGGATGCATCGAGTTGCGTCACCAGCGACCGGGTGAGGTTGCGCCAGCGCAGGGAACCGTAGATCAGGGAACCGCCAACGACGACGATGATCAGCGTTATGCCCAGCGTTGTGATCTTGAACCCCATGTTTACCTCCAGTTTTAGTCTTTGCTCTTTATGTGCAGGGGCGCACGGCGGTGCACCCCAATCAAGGAGTTTTTCATACCACAACACGCCCTGATAGATTGAGCGCTAGTCTTTCATGCTCGAACAACGCCATCAACAGGTTCAGCAGATCACAATTCTATGGTAGGAGTGGCCTCCCGGCCACGATGATCGCGTCCAGGAAGACGCTCCTACGGCGAAGATGTGAGGTACTGAGGTTATCTTTCCGCAACCACACCGAGTTCAAAATGGTCTTTGGATGGCTTGACCTGCCGGTCGAATCCGGCCTCCGTCACGCCCAAGAACTGGGCGCACCGAAACCCC
>JAJRTO010000210.1 GCA_024278235.1 Candidatus Poribacteria bacterium
CGACGATGAACAGATTCAGGTTCGACCAAAGGGCCGTCTACTCGTCCGCAATATTGCGATGGTCTTTGACCGTTACCTGAAAGAGGAAAAACAGAGGGCCTATTCAAGGACGGTATGATAGTCGGGAGTCTTCAGTAGGTAACACTTTTGTAAACAGGTGCCGAAATCACAGAAGACGGGAAGACGGGAAGGCGGGAAGGCGTGAAAACGCGCCAATTCCCGTTTTCCCACTTTCTCATCTTCCCATCTTCATGTCGTCGTTGCAGGGATTTGAAAAAACGTTGGCTACTGAAGCCGGGAGTCAATGATTTCCACAGAAGGAAATGAGAAGAGAAGGAAGTGAGAAGATGGGACAATCGGTAACTATCATCGGCGCAGGAATCTCCGGTTTGGCATCCGCGTATTGGCTCACCAGGGCCGGTTGTGATGTCACTATATTTGAGAAAAGTGACCTACCCGGTGGTTCGATTCGATCACAAAGGGAATCCGGATTCCTCTATGAGTTCGGTCCTAACAGTTTCCTGGACACTTCTCCCCTACTCCATGAGTTGATCGACGGTATCGGCAAAGCTGATCGGTTGATAGAGGCGAACGATTCTGCCAAGAATCGCTATATTTTAAGGGATGGTCGTCTCGTTCCTTTACCGATGGGTCTATCGACCTTCCTCAAAACCCCACTTTTCAGCGGACGCGCTAAATGTCGCCTGCTGTGCGAGCCTTTCATCGGGAAAGCCGATCATGAGGAAACCCTTGCGGAATTCGTCACACGAAGACTCGGCAGAGAGTTTCTCGATTACGCGATCGATCCGTTCGTCGCAGGCGTCTACGCAGGAAAGCCAGATGAACTAAGTGTGCAGGCCGGTTTCAAGAAACTCTACGCGCTAGAGGAAGAATATGGAAGCCTGATACGTGGGACGATCCTGGGAGCAAAGAAACGGAAAAAGAGCGGCGAGACTTCCAAACAGAGTGCTCGCATGCTCGCCTTCATAGATGGGCTTGGGGAACTGATCGAGGGCCTCGTTCAGTTCCTCGGTGAGCGGCTCCATTGCGGACAGGAAGTGACGCAAATCCAGCGTGATGGAGATGGCTTTGTGCTGGAACTCAATCATACTGAGCAAATGCACACCTCCGCTATGCTGATCACGACGCATGCCTACCATACTGCCAAGTTGCTACGAGAGATGTCAGCCTCTCTGGCCAGCAGCCTGGAGCGCATCATCTACCCACCTGTCGCCATCGTTTTCTTCGGATATGAGAAACTCGACTACGATCTGGATGGATTCGGCTTCCTTGTTCCCAGTAAGGAGCAACGGCGTATCCTGGGGACGCTTTGGAGTTCGGCCATTTTTCCGGGCCGTACACCAGAGGATGGAGCCGCGCTGACTACCTTTATCGGTGGCTCAAGGCAGCCTGACCTGGCACTCATACCAGATGATGATCTCGTCAAAATTGCACGCGAGGAATTGCATTCCATCATGGGACTTGAAAACACCCCGGACTTCGTATGGGTCAAAAAGTGGCCACGCGCCATCCCACAGTACAATATCGGGCATCTTCAGATCATGGAAGAGATCGAACAGTTTGAATCGGAATGTCCTGGTATCTGGATATCGGGGAATCTCCGGGGCGGCATCTCTGTCAGCGATTGCATCATCCAGGCACACTATATGACAGATCTTCTCACGAACTAGCTGTTTATCAGTGACTATTCGACGGAGTCGGCAGAGAGACTATTGGCAGGTTTCCAGATATCCGGGGTAACAGGTTGTCCCCAGATATCCGTTGTTGCTTCAGGGAACTCTTGTGAAACGTGTGAAACGGTGGAAATACGTAGCGTCTGTTGCTTTATTTGACC
Source organism: Candidatus Poribacteria bacterium (assembly GCA_024278235.1). Classification (GTDB taxonomy): domain Bacteria; phylum Poribacteria; class WGA-4E; order JAJRTO01; family JAJRTO01; genus JAJRTO01. Next base: position 1,856 of record JAJRTO010000210.1, read on the forward strand.
AAAAGTGACGCGCTTCACACCGGAATGGACGCGGAACGCTAATCTCTGTTCCCTCGGAGACGAAGGTGTCTCTGTCCAGAAGATCGCCTTCGTGGTGAAGAGTGCGGCAACGATTATCAGTAATGCTGGTACAAATCTAAGAGCGAAGGTACGGCTTAGCGGAAAAAGCGTTCGGAAACCGCTGAGACATATAGCCCATACGGAACGAGGACAATGCATCTCAGCCTCGATGGTCATGTGAATCCGTTGGGGAAGATCTGCCGGTGGAATGAGATGATCCAGTGATCTCAACTGGCTTGTCAACGACAGAAGCTGATCATATGCCTGCTGGCACAGTCCACATCCGTCCAGATGCGATTCCAGATCCTGAGCTTCCTGATCAGGGAGTTCCTGGTTTATCCACTCTATCATTCGATCCTGTGCCTGGGTGCAACTGATAGCCATCTTTTTCCCTCGAAACTTCCTACTCAGATCTTGCGGAATTTGCTTCCCAGATTCCTGATTGCTGTATTCAAACGCGAAGCCACTGTACCTTCGGAACAGTGCAGTATCTCTGCAATCTCACGATACTTTAGCTGCTGCATATAAAACAGTATGATAACGGTTCGCTGTTTCTCTGGTAGCTTTGAGATGGCTTCTTGAAGTGCCGCATTGCGCTCATTCTTCATGGCAACTTCATCCGGAAGCTCTGATGTGCTGTTAGCATGGACCCCATGATTCTGCTCAATATACTGATTGAGAGTTCGTCTACGAGAGTCCGCCCTACGCAACCACTGCTGACATGTGTTGATCGCAACACGGTATAACCAGGTGGAAAACTTGGAACGATGCTCGAAGCTGTGCAACGATTTGAACGCCTCTAGAAACGTTTCTTGCACAGCATCCTCAGCATCATCGGCATTCCCCAGCATTCGATATGCCAGACCATAGATCTTACCATGATGCTTCTTGATGAGTTCATCGAATGCTGCCAGATCCCCTACAGCGGCCTTCTGCACCCAGATCTCATCTGGTATCATGAGCTTGCCCTACTGACATCATATTAAGTGGCATTTCGTCCATAAAATCTTCATTTGTTGTCTGAACAACGGCATTACAGGATACCATCTGGGTGAGAACGTGTCAAGGACAGGGTGTGCCGTCGCCCTCTCGTCCGGCATTGACAAACATGAGCGCGGCAAGCTAAAATGTAAGCATGTATACCTATTCGAACATTTCCCCTGATGGAGGGTATGGATGCACCACGCAACGATAGTTGGAACATTGCTACCGGTCTCAAAGCGTGCGACACGCGTGATGCTGGTAACAGCAAGTGTGATTTTCACTGCGCTCTGTGCGCAAGTTGCTATTCCTTTATGGTTTACCCCTGTACCACTCACGGGCCAGACTTTCAGTGTGTTGCTGACGGCTCTGCTCCTGGGAAGCCAGATGGCAACCTGGAGTATGGGCCTCTATCTTCTCTGTGGCGCAATAGGGTTGCCCGTCTTTGCAGGGGCTACGGGTGGTTTGGTCCGTCTGATGGGACCTACGGGTGGATACTTACTCGGCTTCCTCCTTGCCGTCTACCTGGTGGGTCGTTTGGCAGAACGTGGCTGGGATCGACGTCTGTCATCGTGTCTCCTTGCGTTGTGTCTCGGAGAACTTGCCATCTATATTTCTGGCCTCTTGTGGCTCAGCCACTTCGTTCCCTCCGGGCAACTCCTGGCAATGGGCTTTTATCCTTTCATCCCGGGGGATTTGATCAAGATTGGACTGGTCACAGTCGCCCTCCCATCCGGCTGGAAATTGCTGAACGGAGGAGGTGAGCTTTCATGAAACTCGAGCAAATCCTCCATACTATTCAGCGCGGAGGAGATCTCCTCGACAGGGTACGGAATACACTCGACTCACATCTCCATGTGGAGTCCACCGGCACAAAAAAACAGATCACCTGGCAGCTCGATCCGGATAGAGAGGTCGCTCATGCTCACTTTCGGGATCAAGATCAGGAAATGGCATTCCGAGTGACAAGTGGTGAGCATTCAGTCCTTGAGATCTGGGAGGAAGAAGGCAAGCGTGGTCTGACACTGCGATCCCCCAAGAGTATCTCGTGGGAAATGAATACCGACCGATCCGATCAGATAGCGAATGTGAAAGCAGCCGGTATTGCATGTGCGGCCGGTGCGACCCTCGGATTCCTCGTCTGGGCCGTGCTTGTTGTGTCTGGTAAACTGATGGAATCGTCATCAGAGGTATCGAATGCAATCGAAGAACATTGAGACCAAATGAGTTCCCAACGATCCAGAGCGACCCCCTTTCTCAAATGGGCAGGTGGCAAGCAAAGATTGCTCACCCAATTTGAGCCATTCTTTCCGGAAACCATTGATACGTACCTGGAACCCTTTCTCGGCGGTGGCGCTGTTTTCTTCTATATCTATCAGCATTTCCAGCCAAGTCGCGTCATCCTGTCTGATTTGAATGAGGAGCTGATCAACTGCTATGAGGTGGTACGAGACGATGTTCATCCGTTGATCGAACGGTTGCAGCATCATAAGGAAAACCACAGCAGGGAATACTACTACCGGGTACGTGGGATGCAGGTGGCGGATCTTTCTCCCCTGGAACGTGCTGCCCGGTTGATTTTCCTCAACAAGACGTGCTTCAATGGGCTTTATCGTGTCAACAGCAAAGGGAAATTCAATGTTCCCTTTGGCAAATACAAGAATCCTCCTATCTGTGATCAAGACAATCTGATAGCAGTCAGCGAGATCCTCCAGAATGTTGAGATCCACCTTCGTGATTTCGGTGATTGTGTTCAAGATGCCGGAGAACGGTGCTTTGTCTATCTGGATCCTCCTTATCATCCTTTGAGTGTCACTGCCAATTTCACTTCCTATACCCGTCATCCATTCGCCATCGAAGAGCAACAGCGTCTCGCCAGAGTTTTTGCGGATCTTACAGCACAGGGGGCCTACGTCATGGAGAGTAACTCCGATTGCGCAGAGATCCGTTCGCTTTATCAGGACTATCGCCTGGAGACAGTCCAAGCCTCTCGCGCTATCAATTCACGCGGGGATCGCCGGGGCCCGATTTCTGAATTGCTCATACTCAATTACTGAATCCGTCTATGAAACCTGGTCAGCAGTTTCCGCTTCGGATATGCTTCTGCTCTCTATGCCTGCTGCTCAGCCTGTCGATAGCTTCTGCCGAATTCACCAAAGTTCCGAATAACGAATCCCCCGATTTCCCGAGCACCACAGATTATCTCACCTTCCTTGAACGTTTTCCTCTCTATGCTGAGTCGATCTGGCATTTCGACCCATTGGTCCCGGAAGATGGATACTGGGGGACAGGGCGATCTGATAATAACAACATGCGGATTCTGGGGAGCGCGATCTTCACCACGGCCGTTCTGATTGCTTCACCAGACTATGATTCGACGGTCTCTGGTGTGCCCCGTGAGCAGTTGACAGAACGTCTCAATGCAGCTTTGCGTTATCTTGTCGCTACACATGTCACGGGTTCCCGGACAGGCGTTGATGGGAAACCGTGGGGAAAGCAACCGGCCGCGTGGCTTTCCTCCTGGGTTCTGGCGAAGACGCTTGCTGGCTGTTCCCTTGTGTGGGATCAGTTAGACCCTCTCACAAAGGCAGGGCTGCGGAGGGTCGTCGAATATGAGGCGGAGTATCAGCAACGCCAACCGGCGGCATCCAGGGCAGATGGTGATACAGAAGCCGAATTGAATGCGTGGAATGGTGAATTCATGGGTTGGGCGGCCGTCGTCTTTGCAGAACATCCTCGGGCTCAGATCTGGTACGAGAAGGCGCAGGATCTTTTCATGAATACGTTGTCAGTGTATGCGGATACCGAAGATACGCGTATCGTAGAGGGGAAAGCCGTTAAGGATTGGGTCTACACGACGAACGTGCATCCGGATTTTACGATTGAGGGGCACGGCGGCTGGCACTTCGGATACGCTGCGGCTCCACTCCACTCACTCGCCTGGGGATATGCCGCATTTGTTCTGAATGGTCGTCGGCCTCCCGAAACGGTTTTCCACCATGTATCTGAGGTGTGGGACGTGCTCAAACGGTTGCATCTCTATCAGGGGCGTTTTGCTTACCTTGAAGGGAAGGATTGGGCGCGCTATGCATATGGTCTTGCGTTTATCCTTCCCGCGCTGGTGATGATAGAGCAGAAATATGCAGACGCTGATGCACGCACCATTGAAGGATTGCGCTTCCATACGTTCGAGTGGGAACAACGGCAGAACAACGATGGCAGCGTGTTCGGACAACGCATCCTGCCTGTTCACACCGGCATCTTCTCGATGGTCTATGAAACAGATTGCTATGCGAACGTGGGTTTGGCTTTCCTGCTGCATCAATATAAGGAACCTATCGCACCAACTCCCTCGGATGACTATCAGAGGCGAATCGCAGGCAGTTTCCGTAGTTCTTATAGCAACTTTGTCGTGGCACGTAGTCCACGCGCGTTCATTTCCTTCAGTTGGCAGGATCTCATCGGAGATCGGCCCATGGGCCTATTTGTCCCAGGGGATGATCACATCGTTGAGTGGCAATTTCGTAACCTCACCGGGCGATTTACCGTAGCGGAAAGTCCCAATTTAACGACCTTTGTGGATCACCGGGATGTTCTGTTCCATCGCGGGTTTGCAACGGTAGGCAACATCGAGCATCGAGGTTCTCAGGGCGAACGCTTCATCGAACAACGATGGGCGATGGTGGCATTGGCTGATCTGGGATTGGCGATTCTCATCGATCAAAGCCGGGCCCTTCGCGATCTGACGCTGTTGGAACAGGTTGGACTGGAATATAGTTTGCCCAATGATCTGTTCAATGGGAATGAGCGCACACTCAAATGGCCGGGTGGTGGTATCACGTTGCAGGGGGTCAGCGATCAGCCTGGGGATACTCTCTATGTCAAAGAGGATTGGATCAATGTCGATGAGAAACTCAGTTTCATCCGGATAGAAGGGGATGCCCCGTTCTTCGTGGAAGATGTGAGCCGCCGCAATGCGTCCTATCAGAGCCTCTTGCTGGAAGGGATCGCGTTACCCTACGAGAACAAACCTCGGCAACTCCAACGTGGTGAATCGATTCGCAGAACGGTTGCGGTCTTATTCGCGGGGAGTGCAGATGAGACAGAACAGTTGCTTCAGCAGCCACCTTACCAGTGGATAGATATGGGTACAGATTCTCTCATTGGTCTGGCCATTCCCGAACGTGACTGGTACACACGTCGCATCTTGATCAATCTGGGAGATCAGCCCAGGAGCTGGAATCAAGGTGGTAAGATCTATGAACTATCACCGTTGACCCCTCTCGTATTACTGGATGAGGATCCAGTGCAGCCACCACCAACACGGTCTGAATCCCAGGATGAAGACATCTGGGGGTTCGAGGAGGATACGCTCTTAGCATACCCCAATCCATTTCACCGTGATACAGAACTCACGATGACGTTCGCGGAAGATGCAGACCGGGTTCGGCTACGCATTTACAGCCTTGCAGGGAGATTGGTCAGAGAATTTGACATACAAGCCCCCTCGCGTTGGCTCTCTCAAGAATGGGATGGGAGGGATCGAACGGGTGAACCGGTTGGCCGTGGTGTGTATTACTGTAAAGCAACGATTTATCGTGCGGAAGAATCGCGTCGAACACTCCTCTTCAAGCTGTACAAGGAATAGATCCCTTCGTATCTCATCCGTTAGCAATAAAAAAGCTCCAGCAACCGAAGTGCTGGAGCTTGGTATTAGGAGCTATCGTTGCTAACGAATGACTCTCACATTGACGGCCTTCAGGCCCTTGGGGCCTTGCTCCGTCTCGAACTCAACTTCATCACCTTCTTCCAGGGAACGAAATCCGTCACCCTGAATTCCTGTATGATGAACAAATACATCTGCACCATCCTCAGAAGCAATGAAGCCATAGCCCTTCTGTTCATTGAACCACTTAACGGTACCTCTTGGCATGAAGTATCACCTCGCAAAAACCACGATTTGCTAATGAATGTGGAAAACTCAGTGATACCGAAGCCAGGGGTCCGTGCTACCAATGAGTCATCCTAATTCTAAAGCTGGGGAAATCTACCATATGGACGCAGGGAAGTCAAGGGGAATCCAGATCGATTGCCGCACAAATCCACTCTTTTTCACTGTAAACAGATAATATCCACGTCATCTTCAAATATGAACTTGCGTTGTTACGTGTTCTTGACAACATCACCTGAGATAATAATAGTTTCACTCCGCAAACCTATCGGGATGATGACCCCGCAAACGTCATCCGTTTCATAATAGATCCCTTTCTACCATGGTTTCAACCCTGGTAGGCTCTATTTTACCGGTCGTTCGGCTTTTTTGCAACGAAAAAAAACCTACGTTCAATAGATCCCAATGAGCGGATTTGCCAATCCAGCGAGAACATTGGCGATGTGCTGATATTTGGACTTTCGTAAGGAGGCCGGTTAAGGTATAATATCACAACAACGGAATCCCAATACCATTTGTGAATCGGAAATGGCACCAGGTTTCGCTATTTCCTCCTCATCTCTGCGGTGCAAGATCGAAGATGTTTGGATCTTGCGTGGTGACCGGGCTTCTCGATAACATTTTAGGTGGTGTTGAAAACATGCTTAGAGAGCACTTTGGATGAACACAAAACCAACCAAGACACGGGACTTTGCACTAAGGGCTTTTGTGCTTGGAGTTGTGCTGATAGTCCTTGATGGCTTTTGGATCGTTGCCGTAGAAAATCGAATCGTGTGGGAACTTACGGACTTCTCACTTTTTCCAACGGTCCTTTTTTCTCTGTTTGTGATTGCGTCCTTCAATCTTTTCCTGAAGCGATTCGTCAAATCCCTCGCCTTAAGTGAAGCAGAACTTGCTGTCCTTTATATCATGGCATCGATCGGTACTGCACTGGCTGGTCACGACATGATACGCCAGTTGGTACCCATGATAGGGAATGCCTTCTGGTTTGCCACTCCGGAGAATGAGTGGGCGGATCTGTTTTTTCGATATATCCCTGATTGGTTGACCGTCAGCGACAAGCGTGTGCTTGAGGAGTATTATCAGGGCGGTTCCAGCTTTTGGAACAGCCGGTACATCCATGCCTGGGCTATCCCTGTGCTTGCCTGGACGGCTTTCATCGTCGTACTCCTTTTCGTGATGCTCTGTATCAACATCATCATCCGGAAACAGTGGATCGAACACGAGAAGCTGAGTTACCCGATCATAGCTCTTCCACTTGAAATGATCAGCAATACATCAGGACTCCTCCGGAACCGATTGATGTGGCTTGGATTTGGAATTGCTTTTGCCATTGAGATATTGGCCGGCATCCATTTCCTGTATCCTGCCATCCCTGCAATCAACCTTAAGTTTCGAGCGGGGCTTCTTTTTACAGAAAAACCGTGGAATGCTATGGGCTCATTGCCAATCTATATCTATGGCTTCGCCATTGGATTAGGATACCTGATGCCACTCGATCTCTCCCTTTCTCTCTGGTTCTTCTATCTGTTCTGGAAACTACAGCTTGTGGCCTCCAGCGTCATCGGTCTGCGGACTAGCGGTGGTTGGCAAGGGGAACAACGGGTTGGTGCATGGATCGCTATTGGATTACTCGCTCTCTGGACAAGTCGGCGTCATATCAAGCAGGCATTAGCCAAAGCTCTCGCGTTGCGGGAGGATGATGCGATGTACCGTTTCGCAGTGCTCGGTGTGATCCTCGGCATGGCCTTCATCCTGATCTTCTGGTACCGAGCGGGATTCTCGCCCTGGGCTGCACTGCTCTACTTCAGCATCTATCTGCTCCTCACGCTTGCGATCACCCGGATGCGTGCTGAGCTAGGCCCGCCCACCCATGAACTGCATAACATGCACCCCGATTACATCATGGTTTCGTTCATGGGAACACGTAAGTTTGGCCCATCCAATCTCACATCCTCCACCTTATTGGCCTGGCTCGCCTACGGCTACCGCTGCCATCCCATGCCACATCAACTGGAAGGCTTCAAGATCGCCTCCACTCTGAAGATGAACGAGAAACGACTGGTGGGGGCCATGATCCTGGCTGCTGTTGTTGGCACCTTCGTTTCCATTTCAGCACATCTAATCCTTTATTACAAATACCGCTTCGCTCTCTGGGGAACGGGTCCTTTCTATCGATTACAGGGGTGGCTGACATTTCCCACAACGGCAAATACGGCAGTCATTTCTCAGATTGGGTTCGGCTTTGGACTCACCGTGCTCTTCACGGTATTGAAGCGCCAATTTCTCTGGTGGCCCTTCTATCCGGTAGGATATGCTGTCGGTAGCGGTTGGGCGATCAGTTGGATGTGGTTTTCGATCTTCCTGGACTGGCTCTCCAAACGTCTCCTTCTCTCCCTCGGCGGATTAAAAGCTCATCGCAACGCCATGCCATTCTTCTTCGGCTTGATCCTGGGGCAATTCCTCGCAGGAAGTCTCTGGAGCCTGATCGGTTTGGTATTAGAAAAACGGGTCTATACGATGTTCCCGTGAGTGGTTGGCTCCCCGGATGCTGTGACTCATTTCTGGTGGAGAAAACCCGTGTTGTGGAGAAAACCCGTTGACAGCCCGGTGGAATCCCGATATAATCGTCTGAACTTAACACGATGAAGGAGTCTTCCATGAGTTCAGATGTCTTACGTTTTGGAGTTGTTGGTCTCGGGATGGGAATGAGCCGTTCGAAGATGATCGCGAGTACGGAAGGAGCACAACTGGTTGCGATTGCGGATCTTATTGAATCGAAACGCCAGGCTGCTGCAGAAACATTTGGTTGTGAGACTTACGCAGATGCCATTGAGATGTTTGAGAAAGCGGACATCGATGTCGTGATGATCATGCTTCCCAGTGGTTTGCATGCCAAATTCGGGATCGAAGCGGCGAAATGTGGTAAGCATGTGATCACCACGAAACCGATGGATGTGAATCTGGAGAACTGTGATGCCTTGATCCAGACGTGCGAAGCCAATGGAGTCAAATTGCTGGTTGATTTTGGTGAGCGTTATGGGGGGCAGAACCGCAAGATCCGCGCAGCGATGGAAATGGGGGCCCTGGGAAAACCGATCTTGTGCGAACTCCGCATGAAGTGGTTCCGTGCGAACAGTTACTATGTGGGTTGGCATGGCACCTGGGAGTTGGATGGCGGGGGCTCTATCATGAATCAGGGTGTGCACTACATCGATCTCATGCAGTGGTTCATGGGACCCATCGACAAGGTTCTTGGGGCACACTATGGAGTATATGCCCATGAAGATTGTGAAACCGAAGATCTCGCGGCTGCCATTATCCAGTTCAAGAGTGGGGCCATTGGCCACATATTGACAACCACAACCTTCCCCGGTGACAGCGTCTCGATGATAGAAATCCACGGAGAAAATGGGGTGATCGGACTGGGGCCGAGTGTCTGGAGTTTCAAGGAAGAGGAACCCACCATCGAATTGCCTCCCTACCCGAAGAACGTCATCGAAGATGCCATCCGAGTGATCAAAGAGAACGCTCAACCCGCGGTAGACGGCTATGAAGGCAAAAAGTCCGTCGCGCTCAATATGGCCATCTACGAGTGTGCGAGGACGGGCAACCCTATATCACTGGAGTAAACGACAAGAGACACGCTTGCTCGCATCGGCGTCCAGCCCCCTTTCCTGCCTATCCACCTGCAATAGCGGGGATGAGCGCGATCTCATCCCCATCTTTTACCTTCGATTGTGGTCCATCCAGATAGCGGATATCTTCGTCATTGAGGTACACGTTGACAAAGCGTCGGATCTTACCCGATTCATCGCAAAGGCGATCTCGAAATCCGGGATATTGAGCATCAAGATTCTCAATCACACTTATAATATCATCCCCTTCAGCTTCCACGACCGAAGCATTATTGGTCGTTTTGCGAAGAGGTGTTGGAATACGAACTTTGACAGACATGACAGCTCCCTCCTCAGAAGCCGAAATACTCATCAGATCACGAAGGATAGGTTGTGTGGTGGTACACGATGTTTTTCGTATTTTCGAGCACGAATGCATAGATCCTGAAGGGTCATTGAATCGAGGATCTCAGCAAACTGTTTCTCAAGATCTGCCCAGAGAATATGTGCAGGACTCATCGTATCGTCATCTGTGCATTCCTTCTTGGACGGCAGACAGAGAGGATCGTCCACAGCCTGCAAAATCTGACTCATGCGAATTCGAGCAGGCGGCTGTGCCAGACCATATCCTCCTTTTGGACCACGGCGGCTGATGGCCAAACCGGCTTTCTTCAATTTAAGCAACAGTTGTTCCAGAAATGGTTGCGGTATGTTCTGTTTCTTAGCAAGAGCCGCAACGGAAATATAACCTTGATAGTAATGAATCGCCAGTTCGAACATGGCGGAGACGGCATACTCCGTGCGGGTTGAAAGACGCATGCAGTGTGGATACTCCCTCCATTTGGTGGATATAAGTATACTATATCTGACTAGATGTATCAATAATAATCAATGGTGTTCTTCTGTAACAATCAATGGTGTTCAGGATATCCTCTTGTATCGATCACCTGTTACAGGTATAATAAACCACATTGTTTCTAACATGCATTTGAGGATGCTGGCTGTTTATCCAATGTATCGATAGGAAGGAGTGTTCAGATGAAAGTATATTTTATCTGCTGTCTCGTCTTGACGCTGATCTTAGCGGGATCAGCCGGAGCTGTCTTGGATGTTGGAAGGTTACTGCTTTACTGGCCATGCGATGAAGGGAATGGTGACACGCTGATCGACGCATCTGGAAACGGTTTTGACGGAACCCTCACAGGTGGCGATTGGGAGGATGGGCAATTCGGCAAGGCTATCCGTTTACAGCGAACCCTTGCAGAGGTCCAGGGAAATGTGATCGGATCCACAGGAAAGACAGGCGAGATCACGCTCGCCTGCTGGTTCAAAATGCGTCAACATAGTACCTATAATGGGCTCATTTCCATTGAAGCCCCGGAGGGAGAGTGTTGCGAGTATCGGCTGATGGTTGACCCCAATCGCAACCCCTTCTGGGATGCCGGCCATCATGTAGACAAAAAGTTGCCAGATTTTACTTTTGAACTCGATAGGTGGTATCACTATGTGATGACTGCCGATGGAGACACCGGCAAAATCTATGTGGATGGTGAATTCATCGGAGAACAGGCAGAGAATTTCCCTCTGCCAGAATTCAAGGAAGTCACCATATATCTCGGAACGGGTGAGAAACCTGGCACCTGGCCTGTAGAGGACAGTACCTTTGATGATGTGATGATCTGGGATAAGGCGCTTACCGGAGATGAAATCGCTGAACTGATGTCCGGGAATATCCTCGCTGTGCAGTCACGTGGTAAACTTGCCATCTCGTGGGGCGATCTGAAACTTCAGTAGCAACCTGTTATACGAGTCCGGTCAGCCATCGGCAGAATAAAGCCGGTGGCTGACGACTTCTATCCGAGCCAATGAATTAAGAAGCGGATTCCCTCTGAGATAGTAGCATGCGGCGATTCGGGGCTAATAGCGGATTATCACCTGCCGAGGTCGTCCCACAGTTGCACACGTAGTTGTCAGGATGCTGATCCATGCGGTCAAAGTCATCCTGGAGCATCTCCCAGACGGTCCGTTTCTCCCGACACAGACCGATAGGAGTGTGCGGTGAGATCTTCTCAACTTCATCGAGCACAACTCGATACATCTTGACTCGCATCTCCGTTGGAAACTGAGATATCTGCCAGCCATCCACGTTGCCCGGCATCGTGCGCATCGCTTCCAGGAACTCGGGATCGAGGAGGCCGGGTGGAAAATACTGACATAACTGTTGGTAGGTATGGAATCGGAGTGGCTCGATGGTGAGCACCTCGGGATCAATCTCCTCGAACATACGGCGGATCATATGACGTATCTCCTCTTGCCAACCCACAATCGGTATCATGGGACTGAAGCGGATACGGACCGGGTAGCCCGCTTCCTGACATTTCCTTGCCGCTTTGAGGCGCGCCTCCAGGGAAGCCGTCCAGGTTTCCACCTCACGGCACTGCGTCTCAGTGGATAGGCTCCAGCAACATACTGTATGTCCACGGTGGTCGTAGTCGAGCAGGTAGTCCACATGATCGCTTTTTCCAATGTAGAGTTTCAGGTACTTGTCAGGTTGTGTGGCGAACAGTTCAACCAGGAGTTTTGTGCCTCCATACTCCGGTTCGTAGCAGACGATATCCGTGCCGTTATCCCATTGAAAAAGTGTCTGGTGCGGTGTTTTCTCCAGGTTCGCCAGACCTTCCTGAATGTGCTCGATCCAATCCTCCAGATTGACATAGATGTTCGCAACGTTTCCCAGGTTGCAATATGTACATCGGAAGTGACAACCCCAAAACGAATGAATAGCGTAGGCGGGCTGACAAACGAGGCCCGTTCGTTGCCGATATTCAGGTGAGCCGCTCTCCCGCCAGTCCCAGCCGCTGTAGCCGCTGTAGTGGACGGTTTTGAACAGTTCCGGATACAGCTCTTTGCGCCGTTTCCGCTCGTCCGGCGTATGATCATAGAGAAACTGGTTGAATACCACGATTGGCTCGATCTTATGGGCGTTCAGGCCATGCCTGGACATACGGTTGAGATCCGCATCCCTCACGAGCTGACACCAACCATCATCGTCGATGACCTCCATTTCATCGGGGCAATCGATGAATGGCAACATGCGCTCCACTCGTGCCATCGAGCGCGGATCTTCAAAGGCTTCTTTCTTGATATAGAGACCACGGGCTTTGATTGGAAACATGATGTGACGGATCCTTTCTGTTTTCATCTATTATGGTGCAAGGGTTCAACGTTACGTCAATACGCCCAGGTGCGCGGAATAGGTCGTTCCATGTCCAGTAGATGTTGGATCAATTGATGGCGGAGGTTCGCTAATGGCCCTGCGTAGGCCGGATTATCGGCCACATCCTGGTATTCCTGCGGATCGTTCTGGAGATCCCAGAGCTGTTCTTGGCCATTTGCACGCACCAGATACCGGTACTGTTCGGTACGAAGCACTCTGACCCCTGTGCCCTCTGTCAATGCAGATGAACGGCCGGCGAACGTTCGCCCTTCGATTGCCGGGAGCAGAGAGTGTCCCTGCACATGGTAGGGCACTGGAATTCCGGCGGCATCGAGCAAGGTCGGCACGATATCCACGCCTTCGACCAGCCCCCTGACTTGTCTGCCCGTCGAATGGGTGATCTCGGGATAGCGGATGAGAAGCGGCACTCGACTCACACAGTCCGCAGCGGGGAAACCTTTGCCATAGCGCAAGTGTTCCCCTAGCCATTCCCCATGATCCGAGGTGAAAACGACGAGAGTGTTTTCTGTCAGTCCACACTCGTCGAGACAGTCAAGGATGCGACCAACATGGTGATCCACTTCGCTCACCATCGCGTAGTATCCATGACGTGCTGTTCGCAGTTCACCATCTGAGAAGTGTGACTCATTCCTTCGAGCATCCACTTCGGGAGGGAACTCCGGCACCGTCAGTGTATCCGGGTCATAGAGATCGAGGAATTCCTGAGGGGTTACCCACGGGGAATGAGGCGAGTAGAACCCTCCGATACAGAAGAAACTTCGGTCGTGGTTCCGCCGGATGAACTCAATGGTTCGGTCCGCGACGAATGCGGTGTGCGATACATCACTCCGACCTCGGAAGGCCAATGCCTTTTTCGGGAATCGTTCCGTTGGATGCTGAATGCCATCCTTGATGCCCATCACCTGGTAGTAGGTCTCTGCGCGGGGTGGGAGTCCAAGACTGATGAGATCGAGTTGATCGGGCGCATGACGGCGTACCCAGGCGCGGTAGGCATCCTCATAGCAGCCGGGTTCATCGGAGATTTCGAGATGATCGAATCCATAGTCCGGGTGGATCTCACGATGATCCCGATTCGAGTGGGGGAGAAAATGGAGCTTCCCAATATTCGCTGAGAGATAGCCATAGTTCCTCAACAGTCTCGGAAGCGTGATCGTATCTGCGGGTACAGGTACGGCCATGTGGGTGATACGCAACGCAGAGGGATATTGTCCTGTGAGCATACTCACGCGACTCGGCATACATACGGGATTCTGCACAAAGAAGTGATCAAAGTTCACGCCTTCCATTGCCAAGCGATCCAGGCGAGGCGTCTGGATTTCCGAGTTCCCATTGACACCGAGCGCGTCCCAGCGTTGCTGATCTGTGATCAGGAGTAGAATATTAGGACGTTTGGAGTTCAGATGACGAGGTTTACTCACCGGGAAATCCCTCCTGACATAGACGTTCACCGACTTCACGCGAAACCTGATCATCTTCCGGGTCGATGGATCCATCTGGCAACGGCCCGGTATTGAGGAGGAGGTTGTAACCTTTTTCATTGAAGAATGATTTATACTTTATATCTGATTTGAGTATATGATTGGTCAACCAATTCTTTAGATATGAAAGTATTTCTGTCGGGATGGTTTCCTTATACGCCATCGTGTCCATGCAGAAAGCAACCGTTTTTTTTCTGAATTCTTTGTGTTGCTCTCTGTGTGAGGAATAATCCGGATAATCGTATTCGATCATATATTGTTCTTCTGTTTGAAAATGATAACCAGCGTACTTGGTCATTTTCGTCAAGATGTCCGAGATCATTTCTGAATCAACTTTTGTGTCCCTCGTTTCAATCAGTTTATTTATCATCCTGATCAGTTCTTTATGTTGTTCATCCAATTCTCGAACACCAACACTGAAGCTTTCATTCCATATTATCGTTTCCATATCGATCTCCCGATAGTTCTGTCCGCTGGAGCGATTTGATACTTATTGGGTCCCCCTCAGCTCCGCTGTGGCATCTACCTTTGGGGTATAATACCATGAAAGAAACCCAACCAACAAGGAGAACACCGATGCGCTTCTATACGAAATCATAATTATCCCCAGAAATTGGACAGCGGGTTAAGGTGGATCTCAAGCTCCATGCCTACCTCAAAAAACTACAATGCTCTCATCTCATACCCATCGGCTAAACCAGGTAACCGCAAGGCCCCGTAGAAGGCAAAACGAGAAATTAACATTGACGCCTGTCAATAATTGTGGTACATTTTTCTGTGCTAATCATGAGAGGAGCACCTTTGCCATGAGACACTGGCGGCTTTTTGAAGAACTGTTCGATATGCAGGCCGATGCAAATCGCTTTTTCGATGATGTCTATAGACGACTTGCCATGTTTGAGATTGCGATGAGTCGATGGGATGCACTTGATACTCTGGGTGTGCAGCAGGAACAACAAGCGTTTGAGCGGCTGTCGGGCCGCTCGATTTTCACGGAGCGTACCGAACGTAGAATGGTCATTGAGGGGACAGGCCAGCCACCTGCAATTGAATCACGGCGTTCGATGAGACAGATTCAGGTGGAACCTGTACAGGAACGACAGGCATTGCCAACCCGTCGTCAGCAAGCATCCGTGGATGTGATTGAGCACCAAGACAGCGTAGTCATTCGGGCCGAATTACCGGGCCTCCAACCGGGAGACATCCAGCTTTCCCTGGCACGAAACACACTCCGTTTCAGTGGTAAGATCCAGTACTCCATTCCGTTACCTGAAGGCATTGAGCAGAACCAGATCCGTGCTATCTATCGAGATGGATCGCTTGAGGTGACATTGCCCAAGCCTTCCAGGGAGCGACGGATTGAAGTCGTCTTTGCGGATACAGAACCGGAGCCCTACTACTGATGCGGGTTCTGCAGGTGTTTACAGGGCCTTTTGAGCCAGGAAGTCGGCAGCATCACATCCTCTATCTTTCCGATGGCCTTCGGCAAATAGGTCACGAGGTGATGGTTGCTGCGGAGGACGGAAGTCTCAGATCCCTTATCAATGATAAAGGTATCGAGTTTCAGCAGATCACAACCGGGAACCTTATCGGATTGTGGCGCGAGATACATCGCTGTAATCAGGTATGGGAAACGGATGTCTTGCATGCACACTCCGTGATGGCAACGCATGCCTGCCTGATGACTTCCGTTCCGACGATTGCCACCTACCATGGGGTATCCCTGGAATGTTATAGTAAGCGCAAACTGAGTCAATTTTTACCACATATCATCGCTGTATCAGAGTTTCATCGCCTGCAACTGTTCCGAACAGGTCGATTTTCCCCAGATCAGGTCGCGGTGATTCCCGAGAGTCTCGATTTTGATGGTTATGCACGATGGGTCACCCGGCTTGAGATGAGAGAACCGTTGACTGAAAGTTCGGACGGCCTTACGTTACTCTACATCCCCTGCTCGAATGCCACTCAAGAACTCACACATGTTTTTGAAGCATCCCGCGCAGTTGCCTGCCGAGGTATCCCACACCGGCTTTTGGTACTAGGTACTCTTGCCAACTTTCGGGAAGTAAAAGCTCATTTGACTCTCATCAACCATGAACTGCGTTATCCTCTCATCCGTATTCTCGAGGACGAGGGTGAATTCCCAGCGATTTTATCTCATGTGGACGGAGTTCTCGGCACAGGTCGTACGATACTGGAAGCTCTTGCGTGTGATAAACCTGCCGTCTGTCTTCAGGCGGGGGAGCTTGGTGGGATCATCACAACACAGAATATCTATGCCATTGAAGATAACCGTTTCGAAGGTGCTGGTGTACGCTCTTCAGAGGCCATTGCTGAAGATATGCATCAGCTTCTGAAGGGATATTGGGTGTTCTGCCGGTATACGGAGCAAGTACGAGAACTTGCCCGCCAGATGGTTGATGTACGTAATGTTGCTCAGCGCATGACGACAGTCTACCGCAAATGCATCGAAACGTGGATCCCTATGGGGCGGAGTCATCAAATCTGGCGATGGTCACGACTGATCTCCGGCATGCCCAAAGGAAGCTCGCATGGGAACACTCAAGGATAATGAGGTCCCTACGCAAACGGAGCAAGTGACCCTCAATGTCGATGGCATGACGTGAGGAAGCTGTGTGGCCTCAGTGTAGTCTGCACTGCAAAAGGTTCCGGGAGTTCAACAGGTAAAAGTCAGTCTAGAGGATGGTGAGGCGGTCGTCCATTACGCTCAGGACCGTGTTCAGCCTATGCAGCTTGTCGATGCCATCAAGAAGATCGGTTTTACAGCACATGTGAAAAGTGAAGAGTAGGTTTTCAGAGGAGATCGAGAGGATCTAGTAGAATGGTAACGGAAGAACAGGCCAGAGAGGCTCTCAAACAGGTCATAGATCCGGAAATGGGCATCAGTATCGTGGACATGGGTCTGGTCTATCATGTTGTTCCCTCGGAGGAGGGAAAAAACATCGATATAGAAATGACACTTACCAGTCCGATGTGTCCAGCAGGCCCTCATATTATAGAATCCGCAAAAAATGCTCTTCAGTCTCTGGATGGTGTGGAACAGGTCAATGTGAATGTCGTCTGGAGCCCGCCGTGGTCTCCTGAGATGATGAGTGAGGATGCGAAAGACGAGCTTGGCGTCTTTTAGAGGGGATAGGGTGGTAGGTGAAATGATCCCTATCCCCTTCCTGTTTTGAATCAGTCTCCCCCAGGGGCATGACCTCTAGCTACTGTTTCAGGCCCGCCCACGTGGTGGCGAGTTTTCCCTTAGATTCCACAGGAGCGGGTCCACCGATGGCATAACGGAAGTAAATATCATCCTCGCCATCGTTTGGACCACACCATACCCAGTGAGCAGTGGGCTCAGGATCTCCAAACGCAGCGCGCATGGCAGCAGCACCGAATCCCCAGATTCCCGCGCCAAACTGTTCGTATTCCTGGGGTTCCTGCCAATCACTATCGTCGAAATTAGGTTGTTCCCATCCGTCGTTGCGTTTGTCCACAGGTTCTCCACTATCACAGACCCAACCGGGCCATGTGTCCTCAGCATCCCCCTGATAGTCACTGGTGCCGATGTAAGTGTCGTCATCCAGTATGATGTCGGCCAAAAGCCCTCCTCGGCCCGCTGCACCCGGTTCAGCGTCATGCACATAGAGCGCGACAACGGCTCTACCATTCTTCAGGTTAAATTCTGTGACAGATGGCGCTTGCCAGTTGTTCCCTTCGGCTATCATCTCTCCATCCACGAAAACCTGCCAGGCATTGTCACCACTGACGCGCACCGTGCCTGTGCTGACAGCATAAACAGGAATCGCCAATAGTACCAGAAGCATACATACAATTACAGTCTGTCTCATTTGAGTGCCTCCTATTAGAATTGGTTCATCCGACTTACGTATGAACATAGATATCTGACGACTGACCGTAGATTCACACAGGTAGAATCCGTCAGCCATCGACTGAGAACTAACTCCCATTATACTTGAAACGGAATGAAACGTCAAATGCAAATTCAGCCTCAGATAGTTGACGAGTCAAGCAGGCACATGTTAGAATCATACATCTCGAATAGAATCGCTGCTGAAGGAGAATGTATCATGCCTGAGGTCGTCATGGGGCATATTGAGGATATGGATAGCCTCGACACGATTGTGGAGTGCTTTGAGCAGTACAACCCAGGGTTCAGAATAGGATGTGGGAACCTCAATGATGGGGAAACGGAGCTTACGACAGCGTTTGATGGTGTACGTCATCTATGGATTCAGGATGGATGTGGAGAACTGTTCCTGCCTGAGGGCTACCGTACCAAAGAGGGAGACGGAGAACCGTTACCGGAAACATACGTCAATGATGAACTCGATGAGGAAAGCGTCGACATCCTGGATGGATTGGCATCTTGTCTCGACACACTCCATGAAAAGATACGTCCACCTGTCGAAGCGATATTGGATCGTCGAAAAGGTGACCGACTTACGGGAGATGTCGCCGGGGATGTGTGGCTCATGGTGGAAAGCGGCCTTCCGATGGATCAGTGGAGTGCCCATGCAGGAACTCGACGGCTGCTGGTTCGGCTGCTGGACTGGTATACGCAGATAGGCTGGTCCACAAAAACGAACGATTCCTTTGAACCGATCTGCCCTGGAGACCAGTTGACCATCACCAGCGATGAGACGCTACGCGTAAGGGGGAAATTCCGCTATTGGTGGATAGAAAATGAAGATGCGATCTTTACGCACACAACGTTGGCGCGACGGATCTGCCACCTGAAGGATACCGCCGGTGGATGCAACTTCGCCTTTGATGCCTTACGCCGTCTCCCTTTGACCTGGTATGTCAACACGGATAGCGACGAAGCTCCCGATGGAATCAATACAGTCAACAGTCATCTGGTCAACATTGCGGCTGAAACCTCTCAAACGCACTACCATCCAGCGATCCCCATCGGCGGAGGTAAACCTCAATGCGAAATGTATCTCGTGATGGATCCTGCTTTCTACCAACTCAGCACTTATGGACGGAAGAGCTTCTTGTATGCTTTTCCAGAACTTGGGGATCTGACCCAATATCAGGAGATTCACTTGCGACCGGGCGATATTGTCTTCATACCACCAGGAACAGGACATCGTGGCGTGGATGTGTTCGTGAATGTGGTGACCCTACCAGGATTCAAACCTCACAATGAAGTCTATATGGATCGAGCGATCAAGGAAGAGACGGATGGCAGGTCCCCTTATAATCAGTATCTTCAGTAGATCACAATTCTATGATAGGAGTGGCCTCCCGGCCACGATGTTCGCGTCCAGGAAGACGCTCCTACGGTGAAAATGTGAGGTACTGATCTTGCTTAAGATAGGAAAAACAGTATGCACGAATTGATGAGATATGCGGAAATGGCCTGTGATCTGGCTCGGTCAGAAGGCGCTGAATATGTCGATGTGGTTGCGAGCCGGGGTAAGAGCATTCAGGTTGAAATCGAGATGGGATCGATCAAATCCACCGATGCGAAATGGGGTGCTGGAGTCTCGGTGCGGGCCTATATTCGCGGCGGCCTCGGTGTATCGAGCACTTCAGGTTCCTTCACAGAGGAGGATATCCATCAGGTAGCAAAGAATGCCGTCGAACTGGCACGCGTTGCGGAACCGGATCCGGACTTCGTGGATCTTCCGGGTCCCTCAACCTATCAGGAAATTCCTGGACTTTACGATTCAAGGATCTGCGAACTCGGGATCAAGGATGTGATGGGGTTTGCCGTGCAGAACATCGATTCTGCAAAAGCGATCCACAAAGATTCGATTGTGAGTGGTGGATCGAGCGTGAGCTTCGGTGGTGGGGCATTCGCCAATTCCCAGGGGATCCGGTTATTTGAGGAGTATAGTTCCGTCGGGGTAAACATTCAGTCGACCGTTCATCGAGGAGATGACGTCGGTTCCTACTTCGAGGGAAAGAGCGCACGCTATCTCGACGATTTCGATCCGGAGGGTATCGGGTCAAAAGCGACGGAAGTCGCCTTGAAATATCTTGGTGCGGAAGATATGAAGACAGGTGTTTTTCCTGTTGTGCTCGGCCCTTATGCCACAGCAGCGCTGTTCCACGCACTCGTCCAGAGTGCCAACGCGGAAGATATTCAACGTCAGCGTTCCTATCTGATTGATATGAAAGGCAAACAGGTCGCTTCTGAACTGGTATCGCTGCTGGATGATCCTCTTTACCCACGTGGCCTTGCCTCGAGCCGTGCTGATGGTGATGGCTTTCCCTGCCGACCCACGCTTGTCGTGGATCGAGGGATCCTCAAAACCTATTTGCATAGCCACTATACAGCGAACAAAGCGGGGGAGGACAACACAGGACATTCTACGCGGGGAGGGATCGCCGCAACCAACATTCGGCCCGCGCTGGGACATTTGACCGCAGCGGAGATCATCAAGGACACTGGTGAGGGACTCTATATCGATTACGGCAGTCTGATCCCTAATCCTGTCACGGGCGAGATTTCCGCGATCGTGGACTTTGGATTCCGCATTCACAATGGGGAAATCGTGGCCCCAGTCAAAAACACGGTGATCGGCTCTCACATCCTCGATCTGCTCAAGTCGGTCGACGCGATCTCAAGCGATTACCGTGAAGAACCCGGCACGGTGATGCCGACGATTCGCATCCAGGGCGTACAGGTAGCGGGCGCTCGTTCGTGAACATATTGTCATCCAAATGATCCCTGCAATGGTAGCTTTGGATTTCACTACGACATCTTATTCTGTTGTAGGGAAACCAAGAGAACGGTATAATGATCTGGCATATCAGAAGAGCAGCGGTGGATATTTCTGGCCGGTGCGATACCAAGAAAGGTTGGATTCAAAAAAGACCATGACTCAACAGCGATCTCGAAGACAACAAGGCTTAAACCTGCTTGCATACCGAATTTCCTGTCTTGCACTTTCCATCTTGTACCCTCTTCCCTCGACCCTTGCAGCCCACGGAGATATGAAAAGCGACAGAATTCAGATTTACAAAAGCAACCCCCGTTACTGGCAATACAAAGGCAAACCCATCTTGTTGCTGGGAGGATCTGTGGAGGACAACCTCTTCCAGATACCGGATCTCAAGGAACATCTGGATCTGCTGAATTCTGTTGGCGGCAACTACGTCCGCTGCACCATGAGTAGCCGCGACGAAGGGGATGTCTGGCCATTCAAGAAGACCGGGGAACTCTATGATCTCGATCAGTGGAATGATGAGTTCTGGCGACGCTTCAGCACATTCCTCGAACTCACATCCGAGCGTGACATCATCATTCAGATCGAAGTCTGGGCGACTTTCGACTACTACCGGGACAACTGGGAGCGAAACCCGTTCAATCCCAAGAACAACAGCACCTACACGGCTGAAGAAACGAGCCTGCCTGAGGTCGTTGATGGCCATCCCATTCAAACCGGAAACAATTTTTTCTGGTCCGTGCCAAAGGCGAACAACCAGAAGATTGTTCTCAAGTACCAGCAGAAGTTCGTGGACAAGATGCTCTCCTACTCGCTCCAATACGGTCACGTTCTCTACTGCATGGACAATGAAACGAGTGTGACACCTGCCTGGGGAGAATACTGGTCGAACTACATCAAGATGCGTGCTGAGGAGGCCGGTACGGGTGCTGAGACGACGGAAATGTGGGATAAATGGGATGTATTTCACCCGCAACATAAAGCGACTCTGGACCACCCGGAGATCTATTCCTTCTGCGATATTTCACAGAACAACCATCAGAAAGGCCAAACCCACTGGGATAACGCCCAAAAGTTCCGCTCAACGCTGTTTCCGATCCGTCCCATCAACAACATCAAGATATATGGTTCCGATACAGGACGATTCGGTAACACCCGAGATGGCCTGGAACGCTTCTGGCGGAACATTTTCGGTGGATTGGCGTCAGCCCGATTTCATCGTCCTCTTTCCGGCGAAGGGCTGAATGAGAACGCACAAGCACATATCAAAAGCATGCGGATGCTCACAGACAGCATGGACATTTTCACATGTGAACCAAACAATGCCCTGCTTTCCAACCGGCCCGAAAATGGAGCCTACGTCATAGCGAATCCTGGTAGAGAATATGCCGTCTATTTCCCCAACGGAGTTCCCGTTGACCTTGACCTGAGTGCGGCTGATGGGAACTTGAAGGCCAGATGGCTCAACATTGCTCAGTCACAGTGGGTGAAGGAAGAAAAGCTCACAGGTGGAACCACTGTCACCCTTTCACCACCGGGAAAAGATCATTGGGCGGTGCTCATTTGCGTATCATTACACGAAAACGAGTGAATGAGTTTGCAGAGCAACACCCGGACACCAAAACATCACGGCTCATGTTAAGAAGTGGTGCATACCAGTACCTGCTTAACCAGAGCAGCGATGAAATCGACGGTGATGCGCTTGAGATTGGAGGATAGCATGAAAATCAACTGGCGAGATTACATCATTAGCACGCCTGATATACTGCGTGGCAAGCCACGCATTAAAGGCACGAGAATTCCAGTAAGTCTTATCCTTGGATATTTGGCGATAGATTATACAGCAGAGCAGATTATTGCCGAGTTTCCAGATCTACAGAAAACACAAATCCTGGCATGTCTTGACTACGCTCGTGAGTTAGCAGAATTTGAGGTAGCAGCTTAATGGGATTGAGATTCTTCGCTGATCAGTGTGTCCCCAACGCTGTTGTTGATGCCCTTTGTGATGCGGGGCATCAAGTTTGGCGTGTAAGAGATTATATTCCTGTCGAATCACCGGATTCCGTCGTCATTTCAAAAGCGCAAGAACTGAATACGATTCTCGTTTCTTTGAATGGAGACTTTGCTGATATAGTTGCCTATCCATCAGCCGACTACAAAGGGATTATCGCCCTTCAAGTACGGAATCATCCAGAAGTTCTGCCGCAAATCATATCAAGACTGAAAGACTATCTTTCAGCACATCCGGATATGACGCATTATGTTGGGAAGCTCTTGTTGGTCGAAGCCCATCGAATCCGAATTCGTAAATAGACATCTCTGTTCACTCAAATTCTAACCCGCCGTTGAAGCTGACGGCGGAGGCTGTGGTTTCTGAGCTCACATCACTGCAAGAATCTTCCTGTGTCATCGCAGCCACATGCTGGAGTGCCTGACCCGTGTTCGCGGCGACACAGCATGGTGTCCGGTTGCCTCGTTTCTCCAGAAAGAATGGGACTTTCCGTCCGGCATTCCCTTTGCTTAGATCCTGTAAGCAGATTTCAGATTTGAGATTGAAGATTTCAGATTGGCAAAGCCCGGCTATCACTGGTATTTCTCGCCCCGAAGGTTCATGATCTCTGCTGAAACTTGCTTATTCCCACACGACTTTTTCAGTTACATGAGAAAACCAGATGTATCCTGCTCCTGCCGGGTTGCCGAATCCAACGATTGGTCTGGATTTGGCAACTCAGGCCGGGCGTGAAAGACCAGAATTGTGAACTGTTGAACCCCTGCAAAGGAAACATCGCGTGCATTACCGTCTGGAAGGGAAGATACCATGTCCGAGAAAGACACAGATCGTGAGGAAGCCGAGCAGTCGTCGCCGATAAAGGATCCCGGCCGAAGAACCCCAAACATCCCCGGAGCACAGAAGGTACCACCGGTAGAACGCCTACGCAGGCGTGTTGGCGAGAATCAGTGGCCGGCCGTGGTCGCAATCTTCGTTGCGATGGTCGTTGCGATCATTATGATCCCTCTGCTCCTCATCGTACTTCGTCAGTCAGAACCTGTTCCCCCTATCTCATCCGAGCCTGTGGGATCATTGGAGCCAGCAGCCGAGCTTCAGGAAGCTGCACAGCAGGAATTACCCTTGATCTGGGCGCAGCCGACAGGACGCATTGTGAACCGAATCCCCACGGAAGTGGTGTTCCGCGTATCTCATACCGGAGGGGTCGCCCCGGATGTTGGCAATGAGCTTCCATACCGTGTCGTTCGTGAGGCGATCCGCTTCAAACCCGATACCCCCGGCAAAGTGGTCTGGCTCTCACAGAACAACTTCGCATACCAGTTTGATAAGCCACTGGCGCCCGGACAACGGTACGATTTTGAGATAGAAAGTATCCCCGTCAGTCAAGATCATCAGGTAAAAATCGAGCCTAAATCGTTCTACTTCTCAACCCCCGACTTCACACTTCTCAGTGCATCTCTGCAGAATTGGGCCGGTCCAGAACTCTCAGTGCGTGTTGAATGGAATCTGCCGATCCGGTGGATTGGTGCGGAGGAGTTCATCACGATCACCACATCTTCCGGGGAGGTCGTGCCGATCATCCGATTCGACGCGGGGCAGGCAGAGTCCGCATTTCAGGTGATTTTCAGGAACACAGGGTCGAATGAATATGACCTGGTGATCAAACGTGGTTTTGCGTCCACGATCCCAGGCGCTCGGCTGAAGGAAGATGTTCGTGTGAGTCTTGCTATTCCACGTCGTGAATTGTATATATCGCGTGTGCTCGCTGAAGAAAGCGGCTCCGGCTATGCGATCAACGTGATCGGTAACGCACAAGGCTCCTCTGAGTGCAAAGTGGATCGCAACGCAGAGCAGTACGTCGATCTACAACCTTCCGTGGAAGTCCGGCTCCAATATCACCCTCAGGGCTTCCGGCTGGTGGGTGACTTCCTACCGGAACAATCGTATGTGGTGACGATTCGCGCCGGCCTATCGGCCGGAGAGGCTGTGCTCCGCCAGGACTTCGTACAGAATGTCAAGATCCCCGCCCCATCCCCTCAGGTGCAATTTGCAGTACGTGGCCGTTATCTCGGGCGACACCTGGGCATCAAATTGCCACTCCGTACCCGGGCTGTGGATGAACTCTCCGTATCGGTCTGGCGGCTCCCACCTGAGAACATCGTCTGGGCATCCTCCAACATGGAATACTCGGCCTACCGATACGGGGAACCCATACTCCAGAATCACAAGATCAAGCTGGACATCGCAGAGACAGACGATAAACAGAAAACTCAATTGACCTGGCTTGAGTTAAGCGATCTCATGGACACGTCTGAAGCAGGAGTGTACCGCATTCAAACCGAGCGGGTTCGCCCGGAAAAAGAAAAGAGTCGCCGGTACAGGCGTTCTTATTCCTATCAGCAGACGAGGGATAATGCCATCGTCGTGATCACGGATCTCGCTCTGATTACCAAGAAATCAAAGGACAAAGTCTGGGTCTGGGCGGTCGATGCGAAGACCGGGATGCCGCGCAACCGCGTGCAGGTCCATCTCTACAGCCAAAAAAATGTACTGATGGGGACAGGAACAACAGATAGCAAGGGGTATTGTGAGATCCCTTACGAACCGATCCGGGATCGACAGCCTCACCTGCTGACCGGGCAACTTGGTACAGACTTCACGTATCTCCCACTCGGCCCCGGGGCGATTTCACTGGAGCCCTTCTCGGTGTCGGGCGTGCGTCCGACGGAAGCAAACTATCGTGCCTATTTTTATCCGGAACGGAATCTCTATCGGCCTGGCGAAACGTTGAATTTCGCTGTGCTCCTCCGAGAGGAATCCACGTTTCGGGGAATGTCCCTCCCCGTCAAGGTGGCCGTTCGAGATCCTCGTGGCAAGCATGTGACCGATCTGACTCAGACAACAGACACAACAGGACTCGCCGCATTTCAACTGGCTCTGCCGCCAACGACCCCTACCGGGAACTATTCGTTCAATGTGATCGTGGGAGAGAAACCGACAGCCTACGGAAATATCTTCGTTGAGACTTTTGTGCCGGAGCGCATGAGTGTCGACGTGACCGCTGATAAGTCGGATGTGTTGGCTGGCGAACCCATCGAATTTCAGATTCAGGCGGACTATCTTTTCGGCGCACCAGCGTCTGAAGAACGGTACAAATTCTTCTGCACCGCAAGGGAGGGGCAGTTTTCCCCAAAGCGGTTGCCCGACTATCGCTTCGGCAAAGTGAGGGGCTATCGTTCAGAACGGCCTTATGCTGAATCGAAGGCTGAGGGCAGCCTTGATGCCAAAGGATCCGCTAAGGGGGTGTGTGGTATTCAGGATTGGTCAAAGTTTTACAACCAGGTGAATGTGCGCATCTCCGTCGAGGTAGAGGAGGCCGGTAGCGGACGGGTGAGCCGTGGCTGGACCACGGTCAAACTCCATCCCTTCCCCTATTACATCGGCCTGAAATCGGATACCCGTCGGATAACACCCGGCAAGCCCATTGGAATCAAAGGGGTTACGGTCGACTATCGTGGAGAACTGAAGAAGGGACCTCGGACTCTCTCCTATCAGTTGTATGAGATCCGCCACGACTACGTTCGCACATGGGATCCCCAGAACAACCGGTTCTCTTGGGAATACACGCAGCAGCGTTACCCGATGGATGCAGGAGGCGATGTTCAGGTTACGGACGGGAAGTTTGAAC
>JAJRTO010000211.1 GCA_024278235.1 Candidatus Poribacteria bacterium
CGTCAGTGAACAAACTGAACGGAGGGAACATGATGAGGTCAAGCATGGGATTCAGAGCCAAACGAGAATTACTGGCACAAGTTGTACCAAGGTATCACCAAGCAAATCAACGAGAGAAGAGCATCATCCTCAACGAACTGGTGGCCGCCACCGGCTACGCCCGAAAGTATGCGATCCGGTTACTGAGTCAACCTTCATCTCTGGCCACCAAAGAAATCAGACGTCCACGGCAGCGACGTTACGGCAAGGCAGTGCAGGAAGCACTGGCTGTGGCCTGGAATGCGGCCAACGGCATCTGTGCAAAACGCCTGGTTCCCTTCCTACCAGAGTTGGTGCCCTCCCTGGAGGAACATGGCCATCTGGCACTCACAGAGGAGGTGCGCTCCCAACTCCTGACCATCAGTCCCGCAACTGCGGACCGTATCCTGGCACAATTCCGACCCGAGGTGCGACGACACAGAACCACGACGAAAGCTGGACCTCTGCTGAAGCATCAGGTACCGGTGCGCACCTTTGCCGACTGGAGTGATACGCAGCCTGGCTTCTTCGAGATGGACACGGTCGCCCACTGTGGCTCCCGCGCCGAAGGCGCCTTCCTGTGGAGTAGGCACATTCCTGTGGAGTCTTGTGCTGACGGATGTGGCCACCGGTTGGACAGAGTGTCTTCCGCTACGTCATCGAAGTCAGGATGCCGTTATCCAGGCACTCGAGAGGGTGCGTAAACTACTCCCCTTCACACTACTTGGTCTGGACACCGACAATGGAGGTGAATTCCTCAACTACGAGATGATCGACTACTGCAAACAGGAGAAGATCACCTTCACACGTGGTCGTGCCTACAAGCAGAATGATCAGTGTTTCGTGGAGCAGAAGAATGGATGCATCGTCCGCCAACTGGTGGGTTATGACCGCTATGAAGGTGAAGTCCCGTATCGCCAATTGAGCGAATTATATCGTGCGGTTCGGTTGTACGTGAACTTCTTTCAGCCGTCGATGAAGCTAGTCAGCAAACATCAAGACGGGAGCAAGGTTCAGCGGAAGTACGATGCTGCCCAAACGCCCTTCCAGCGTCTGGTTGGGTTCGGCATTCTTGCCGAAGAACGGAGCCAGCACTGGAACCGTGTCTTCCAGGCTCTGGATCCAGTACGTTTGTTGCAGCAGATTCAGTCGCTTCAGGATGCTCTGTGGCAGCATGCTGTGGAGGAGTTATCGATGCTCCATGCTGAGGGACAATCAGATTCAAAGCATGTGCGTTTTGACCTGGCGTCCTGCTTGCCACGTGGGGAAGATGACGCTGAGATGGGTCTGTCATTGATGGCAGAGACAACAGCAATGGCAGAGACAACAGCCAAAGTGCAGAAGCGTAAGTACCGGCGGACGAAGAACTCGACTGGTCCTCGGACCTATCGGACACGGAGGGATCCATTCGAGGCTGTCGCAGCAGAACTGCATCAGTGGTTCCTGGATGCACCCGAACGCACCGCCAAATCCCTGCTGCAAGAGCTGCAGGAGCACTATCCGGGGCGATACCCGGACAATCTGTTGAGGACGATGCAGCGACGTGTTCGCACATGGCGTAGCCAGATGCTCCTTGAGTTCGACGACGGTCTTACCCGCGAGGATGCACAGCTGAACACATCACTACCGCCATCGCTACGTGCCATTCCCCTGACAGATACGCGCCCAGCGTCTGATCCTGACTCAGAGACTTGATGAGGGAGTATACCCATTGCACTGCTTCTGTAGGTACCTTTATCAGTATGAGAGTCTCGGCGATCGAGCTTCCTCTCAAGTCTGCCAAGACCCCATGTCGGTGCGGAGGACGAGAAGAGATCTCTACAATGGTTTCAATGCGTAGTTTCTTTGGGGGTCTCCCCTAATCCCCCGCTGGGGACACGTCCCCAGGCCCCTTCATTGGGGGCAAAGGTGAGGAACAATGAACGGGATGCTGCGTTGCTTATTTTCGGCGAAACATGATATTGGAGGTAACCATAGTCGATCAGAACCATCAGACACCGGGTAAGATTATTGGTGAGTCAACATAGTGACTTGGGGTAAGATTCTACCGTGAGGCAATACGATGTCCGTTTCTAATTGTCACTTGACACATGTCCTTGTACTGACGGAAAAAACTGTACGGATGGTGGATGCGGTGGGAACGGATGTAGTCTACAGATATGTGTGTCAAAATTCTGTCCAACTGGAAATACTTATCCATGCAGTTCCCCGTGCGAGCCCTGCACGTGTGGTGGATGCACCCGAGCTAATTGCACATCGGGTCAAAGTGGTTGTGCGTCAGAGGACTGCAACACTGGAGTTTTCGATAATGACGACTGCGGTTACAGTAGTTGCTCATGTGCTAACTACTGCAAAAAACTCAACAACTATCCCTGTGGCCAAGAGAAAGCTTGCCAGGGTGCATGTGGTGCAGATCAGGATAGCTGCGCCGAAAGTACGTGCGCTGACAAGTGTTATTCTGCAGGCAAGCCCTGTGGCAATCAGAGCGTAAACTGTGTGCTAGTCGGATGTAAGGCTCCCGTGTCGAGCACCTGTTCGTGTGGCACCGTGTGCGACGACGACCCAACATGGTGTTTCGAGAGCACCAATGATTGTGGCAGCAATGGATGTAAGACACGAGGGGCAGAAGCTAGTACCTGTCCTGACAATGAATGCAATATCTGCAACGATGCGTCCAGTACATGGTCAGATGAGAATTGGGGTTGCGCGCCAACCGAGCCCGCTAGATGTGACTGCTTGCCATCAGGTGAAGAATCACTCTATTGTTGGGCGCTGCAGGGGGATAATTGTAAGACCAAAAAGCACTGTAGCAACAATCCTCAACTCTGTGCACCGAATCAGGAAAATTGCTACTGTCAAAATGATACTGAATGTGCATACCCTGAACCCGATCGCTGTCTCTGCAGATTTGGTGAAGTACACTGCAGCCGTACTTATGCAAATGGGCAGGCAGTATGTAAACAATAAACAACCTCGTCGCTGATCGGAAGCACCCATCGGACGGAAGGACGCATGCTATCATAGAAGTTACCCACGGGGGTGTAACAACCCGTAGGGTGCAACAAGAAGGAGAGGTGCTTCCCTCGCTGGGGCAGCCCCCAGCATGCCAGAAATTCACCGTCAGGTCAAGTGGGAGTGGGTTGCTACTCCCATACTGCATATTATACGAGGGAGAATACAGGTATGAAAGTATTGAGCTTAACAAAGATGGCAATCACCATCTCTTTGGCGATCTCTTCCATGTTGATTCTTCTGGCGATAGTATATGCCACAAACAAAACCGAAGTACCCTCGTTAGAGGAGGAGAGGCAGTGGGTTAGACAGATAAGGCGATTCGATAACGAGGGAAAATATGATGAGATTATCGCTCTATGCAGGAAAATAATCCAGAAGTATCCAGATACTTTTGCCGAAGCTGGCTACTATCATGCTATGGCGAAAGCTCTCCGAGCTCAAGGCAAGTTCGATGAGGCCCTGGAGGCCTATCGCAAAAGCAGCCAGGTAGACATGCGTGATCAAGAGCCAGAAATGGCAAAGAAACTTCGAGTTGTTCCGTTGGATCGTATAGCAGAGCTACTGATGGAATTGGGCCGGAAAAAGGAAGCGCTGAAAGTCTATCGGCAGATATGGGACGAGTATCCCGGTACTTCGTATGCCCGAACAGCCGGACTGCAAATGGCCTCTCCTGAAGAGAAAGCAGAAGCTCACGCGATGCTGAGAAAGGCTCAGGACTACTACTGGGGTGCTAAGCAACCAGAGCAGGCAATGAAGCTGTTGTCTGAAGCTCTGGGCAAATATTCCACCGTGCTGCGAGATAACACAGACGCAAGCGAACTGATGGAGCTGCTGAAGCAAGAGCTTGAAAGGAAGGAATTGGTCAGAGAATATGAGCGGATTGCACGGAACCTGATAGGCGACTTCTTCGCTGACTGGGAAAGAGGCGATCTGGACGCCGTAAGGGGGCATTTCACGAAGCATAGTCCCGGTCTTCAAAGGATGGAAGCGGAATTTGAAGATATGAAGGCGATGGAATTGAGAGACCAATTGCGTATCCTGGACATCTACATACTCGATACCAGCCTGAGAAGGATACGAGACGACAGGTTCATCGTTGACTGTCACTATGCGATAGAAACCCAGAGCGTGGAGCAACGAGAGCTTGATTTCTACGATGTGTTTCGAGAGATCTATCTCCATGACCGCTTCTACCTGGTTCAGGAGGCAGGACAGTGGAAGTTCTCGCGCTTTGAGAGGGCTTCGCGTCCGACGTGCGGCTCAGGCAGAGCCCCATCAACAGCGGTTGATGGCGCCAATGAGGACGTACTTGAGCAGATACAAGCGCTCCATCGTGAGCAGCAGTTTGAGCTAGCACGACAGATGGCTTCCGAGTTTCTGAAACAGTTTTCCGAACACCCGTTTGCCAAGCACGTGGAAAAGGAGATGGCACTCAGTTACCTGCTCGACTCGCAGTCTGAATCGGCTTTCAAAGCCTATCAGGAGCTCTTGGGAAAGTATCCTGACGACGAGGCGATGCAACGGTATGCACAAACCCATATCGCTGAGGTGCATGAGCGTCAAGGGCAATGGCAAAAGGCTCTGCAGGTCCACCGACAGCTTGAAAAGGTGTCCCCTGATAAGGGTTCCAGATACTATAGTTCCATCGCCCGATGTTATCTCCAGCTTAGGCAATTGGACAACGCCGAACGTTACTATCAAAGAATCCTCAAAGAGGCACCTCCAGGAAGCGTCAATTGGAGTACTCACATCGGTTTAGGGGAGATTTATTACAAGCGTAAGGAATATGAGGAGTCCCTTGCAGAGTTTGAGCTTGCAGTGGAATTATCTGGGAACAAACCAGGTATCGTAAGAATCCGTGATGTCTAC
>JAJRTO010000212.1 GCA_024278235.1 Candidatus Poribacteria bacterium
CTCACCCCAGGAATGTCAGATATCGGGATGAAAGGCCCGGTCGATCTGATCGATATTGCGAAGGAGATCATCGCACAGCAACAGAGTGAGACAATCGAACTGACATCGACGTCCCTCGTCGAGAAGGTATGGGGTGATAGGACCTTGCTGCGGAAAGCGATAGGTGGCTTGATCCAGATTCTCAAACGGCATCTACCCGAAGATGGTCGCATCTATATTCGAGTTGAATGGGAAGAGGATTACATCGAGGTCGAGATAAAAGATAACGGCTATGGGGTTCTCCAGGAAGCGGTCGAATCTGCTCTGGAACAACTCGAACTCGAAGCAAAACCGATAGACAGGCGGACGCTTGTGGAACAACCAAACAACGACTTGGAACTATCACAGATCAAGTACATTATTGAGACCATCCATGAAGGAGAGATGACCGGAGAGACTCATCTTGGAGGTGGACTGAAGTTCCTCTTCCGTCTCCGTGCTGTTGTGTGAACCTTTAGTCACCTTCTCAGGACAACATAAACATGCCAGATCTGTTCCCATTTGCCATCTTCCCCGACAGCGGACTATCCCACTCAGCCCTGCCCACCGTGTTGATCGGTATCCTCCTGATGACCTTCTTCACGGAATCGTTGGGTTGGGTGTATACGGGGTTGATCGTGCCGGGGTATCTTGCACCTATCTTCATATCCCAGCCCTGGGCGGCAGTGGTGATCATCTTTGAGGCACTCATCACTTACCTGTTGGTACGCCTGATCTCTGATCACCTCTCAAAGCTGGGTATGTGGGGGAATTTCTTCGGAAGGGATCGGTTCTTTGCATTTTTGTTCACCAGTGTGATCGTCCGATTGATCTTCGAGGGTTGGGCATTCCCCACGCTGGGCTCTTTGGCCGTCCGTCGATTTGGCATTCAATTTGATTACCGCAATTATCTCTACAGTGTTGGTCTGGTGATCGTGCCTCTACTCGCAAATATGTTCTGGAAGCCCGGGTTGCGCAAAGGTTTCCTGCCCGTCTTCATCCCGATTGGGCTCACGTACCTCATCACCCGTTATCTCCTGATCCCCGGAACGAACTTTTCAGTCGCTCGGTTTGAGTGGCTTTACGAGGACATCGCGATCGATTTCCTTGCCAGTCCCAAGTCGTATATCATCTTCCTGATCGGTGGATTGTTCGCATTACGCACAAGTCTGGCCTACGGTTGGGATTACGGTGGCATCCTGGTACCTGCACTCCTGGCTTTGGCATGGATGATCCCCCATCCTATCCTCCTGCCGGGCAGCAAAGTGTTTATCACCTTTGCAGAGGCGCTGCTCGTATTTCTGATCTGCAAATTTATCGCAAGCAGGAAGTTTCTTGAGACCGCCACCATCGAGGGTCCCCGCAAGGTGCTGCTTGTATTTATTGTCGGTTTTGTGTGGAAATTCACCATGGGCCACCTGTGTTCCCGTTATTTACCGGGGTTCAAACCGACGGATTTATATGGATTTGGCTACCTCTTACCCACGCTTATCGCGCTCAAGATTTGGCAGAAAAACTCGGCCGGGGCGATCATCGTCCCAACGCTACGCACATCGATTGCAGCTCTGGTTGTGGGCAGTCTGCTCGGTTTCGGTCTGACGCAGATCGGATCAGCGATGAGGCCGGATGAAGTATCGATCCCCGTTGAAGAAGCAAGGGTGCAAGAAGGTGATCTGTATCAGACGATCATGCTGGATGGCATTACGAGGATCAGTCCGCGACACGCCGCCAATGCCTACGATAAACCGTATGATGACGAGATAACGGCTTTCCAACGTGCAGTACGATGGATTGAAGATGACAGACTCGCTCATGCGATCTATTCTCTGGAGAAGATCGATTATCAACTGACAAAATTCCGCGATACAGCATCCAACAAACAATACATCTATTTGAGAGAAACGGGCCTCATGACCAACACTTCACATGGTTGGGGACTTTATCTCTTTAACCCGGAATCACCCAATGATCTTGTCATCGAAGTGCCCAGACCGAAATCCGAATGGAAGGTTGTCGAGGCGGGTCTGATTCTGTTTGAACGCTTCAATGCAAGGGCACTCCTGATCGCCGGCGCCCACTATCAAACAAGACGAGATGGCAGCTCTGACGTGTTGAACTATGGGCGCACCATCTATCATGCGGCGCATAAAGTTTTCAAGGACAAATACATCGTGCAGGTGCGTGGGATAAGTAAGGGCAGATCGAAACTGTCATACAAGAGGGACTTAGGGCCACTTGACCTAAAGAAGCTGGAGGATCTTATCGGCGAATACGATGGCCCTGAGGGTGGTATAACGCCACGCGACGATCTCCAGCGACAATCCAGTCAGCGTAGCTTCATCACGCTAAAGCTTTCCCGCAAGTCGCGCAAGAAGATCCTGAGCAGCCGTGCCATCGCCAACACCAGGACGATGGCCGAAACTTACAGGCTCTCAGGGTACTTGATGGACTGGTTCGTGGATGAAAAGGATGCGATGGCTGCAAAAGATTCGGGACGCTACCAGCCTCCATCCCTTGCAGAGGCCCTCTACATGGACGAGGCCATCATCCAGCCTGTTCTCGACTATCAAGCGAGCGATGGCATCAGTCAAGACTCAAATGAATTGGACATCATCGCAAGTGCAGCGGCGGCTCTGGGATATGAGTTGGTCGATTACACCTACGTTGTCACAGGAGATCGGTATCTGATCCTACGCGAGAAGAGCGAAGATCCCACAGTGGA
>JAJRTO010000213.1 GCA_024278235.1 Candidatus Poribacteria bacterium
GATGTATCCAAAGCCGATGTATCCAAAGCCGATGTATCCGAACCTGATTCTAAAGGGACGGATTCCCCCGAGAAAGAGTAAACAAAAAACTTGAAACCTCCGTTCGGAGCCCCCGTTATATGGTATGAAAATCGCCGCCCATAGACTTGGAAACAGTGCGCCGGAAGAAGGGCGTTCGACGTATCCGTATCCTCAAGACCTCTCGGCACTTGACGATACGGAGTTGGCTCTCAGAGTTCGCACGGGTGACGAGCAGGCCTTCCAGTTACTCTTTCAGAAGCACAGTCGGTGGGTATACGGTAAGATCTATCGTATCTTGCTGCGACATGAAGATAGTGAAGAAGTGCTCCTCGATGTATTCATGAAGGTGTGGACGAAGGTTGATCGTTGGAGCCCGGATGCCGGCAGTTTTCAAGCATGGTTGAACGAGGTGGCTAAGAATACTATCATCGATGCCATTCGCAAGCGCGACCGTATCCGTGAGATGCTCCCTCCGGGTGACGAGGACACTGAGCAACCGTGGATGCGGTATGAAGACACTCAGCCTTTGCCAGACATTCAAGTTGAGCATAACGAAATTCTCAGGATGATTGAGGATGCATTACAGCAAGTGAAGCGTTTTCATCATCGGGCTGCATGGGGGATGCGACATCTCGAAGGATTGAGTATCGCCGAAATCGCCGATGTCATGCAGCGCAAAGAGGGAACGATCAAGATTTGGATCTTCCGGTGCACGGCAGAACTACGCCATATCCTGCAACGTAACGGCTTGCAGTGGCCCAGTTGATACTGGGAGAGTTCATCATGTTCAAGAAACGCAGAGAAGCGGAGCGGGAATTAGAAAAAGCAAATATCATGGAGGCCTACACGCGCCTTCTCCAGGGTCAGAAACTATCTCGATCTGAGAAGAAACTGTTGGAGAAAACGAGCAATGAAGAGGTAGAGTCTCTGAAGCAAATCCTGGATCTGGTATGCCGCTACGTGGATCGGATCTCGGAACCAGAGCCACGTCCTGGGGCACTCCAGAGAGTCGAAGCTGCCCTCATGGATGCGATTCACCACGGTCGCCCGATTGATCTGGCGCGATCTGGTGTTCCCCAGGCCGCTTATGGTCGAGAACCACTCGGCAGCGATAGTGAATTGATCCAGGTGGTGTACGACATTGAAGATGCTTCACCCGATTTGCGGGGTCATCCCGTGCATGTCGTCGTGCGCGTTCTTCAAGATGGTGTGGTTGCAGACGAACACGAAGTGGTGATTCCTGTCACGACGATTGGACGCGGGATAGACGCAACGCTTCAATTCTCTGAATCGAGTGGGATCTCCCGACAGCATATCCAACTCAGTGCCATCGCCGGCGAAGTCTATCTGCAGGATTTGGATAGCCGCAATGGAACCTATGTGAATGGACATGCAGTGCATGGGCGCTGTCCATTGGAAACCGGCGATATATTGAGGATCGGTGAACTCGTACTGGAAATTGACCAAATAGTGCCCCATGAGCAGGGACTGAGTCTCTCCTTCAAACAGATAGACGATGAGCAGGTTATCCAAACCCATGATCTGGTATTGCCCCAGATAACCATTGGACGTAGCAGTATGGCCACGATCCAACTCAACGATCCGACCAGAAAACTATCGCGGCTCCATGCACAACTCGATGCAGCGGACGGCAACCTGCACATTACAGACCTCGGCAGTAGCAACGGGACTTATCTCGATGGACGACGGATTCACAGGCGGACTCGTCTACGGATTGGTAGCTTGCTCCGCTTGGGTGGCATTCATCTCCAGATTGCCACCATTCATACACGTGGAGGAGTCTGAGCTATGTCTCGCTGGTTTGGTGAAAGACGCAAACGGATACAGCCAGTACACCTGAGATCTGAACTGGCTGCTGCCATGAGGCGTGAGAAACGCGAATTACCTTATGGTGATTATGCACCGAACTCTTATGTCATTTCACTCAATCCGGATGATTTTCGTAAGTGGGCTGGTCTCAAATGGAAAGCTGTCGAGCAGCTCAAACATTATCTCAAGGACCAAATCCACAAAGAAGGTTATCGACTCGAAGCCGATCTGTTCATTGATATTCAGGAATCCTCTGAGATTGAATCGGGCAAAATCAGTGTCGATGTGGGTTTTCAGGATCAGAAACCAAAAGAAGAGACACCGCTTCTCTTGGTGCCCATGCTCAGCCATGAGGATGGATTTCTCGATTTGGGGCCCGCAGTTCACACCAATATCAGTCAGAATATGCGCGGTGATCTTGACGATAATGAAGGTACAGTGATTGTAGGGAATGATTCGTCGGATCGCACGCCGATGCTGAATAAATCACGGTCTCCTTTCGCTCTGATCAAGGTCCTTGAAGGTGAAGACACGGGTCTCGCGTTTCATGTGGATCATCTCCCTATCATCGTTGGGCGAATCGGCAAAGGTGCGGATATTGCGTTACACGATACCTACCGCTATATCTCCCGACAGCAACTTGAAATTTCTCGGCAAGATGACGGTTCTTTTCAACTGACGGATCTCCGTCGCCGTGAGGATCTACAAGTCTATGTCAACGGAGAGCAAGCCGAGCCCACACTCCCCTTGCATTCAGGAGATCATATTCGACTGGGAACAGTAAGAACAGCCATTGCGGAAATGGAGTTCACTGTTTTGTGATCCACTCCTCTTCTCCCTTACTGCGTTACCTCCTTCGCGTCGGTGTCTATCTGCTACCATTGCCTGCTGTTTTCTGGGGCCCGGAGATCTCATGGTCCCACCGGCTGCTTACCGTGGGCCTCGCATGGTTTGCGATCCACCTCGTACGCTGCTCCTTCTCCTGGCGAAAGCGAACATACAGAGGAATCATAGGGGTCCTCGCGGTGGCCGTTCTGGTGGGCTGCGCGTTCTGGGAAATCCATCGTGCATCGGTTGAAGATCCACTTGTCGAAAACGGACTCACGAATCAACAGGCGCAACGTCCGGAAATCCTTTCATCGATTGGCTCACTGGTTCACGACCCTACCATACTTTGGGGTATTGGCTTTGCAGTCGTTCTGCTGTTCACCTATGGATTGAGTCGATGGCTTGCTCCGCAAGGCGATGATCTGCTATTCA
Source organism: Candidatus Poribacteria bacterium (assembly GCA_024278235.1). GTDB lineage: Bacteria > Poribacteria > WGA-4E > JAJRTO01 > JAJRTO01 > JAJRTO01. Next base: position 3,112 of record JAJRTO010000213.1, read on the forward strand.
TATCGGCAAGTGTTCTGATCGGTCTCGGACTTGCGGTGCTCTATCGGCTCGGTCCTGCGGAAGCCGCCTTGCGGCAACAACCCGCTTTCCAGACGTTGGCCTTACGTCAAGCCGTGTGGATTGGATTTGGCTTCGTCATCTACCTATCTATCCTGTATTTTGTAACCGAACGTGTGCTCCTGCAGATTAGCCGCTGGAAATACATCTACATTTGGCTTGCAGTCGCGCTCATATTGATAACGGCCCTGTGGGGGCGCAAAATCAATGGCCGGCGTCTCTGGTTAGGGATTGGGCCATTTACGTTCCAGAGCATCGAGCTGGTTAAACTGTTGATTCTGTTTTTTATCGCGAGTTATTTTTCGGAGCGACGTTTTATCCCCATCAGACATTTGGGGCGATTGCATGTCCCTCGTCTCAAGACTGTGGGGCCGTACCTCCTGGTCTGGGGACTCGCACTTGCTCCTGTGTTCCTGCAAGGAGATCTAGGGCCCACGTTTCTGCTATTTACTGTCTTTCTATGTATGTTTTACGTGGGGAGCCCCGTGCGGACGCCTTTGGTCGCAGGGATTCTACTCACGTGTATGATGGGGGTTGTATGCTATGCATGGGGAAAGCCGACCATCGTACGCACGCGGGTGGACATGTGGCTCCAGCCGTTCAGTCATTGTGAGAGTATGACACAAGCCTTCTGGAGTTTCAGTGCCGGTGGTTGGTTTGGCACAGGGCTTGGCAAAGGTATGCCAGAGCAAATACCAGTGGTGCATTCAGATTTCAACATTGCTGCAATTGCCGAGGAGCTTGGCCTATTTGGTTCACTCTCTGTATTGCTCATCTACCTCGCTTTCTTCACACGCGGCTACATCATCGCGATCCGGAGCAATGATCGCTTTCATACGATGTTGGCCACAGGTATTCTGGTTCTCTTGGGCATGCAGACGCTCATTATCCTGGGAGGCGTCACTCAACTGCTCCCACTCACCGGGATCACGATGCCATTCATCAGCTATGGTGGCAGTTCGATGCTCGTCAACTTTATCATGTTGGGCATTCTCACCAAACTCTCGGAGGGATGTGACAACCACACAATTTGGCCACATTGAGTCTCTATCATGGAAACTGATCTGAGGAGCATCCGGCATATCTACATCTTTATCATATTTGCACTGTGTGGGATCGGATTGAGGTTGGTCTGGATCCAATGGATCCAAGCCCCGGGGTACACCGAGCGTCCCTACGAAGATGAACGATTGTTACAAGCTGTCCAGCGATTGATTGCAGGTGGCGGCGTACTCGTGGATGGTGAACTTGGGCGCATCGATAAGGAGCGCATGCAACAGATCATCCCCCGGCAGGATCTACAATCTCAGTTGATTCGACTCGACGACATGGGATCCTTTGAAGCCGTCAACGGAGAGATCCAATTATCATCCAGGGCTCTCCAGATGCAAAATCCCCGGACGCTCCGGCGTTACCCGCCGCCGAAGCGCATACTGGATCGCAACGGCAAAGTGCTCGCAGAGAATTCAGAGGAGACAGACCATCGATACTATCCCTACGGAGCTGCGACTTTTCATGTCGTTGGTCACTACTCCCCTATCTATCAAAAAAGGGGCCTGGAATCGCTGTGGACAACGTGGCCCCGCAATGATATCATTACCACGCTGGATGCAGACCTGCAACAAAAAGCGTATGAACTTCTTGGACAGCAACGTGGGGCTATCGTGTTGATGGATTCCCGCACATCAGAGGTCCTTGTGATGGCAAGTTCTCCCAGCTTCGATCCCAACCAGAGACCTGGCCGGGCATGGATTGCTGCTTCTAAGGACAAAGATGCCCAGCCTTTCCTCAATCGCGCTATTCACCAACTCTATCCGCCGGGATCGACCTTCAAGATCATTGTCGCATCGTCACTACTGCAGCGACCAGACTTTAACCCGCATGCAACGATCACATGTGTGGGGCGCCGTTACCGAATTGAGGAGCATGAGTCACACGGCAAAACGGATTTGTTCCGGGCTATCTCAGTATCCTGCAATAGCTATTTTGGATGGTCCGGTGTCCAGATTGGAGCTGAAGCCATACAGCAAGCAGCCGCACACTTCGGATTCGATGACTGCTGGACACTAGCGCCCGGGATAACATCGATCCGCAGCTCGGTTCCAGAGGTCACACTTCCATATAAAGGATTGTTAGCCCAGATTGCCATTGGTCAATATGATGTCCGTGCGACGCCTCTCCAGATGGCGATGGTCGCACAGACGGTTGCAAACAATGGTGTGATGGTACAACCCCGGCTACTTCGTTCGGAGGTGACGCCAGCGCAACGCCGCGTGATACCCGCAACAACGGCACATACGTTGCGAGAGATGATGGCATCCGTGATGGAAGAGGGAAGTGGAAATTGGGTTTTGCGCATCTATCGGAGTTCAACAACCGAGGGTGCACGTTACCGGTTAGCCTACCGAAACGCTCAGGATGAGTGGCTCAAAATTGGCGGCAAGACAGGTACTGCTGAAACCGGACGGCCCGACGATGCACCACACTCATGGTTCATCGGATTTGCCCCATTGGAATCTCCTCGCTACGCCGTCTGTGCTCTGATTGAAAATGGTGGATGGGGCAGTATGGTCGCTGCTCCAATCGCCGTCAAGCTATTGGCCGCAGCCCTCGCCAAATCAGAGGAGAAAACAGTGCTCCTCGTTTCGAATCCCTGACGGATTTCAAGGAATCCCTCATGTCCCTCCATATTCCCTTAATAACATGAGCACAGATTTTCTGCTTGACGCAGCACATGAAAAGCTATATAGTACCCACTATAGTTTCCGAGATGATCCAAACTGACGCAAGAGGGGCACGAGATGAATGGACTGGATATCCCCGAACTTGGGGCGGGCGTCAGGATTGCCCATCGACCAGGTCCGGCAACGAGTGCTTGATGGAGAACTCATCCGTCAAAGCGCGCGCGGGACATGTCGAACCATCTGGCGATTGATCCACTATCGACTGCTATCACGTAGACCACCTTGGGTGATCCAGGATCTGAAAAAGGCCCATGGTTTTGACTGGCAGAGCGCAGAGTTCATTTCGTTTGCCTACCTTCACTATGTACTCCGTGACCACCAAACGTTCGACTTCGTTACTGGTCATCTGTGGGATCGCTGGCGAACCGGGAAGCTCGGGGTCGTGAGAGAGGATTTTCTCTCATTCCTGGACTAGTCCATCGAAGCCAACCCTCAGATTCTGCGCTGGAGTGAAACATCAAAGCGTAAGCTCGCCAGGAACACCCTCACCTCTCTCAGAGATTTTGGGCTACTCAAAGGTACACGGACAAAGGAACTTGTGCAGCCGAATCTTCCACCATTCACTGCAGCCCACTTGCTCCGAATCTTGGCAACCGAAGGTAACCGGGGACGGGAAGTCCTCCACGACTCAACCTGGAAGTTGTTCCTGCTATCTCCAGATGATGTGGCGCATGTGCTTTCTCAAATGGTGGGGTCATGCGCAGCCCAATCCTGGCCCCAGGAGCCAAGGTGGACGGTGCATCTCTGGTCGATGTCCGACGTTACCCCTGAAGCTGTAGTGGTTAATCTGCCACTGTTACGTTTGTGAAAGAGAAAAGACATGAGGATTGACAAACTCTACCTGAACCGAGTCGGCCCCATCAGCAAACAATCATTTGGCTTCGCGGATGAGTGGTCCGGCGATGTCAACACCCGGATTCTTTTCTCAGGACCCAACGGTTGCGGCAAGACCATCATCCTGCGGGCGATCGCGATGCTCTGGGAGGCAACGGGCCACTGGCTGGACGAGCGCAAGTTACTCCCCAGAAGGAAGTCGACGTTCGATTGGTTCCAGCGCTGGGGTAGCATAGCCATGCTTCTGAGTGATCTGCCTCATACTGATCTGCGAGTGGGATTATTCTTTGGAGAAACACCTCATTTGGAGAACCTTCGGCAACTCCACCCATCTGGCATCGAGTGGATCGGCGAACATGCAGGGAGAACTGGCAACGGCGGACAGACGAGGTGGAAGCTCCTTATCCCCAAACAACCCTGGTTCGATGAATGGGCCGAATGCCGCAGGAAGATGGTACTCACGTTTGATGAGGCAAGAACGCCGAATATGGTCTACCTGGACGCCGAAGAACGCCGCTGGGTTTCTCCCAGGCGAAACCTGGGGAAGGCTGAACCGGATGACTCGACGCAACGCTGGCTCGTGACCTATCGGGCA
>JAJRTO010000214.1 GCA_024278235.1 Candidatus Poribacteria bacterium
AGGTCATCGCTCAGCAATAACTCGACGACCTGTATCTGCAAGGCTTGTTCGTCTGGGTCTCCCTCAAACAGATACGCTTCCAGCTCTTCGTTCATGGTAAAGGTGCCGTCCCCCACATTGCGCACCATCAGGGTAATGACGATGGATTCCCCTTCGACAGGATGGGGATTGGAGAACTTAATACTGTCGGTTGTGATCTCAAAATCAGGAACACCCTGCGCTATGAGAACTCCAGGGAATGACAAGACAGGGAGCAAAAGGCAGCAGGCGATAGCCAACCATAAACGGATACTTTCTGTCCTTTGCTCCCTATTTTCTATCGTCTGCGTTCTATTCATTGCCCAGCCCAGTACCCAACTGCCACCTGAGTGGGAGATACGAACCCAGGCGCGCTCCACAACTGCTGTGCCGTAGCACTGAGTTTTATGATAGCACCATGCCCGGTCATGGGATCCGCCATCTGATCGACCACCAGCACACTACCATCTTTGCCATCCACGGCGAGGGCGACTGGCGCAAAGAAAAGGCCACTTGCCGTGGCGATACGATTTCCATTTGCATCGAGTTTCGCCACGAGCGCGTTCTGCGAGTCGATCACCCAACAACTTCCATCTTTTGGATTGATGGCTGGGGAAACGGGTAGTTGGATATCCGTGACTCGGGCGATCTCCTGGCCTGCTGTGTTGAGTTTTACCAGGATGTTGGCCTGATTATCCGCAACCCACGCACTGCCATCATTGGGATCGACAGTAACATCCTTGGGTTCCGAGAACTGTACCGCCGAATTGGCGAGGAGTTGGCCGTTCGCGTCATACAATCCGACCCGTCCATCCGAACTCGTGATCCAGCAGCTCCCATCCGTTGTGTTGACAGCGACCTTAGCCTCTTGAAGATTGGGGACCGTGGCGGCGATCTTCCCATCTGCGGAGATTTTCACGGCATTATCCGCATTTCCGATCCAGGCGGTACCATCCGTAGGATTCAAGGAGATGGATTCGGGCTTGTGTAGATCTGATACTTGAAAAGCAATCGCTCCATTCACCTGGAATTTGATAACAAGTTGACCAGCCGCATCGACCACCCAGAAACTACCGTCGCGTGCATTGACAGCCACACCGGATGGCTGCTCAAAACCTGCGATTTCATTGGGATCTGCCGCTCCATTAGGTGCTATCTTGATAATAGCGGGTTTTCCCGAAAGCCCTTGATGTACCACCCATGCTTCTCCACTGTATTGAGCCAGGGCTGGCATCAGGACGCAAAGGATGAGTGCTATTGTTAAAACAGTGTATCTCTGCATTAGTTTCCTCCATAAGTGAACAATTCCAGAGCGGACAACCCGTTCATGCGCTGTAGCAAGATGAATGCCAGTTATCGATCCGTTGGATAGGGTAGCACATGCCCTTACAAAGATCAAGCCTATTTCTGCTCTGTCTCATAGTGCACCCAACGTGGTGCCAGCTTGAATTGAATCAGGGTCAAGATGAGGATGATAAGAAACAGTATCCATGCCATGGCGGAAGCATATCCCATCTTGAAGTACTGGAACGCATTGTTGAAAAGGTAATAGACATAGAACATGGTGGCATCCACAGGCCCACCCTGTGTCATGATATACGCTTGTGTGAAGATCTGAAATGTGCCGATCACTCCCATGATCAGGTTGAAGAAAATGTAGGGCGACAGCATCGGTATGGTGACATTGAGAAATTTCCTCCAGCGGTTGGCTCCGTCGATTTCCGCAGCCTCATAGAGATGTTCTGGAATTCCCTTCAGCCCGGCGAGCCAGATGATCATACTCGCACCTGCTCCCCACAGTCCCATCAGGATGATCGATGGCTTGGCCAGATGTTTGTCCTGCAACCAGAGCAACCCCTCTGTGCCCAACCATTTGAGCAGAGAATCGAGAGGGACTTCCAGATGAAGGACTCGCAAGAAAGAGTTGAGCAACCCCGCCTGTGGATTGAAGATCCAAATCCACAGGATGGAACTGGCTACCACAGGTACGATCGCTGGCAAGTAGAAGATTGTCCGGTAAACGGCGATACCACGTACTTCCGTATTCAACAACATCGCAATCGCCAGTCCCAGTATCATCCCTAAAGGTACACCGAGGATCATGAACACCGTGTTCCAGAGCGATTTCCAGAACAAGGGATCATTGGTCAACATCAATTTGTAGTTGTCGAGGCCAACGAAGTTTGCGGTGTGAAGGACATCGTACTCACAAAAACTCAGGACAATAGAAACAAGGATGGGACCCGCCGTGAATACAATGAATCCTATGATCCAGGGAGAGGCGAACAGATAGCCAGCAACTCCCTCCCCGATCGACATTCGATTTGTCTGTCGGCCCTGTTTGCGGAACCGCAGACTTGCTATCACGGATGCAGTTCCGATAGCTACCACAAGTAAGGCGATTGGATAACGCCACTGCATCGGAGGGTACGTCTTCTTACGAAAAACCCGGTCAAGTTCCTTTTGCACAGCTCGCGTGCCGATGTCCAACGCTTCCTGAGCCGTGTATTCATGGAATGTACCTCGTTCAAAAGCGCGCGCATGTTCATCCCAGAGGAGTTGACCAACCGGGGTCACGGGCCGAAAACGACTGCTCGGCATCAGGTCGATAAACAGTCTGAAATACTGACGTAGGTTCGCGTTGATATCAGGATTGCTTTCGACAAATTCTTGATAGATCCGCTCATTGGCTCGAACGTTTGCAGATATTCCAGGTACAAAGGGGCGACCGCGACTCTTGTTGTATTTTTGCACCACCCGGTTCATCAAGACAACAGCATCCGGGCTTGTCATCCAGCGAATAAATTGCCAGGAGATTTCGGGATGTTGGGTCCCACGTGGGATCGCATAGGAGAATCCACCCGACCATGTGATCGGTTCCCCTTGTGGTACAGGAGCAGCAACGACGCCAAAATTCAAATCGGGTTTGTAGCGGGCGATGTTGCCAAGCTGCCAGTTCCCATCGACCTTCATGGCGACCTTGCCGTTCAGGAAAGGATCGAGTATGCCCCCCTGGAAGGTCGAGATAAATCCGTCCACAACAGCACGTCCTCCCAGGACATCATACACCGATGTCATCCAATCCAGTGCCTCGACAATTCGCGGATCGTTGAGGGTGCACGTCAATCCATCGGGGCTCATGAAACGGCCACCGTTTTGCCAACCATACAGGTAAAGCCAGCTATTGCCATAGTTCGGGATGAACCCGACTCGTTCCAGATCCCCACGTTCGTTCTTTTTGGTAAGCTTGATGGCGTATTCTTTGAGTTCATCCCAATTTTGAGGTGGGCGTGCTTCACCGCTGGAATCCACATATCCGGCAGCTTTGAGCAGATCCTTATTGTAATAGAGAGCACGATCATCGGTGCTGTTGGGAATGGCATAGACCTTTCCTCCGTAGGCAGCTTCACTCCAACAAGCCGAGTAGTAATCTTCCGCTCGAACAGCATGAGGCGCGTTCGTTGCGGCATCTTGCTGAATAAAGGGATCCAGCGGGATGAAGGCATCTCTGGCCGCCCATCCTCCGATGGATAAGCGATCTTGATTGATCACGTCGGGTGGCTCATTGCCCGCGATAGCACACATCAGCTTCTGGGGATTCATTCGCCCTCCCTGAGTGGACGTAACAATGCGGATCGGCTGCTCATGGTTGGCATTGTAGTTCCGCTCGAACTCCTGACTCGCAGCAAGCCAGCCGATCATCCCCTCCCCTTCACCGAGGCCCCACACCGTGATCTCGATGGGCTCCATAGCAACAGCAACTCCACCGATCGCCAAGACAGATAAAAATCCAACAACAGATAGCAGCAAATGCTGTTTCAGATACATCTTGGAAAATCCCATGCGATCTGTATTTTCGGCATCTGAAGGTTAAGATGCCCGCATTGGTGCAGGCTGTTTCCTACATGCCCCGTTGCGGCGACAAACTCTGTGTTACTGAAACCGGTCATATTCAGATCTTGAAACATGATCACAATTTAGCATATCGATGACGGGCATGTCAACGTTGATCCTTCTGTGAACCCTACATCGCTCGCAGAATTCAGTTTGGATTGAAACGAACCTCGTGCTATATTGACGATAGACCACCTGAGTTGAAGGAGATGAGTTGAAGGAGATGAGTTGAAAGCCCGCGTTTGCCTGCCGATCGTTTTTCCGGAAATTATTGGAGCCCGTCACTCTAGGTAACTTGTGAAAGGATAATTTTCCAATCAGGCAGCCCAGAGATGTAAAAGTAAGGAAGCCAGATTTCCTGACGAGCAGACCGCAGGAAGGCCAGACAAACAGGAAGCCTGCCCATTAGCTGGCTGGCTTTCTGGCTCTGAGGTACGCATGGACGATCCGATATTGGTACAGTAGAGTTAATACTACTTTGTCAGTTACGTAAAATGACAAAGTAGTATCCAGGCCAGGATGGGAAGTATCGAATTTATGCAAGCGTTGAATCGCATGGAGATCCATGATAAGATGAACTCGAAGTCGTGTGATTTACACGAGTTTTTCAGTGAGTCCCGTAGAGCGTGCAGCTTGCTCGTTTTCCGTAGAGCGTGCAGCTTGCTCGTTTCGGTGCGAAACCATCCTGGCCAACAAGCTGGCAGCATGCTTTACTTCCTCCATAAGATGAACTCGAAGTCGTGTGATTTACACGAGTTTTTCAGTGAGTCCCGTAGAGCGTGCAGCTTGCTCGTTTCGGTGCGAAACCATCCTGGCCAACAAGCTGGCAGCATGCTTTACTTCCTCCGTAAGTGAAAAACTCGTATGATTTACCGGATCTGCTTGGAACAGGCGGCGAAACAGACAACGACAAGGAGACGACAAATCCATGAGTTTTCCAAGAGAACGTGCTCCCCGAGCAAGTTTCATTCGACCAGCCGACGGTACAATCGTTGATATGAACCCTCCGGGGTTCTGTTGGTGGCGTGCAGAGGGGGCAGATCATTATCGATTCCAGATTGAAGATTCAAGGGGACAGATGGTCTATCAGGCGAACACGGGAAACAATCCGGCACATCTCCCGGATCAACGGTTTCCACCCGGTGATTATCGCTGGTCTGTATTGGCATTGGACGGCACAGGAAACACGATGGATGTCTGGGGGCCGAAGCGTTTCACCCTCGCTGAAAACTCACCGGAACAGCCCTGGATACCCGCTGAAGAACTGCTGCGACGGGTGTCATCGGAACATCCCCGGGTCATCTTCCAGCGATCAGAACTGCAACAGTTGCGAGCGAGTGCCCATAGCACTCGTAGCGAGCCGGTAAAGGCCCTCATCGATCAGGCAGAGAGATGCCTCTCCCTCGACATCCCCGCAGAGCCCGATTATGATCGCCTCGAAGATCCGACCGTCCGACGTATGGCATACACCTATGCATTCCGTGATTTCCGCAAGGTGATCGATAATGGCATGGAGCCGTTGGCTCTTGCATATCTATTCACAGGGGAGCGAAAATACGGTGAGCATGCCGTGAGGATCTTGACCGAGGTGGCTCAGTGGGACCCTGAAGGTGTTTCCTCCATCCTGGCTCCCTATGGAGACGAAATTGGGCTCAGCCTCGTGAAGACGGGGGCTCACTGCTACGATTGGCTGTACGATTTGATGACTGATGACGAACGAGCGTTGGTGCGTCGCATGCTGATCGCACGGGGGAACCAGATGCGACGCCGTCTAGGGCGTCGTGATTTCCTGGCATCCCCTGGTGAAAGCCATGCGGGTCGTCTCCCAGGCTATCTGTGTGAGCATGCGATCTCACTGGCGGAGGAACCAGAAGCGCGTGCTTGGCTCGATTATGCACTGCTTGCCCTGTGCACGGTGTTCCCTCATTGGGGTGGACCAGACGGGGGATGGGCTGAGGGGATCAGCTATGGACGAGCCTATAACAGTATTCTGTTGCCACCTTTCGAGGCGGTGCGAGCCGCTCTGGGAATCAATCTGTGGCAACGGCCGTTCTTCCGTAAGGTACGCCGCTTTTTCTTCTACTGTGCCTCCCCTGTTGGTGAAGTCGCTCCCTATGGTGACGGTGGAACTCGTGGAGGCGCTCAGGGGGCCGCATCGCTTCTGATTCATCATGCTCAGCTTTTTGATGATCCCTCCTGTCGCTGGTGGGCGGAACAGGCAAATCCCAATGCTCGAAGATCTGGAAATCTCCTCAACCTTATTCTCCCTGATGAAGTACCGCCTGGGCCTCCCCATGATCTTCCCTCGGATGCCGTATTCCGGGGTGTCGGGTGGGCTGCGTTGCATGGAGATCTCACGGCTCCGGCGAAGGACACTTTTGTGATCTTCAAATCATCCCCCTATGGTTCGGCCAGTCACAGTCATGCAGATCAAAACTGCTTCTGCATCTTGAAGGGTGGCAAGGCTTTGGCTACATCCTCCGGCTATTATGGGCCATCCTATGGCATGCCTCATCACGCAAAGTGGACACGCCAGACAAAAGCACATTGTGGAATTCTTGTCGACGGCAAAGGTCAGATAGATCGCTCTGAGGAGGCCCAGGGCAGGATCCACGATTTTCGCACAGAGAGGCATATCGGATATGTCTGTGGTGACGCCGCTGCTGCGTATGGTGTTCG
>JAJRTO010000215.1 GCA_024278235.1 Candidatus Poribacteria bacterium
CTGGGAGGCGGTGGAAGCTGCCACGTAAGTGGATTGGATCGTGGTATGGGGAGGTTATGGCTGATCTGTCTTGGTGTAGATGGAGATCTGTTCCTCAATCGGCTGAATTCGGTGGAATCTCCTAAGTTTATCGATGGTTACTTCCGTGAGAAGGGTGTCACGGGTCACTAACGGCGTTCCGCTCTGGGTCTGAACGGAGCGAGAGAGTTTCATGCCCGGCCTCAGGTTCTCCAGCTTGACGAAGCGTTCTCCCGAGGCTTGAGGCGACGTTTCCCGAAGCATCTTCAGAAACGCGTCCACTAATTCAGGATCAAACTGCCTCCCTTTCATTTCCACCAGATGGCGGATGGTCTCATCCACGGACAGGGACATATTGGGGACGCGTTTGAAGCGCATCGCATCATACGCATTCACGACGGCGATCAACCGTGCTTCATAAGGGATCTGGCTGTCGCTCAGGCCATCCGGAAACCCGTTACCATCGAAGTGTTCGTGTTGGGCGCGGATGATCTCGCCCACATGCTTCAGCCCCGGAACGGGCTGGAGTACATCCTGACCGAGGATCGGGCCTTGCCGGATCAGTGCGAACTCCTCCAAAGACATCATGGTACGCTTCTTGCTCATCAGATGCTGGGAGATCCCCAGTAATCCAATATCATGCAGCAGAGCAGCGATCTCAAGGGTGCGCACCTGCTCGTCAGGTAGATCCAGAGAACGTGCCAGCGTAATCGCAAGCGCCGCCACACGCTTTACATGTGAACTGAGAAATGGCTCATACAGCTCCATCAGGCCGATGAAAACGCGGATCATATGATGGAAGCTGCCCTGTAACTCGCCGTGCAAGCCCTTCAGACGAACATGTTGTTTCTTGAGCTGGGCCGTGCGCTTCTCAACCATCTCTTCCAGGTTTTCTTGATACGCACGATTCTGCAGGTGAACCTTCACACGGGCGATTACAATAGGGGGACTCACCGGCTTGATGATGTAATCCGCGGCACCTACCTCGAACCCGATCGATTCATCTTCAATCTGCCCTTTTGCCGTGACGAAGATCACCGGGATTTTCTGAGTAGCAGCATCTGCTTTCAGACGCCGGCACACTTCATAGCCGTCCAACCCGGGCATCATAATGTCCAGGAGTATCAGGTCGGGGGGAGCAGACATCACAGCCTGTAGTGCTCGTTCCCCGTTGAGGGCAATTTTCACTCGGTAATCGGGCCGCAGAATTTGAGCCAGCACGTCGATGTTGTCAGGAATATCGTCCACCACAAGGATGGTCTGGTGAGGCTGCTTGTCAGCCATGTCATTTCCTTCCGGAGGAATCCGCCAGGAGGCTTGAGCCTAGAACTTCAGATGCTCCAGGAGCCTCAGCGCATTCTCAAAATCGTACCTCCCCACCAGTTGCTTCAACTGGTGGATTTCTCCCTGAAGAGGGGAAGCCTCGAGTTCTTCTGTCAGAGATTTCAAATAGTCGACAGCTCCAAAATCATCCTGCTCAAGCAGAGACCGCAACTCCTGGAGGTGGAGCAGAAGTTTGTCCCTGTCGAACTCGGTGGCCGGGCGTTTGTCCCGGGAATCCTCCTCCGGACAACTCCGTTCGAAGAGGGCGATGGATGCAAGCACCTCTTCCTGCAGTTGCCGCATGCGAGTCAACATTGAGGTCCATTCTTCTCTTGCCTCGTGCTGGATCGCTGTCTCCAGATCAATCAATGCGGCGTGGAGTGTATCGGCACCGATGTTTCCTGCAATCCCTTTGAGGGCATGTGCCAACTGTCTCGCACGTTCTCTATCTTCGTTCTCCAGAGCGGCAGCGATTTCCTCTACCATCCCTGCACGATCCGTTGAAAACTTGTGCAGCAGATTGCGGAGCAATTCCCGGTTACCGTTCAGTCGGCTCAGGACGCTCTGGGTGTTGATTCCCGGGAGATCGGGAAGAAGGGATGCTCCTGGTGTGTCGTCACGTTCACTTGATGTGAGGACAGTGGCGCCGCGAGGGACAACCCACCGTTCCAGGGTATCCCACAGCGATTGTGGATCGATCGGTTTGCTCACATAGTCGTTCATTCCTGCACGCAGAGCTTCTTCCCTGTGCTCGTTCATCGCGTGTGCAGTCATCGCGATGATCGGAAGCGTTTGCAGCTCCGGGCGGCTCCGTATCTGATGGGTTGCTGTGTAGCCATCCATCTCAGGCATCTGGATGTCCATCAACACCACGTCGAATTTTTCTTCCTGAAGCCTCTGCACTGCTGAGCGACCATTTTCGACCGCCGTGACCGATGCTCCGGTAAGTTCGATCAGTCCCCTTGCAACCTGTTGATTGATTTCGTTATCCTCGGCCAGTAACACGCGAACCCCCGAAAGATTGACCGGAGCATGCCCTTGCTGGGAATCAGCACCGCCATGAAGCCGTACCACAGGGGACGGGGAATTCTTCGAGGCGGCTTCAGGTCGCATGAGCGTCACGGTGAAAGAGAACGTGCTGCCCCGCCCGGGTTCGCTCTCTACTTCGATCTCGCCCCCCATCATGTGGACGATCTGCTGGCTGATGGAGAGACCCAATCCTGTCCCTCCATATTGGCGCGTCATCGACGTATCACCCTGGGCAAAGGGTTCAAACAACCGCTCCACTTGAGCTTGTGTCATACCGATCCCGGTATCCTGCACCGAGAACCTGATCGTAACGTGCTCTGAATCTTCTGTCATCACGTCTGCAGAGACGAGGATTTTGCCACTCTTCGTAAATTTGATGGCATTGCTCATCAGGTTTATCAGCACTTGTCTTAATCGTAAAGGATCGCCAACCAGCCACGATGGAAGCTCCGGAGAGAGCTTCAGGGTGAATGCCAGCCCCTTATCGTGTGCCGTTGGTAGCAGCATGTCGGACGTATCCTTCAAGATCTCTTCCAGATTGAACGTCACACCTTCCATGGTGAGCTTGCCCGCTTCGATCTTTGAAAAATCGAGAATATCGTTGATAATCTCCAGGAGCGCGTGAGCTGAGGAGTGGATCTTACTCAAATAATCCTGCTGTTTAGAAGATAGCCCCGTTTGCAATGCCAGGTGAGCCATACCGATGATGGCATTCATCGGAGTGCGGATTTCATGGCTCATATTGGCAAGAAAATCCGATTTAGCCTGATTGGTCTGTTCGGCTGCCTCCTTGGCTCGCTTCAGTTCCTCCTCCGCTTCCTTGCGAACTGAGATATCCCTGGCAATTGCAAGGATGAGTTCCTGGCCGTCTTTCTCGACGGCTGCAAGCTTCAGTTCCACCGGGAAGGTACTTCCATCCTTTCGCCGATGCAACCCTTCCAGTGTCAATTGTTCTCCTGCCTTTAGTGTTATCCACTGTTCGCGGAGAAGCGCGGATAGCTTATCCTGTTGGTATTGAATATTCACCTCGGCGAGAGACATCTGCAGCAGTTGCTCACGAGTGTATCCCAGGGTGCGGCACGCCTGTTGATTCACATCGAGCAACCGGCCCTTCAAATCCACGAGATAGATCGGATCGGCCGCACTGTCGGCAAGGGTCCGAAATCGCTGTTCACTCTGCTGTAACTCCCGGGTGCGAGCCTCGACTCGTTGCTCCAGACGGTTCTGGTGATCTCTCAATTCACTTTCTGCCTGCTTCCGTTTCGTAATGTCGGTGAACATCGCTTCGATGCGCCACCAGTTCCCATTTTCATCCCCCTGAGCCGTGATGCTTCCCAGAACGTGCACAGCAACACCATCGCTGCGGATGAAGGTGAGTTCATAGTCCTCCACGTATCCCTGCCGTTTCAACTTTCTGAACACTTCCTTTTGACACGCTCGATCGGGACATAACCGAGATAGCGGCACACCCACCAGATCCTCGGGAGTTTCGTACTTCACCATCGCCGCTGCTGCAGGATTGGCAGAGAGGATGATGCCTTCGGGATCAAACACCAGCATTGCTTCCCTCGCCGATGTGAACAGTTGTCTGAGTTCTGCTTCACGCCGCTGCACCGTTTCGTAAAGCTGTGCATTTTCGAGCGCGGTGACCGCCTGATTCGCCAGGATCATCATCCCGGGGAGATCCGCCTCGGTCAAGCCGATCCCGGCGACCGACAGCACCCCTTGTACTTTGCCATTGAACTTCAGTGGAACGCCGATAACCTGTTTGACACCGAGCAACTTTACCACCTTTGGGGCGATGGAACGCATGCTTGGGGGAAACGACTTTGCTATCAGGGCATCAGCCTGATCGTGAAACGCAGGACGTTCCTCTCTGACAATCTGATGGAAAAAGTTGCCCGGTTCCAACGATAGGCGAAACGTTTCCATGGTCAGGCCCGTCAGTTTCTCCATAGTGCGCAGCATTGTGGGGGCAAGAGTCAAGTGAGCGATACGCAGCAGTTCCTCCCCCTCAAGTAGATAGATGATCGCATAGTGTCCGAGCCGGGTGATCTGTTCCCCGAGGATTCTGTAGACGGCCTGGGGAGAGCGTGCCCGTTGTATCTTCTGAGCGACTTCACCGAGCGACAACAGCAGATCGTAGCTATGAGCGACCTGATTCCGGGAGACGTGGAGTTCGTCGATTGTCTCCTGATGCTCGGTGAGGACACTGGCCAGAATGAGACTGGTCACCGCAGTGAGGCCCATGTGGATCTGCAACAGCATCACCTGAGTAGAAAGAGAGGCCGTCACAAATGGCCCATGTCCTGTAGACGTATGCCATAGCGCTACGACCGCTGTGATGGACATGGCGGACACGGTGCCATGCAATCCCAGGCGAAATGTGACCAGGATGATGAGGGGAAGGGCCAGGTGTTCGGGATGAAGCATCGCAACGGTATCCCCGGGAAGCCGGAGGCCCAGAAAGAGAACTCCCGCTGCGATCGGTCCATAGACTGTGATCGCCTCCGTCAGACGGGATCGGGCGGGGCGTTCGTTCCACTTCAGGATCCACACCAGAAGCAATGGAGTTACCAGCAGGATACCCAGTGCATTGCCTATCCACCACACCCATCCGAGGCGAACGTAGTCTCCCCAGTCGGCGATGCCTCCGATGCACAGGCTTGTAATTCCCAGGACGACGCTTGCCACAGGAGCGATCGGAACGACCAACAGGATGAATCGGATGGTTCCCCCGATCCGGTCGAAGGGCATCCTGGATCCGATGAAACGGCGCACGAGATACGCTCCCAGGATCGCTTCCGCGGTGTGCCCTGTGGCGATACCAGCGGACACCGGCAGAGAAACGCCCATAGAGGAACCTTGTGAGAGCAGGTATAACAGACTTTCTACAAACGCACCGACAGCGATCCCCGGCCAGATGCGATAACCGAACAACAGGACGGCAGCCACTGTGATTCCCGCCACGGGCCAGATGGGATGAAAAAGCTCCCCGGACGCGAGTATCCGACCGAACATAACGGTCCCATAGTATACAGCCGCGATGGCGACGAGTTGGAGTGCGTGCAAAAGCCAGGAGGGCCAAGCCCTGGATTTCATATCTATACTCTCCTGTTTCAGAAACAGCTTTAGCCTGTTGAAGCGAGCAGGAGCACACGTTCCTCGTCAAAGTCGGCGAATTGGAGGGCGATATCGCGGAACTTACCCTCTATCTCCAGGAAGGCAGCGATGATGTCGGGGTCGAAGTGTTGCGGTTTCGTCAACCTATCTCCCCTGGTAATGATTTCGACGGCCTTCTGGTGTGAGAAAAGTGGTTTGTACACGCGCTTGCTGATCAGCGCGTCGTATACGTCAGCGATCGACATAAGCCTGCCGGAGAGCGGGATGGCCTCTCCCGCCAGTCCCTGGGGATAACCGGAGCCATCCCACTTCTCATGATGGGTATAGGCGATCTCACGTGCAGTGTGTAAGAAAGAGGGGATTGGGTGATTCGTGAGGATCGCCTCTGCTTTCGCAAGCGCGTCACGTCCGTAGAGGGTGTGCTTTTTCATCTCCTCGTATTCTTCAGACGTGAGTCTGCCGGGTTTGAGCAGAATCCTGTCGGGCACGCCGACCTTGCCGATATCGTGCAGCGGAGCTGACTTGAACAGCAGGTCAATCATCTGCTCATCGAGGACATTCCGAAAACGGGGGGAAGTCGCCAGATGCTCGGCGAGCATTCGCACGTAATGCTGAGTGCGCATGATGTGTCCCCCGGTTTCATTATCCCGGGTTTCAGCAAGAGCCGCCAGGCTGTAAATCGTCACATCGCGGGTGTGAACGAGTTCTTCCGTTCGCTCTCTCACTTTTTGTTCCAGCACCCGGTTCTGGTCGTAGAGCGCGAGATGGGTTTTTACCCGGCCCCGCACCACGGGAAGAGAGAACGGCTTGGTGATGTAGTCCACGGCGCCTATCTCAAACGCCCTCGTCTCGTCCTCAATTGCGTCCCTTCCCGTAACAAAGATGACCGGGATCTTTCTGACAACCGTGTGCTCCTTCAATCGTGCGCAGACATCATACCCGTTCATGCCAGGCATCTCGATATCCAGAAGGATCAGATCGGGTGGATCGTCTGACAGAGCGATGTGGAGGGCTTTTTCCCCACTGAGAGCAACTTTCACTTGGTATTGGGATTGTAGCATCCTGGCGAGAAGATCGACGTTCAGCGATTCGTCGTCAACAACCAGGATAACCTGCTTGTGTGTCTCCATATGTTATTCCTCTCTATGCTTCGATCGGCCGCACCATTTGGAATGTGAACCACGATGTACTATCTTGTGACACCGTGTCCCATTCGATCCGTTCCCCCCATTTCCCCTCTGAGAGAAACAAGAGTTTGGAAAAAAGGGGGATGTTGACCGATGAAATGGCTTGATCTCCGTATTGCCTCGTGCAAGCCTGTCTCTTGCAGACTGAGTGAGATAAGCACAACAATATCATCCTGTTATCGGCTAGATACCGCCGAGAGTTGATCTGCAAAATCCACCGGCCAACCGGATCCACGGTAGCAGCTAAAGTATAGGTAGGAAGCCGAAAACATGTCAACCCTATTTGGCGATGCGTCATGGGAACGAAGATTTATCTTGAGCGACAAGACAACCACTGCTAGAATTAAGGATGAGGAACAGAGGGGAATGCTGCTGACAGGTATGCAAAACAACGTAGCTTCTATCGGGAGGCGATACCGTCCCCCGAACATCGTGTACATCAATATCGATGATTCGGGAATCCATCAGCGATGTGCTTCAGGAGAGTTTCCATGCGGATGATATGGAACGGGGAAAGATTCAAACTGTTACGAGTGTCGCACCCAAACCTATACCACAACGTTCTGTGGATGTCCCTCCAGGAAAGCGATGATATTATCGACGACACCTTCGTTGAGGAGTTCGACTCCCTCTGGAGTCATATCAGCACAGTGAGGCGTCAGGATCACCTGCTCACACGCTAAGAGGGGAGAATCAGCGGGCGGTGGCTCTTCATCGTAGACATCGATGGCCGCACCGCTCAGTCGCCCCGAGTTGAGTGCCTCCACAAGCGCATCGATGTCCACAATGCCGCCACGTGCGCAGTTGATCAGGAGGGCTCCCCGCTTCATCAGCCCGAACTCCCGTTTCGCCAACAGATGACGGCTCTCATCGGTCAGCTTCACATGAAGACTGATGACATCGGCCGTCCGTAACAGATCATCGAGTTCGACGTATTGAATGCCAAGTTGATCGGCCTTCCCCTGAGATGGGTGGAATGTCCACGCGATTACATGCATTCCAATCATCCGACCAAGCCGTGCCATCTCCGAGCCAATGTTGCCGGTTCCAATGATCCCCAGTGTCTTGCCTTGCAGGAAGATGTTGTCCATGCGAGGCCACCGACCGGCCTTTACCGCTGCCGTCAAGAAAGCAGAACGCTTTGCAGCGGCGAACATGAGACCAAAGGCATGTTCAGCGACCACCGGAGCCGTTCTCCCAGGCTGGTTGGAGACGACAATCCCAAGCTCTTTCGCAACCTGCAGATCGATCATATCGGTTCCGATGGAACAGGTCGCGATCATGCGTAATTTTGGCAACTGGCGCAAGACATCACCAGGCCAGGTCACCATCCCGCGCGTGTTGATCAGAATATCTGCTTCTCGAGCGCGTCGGATCTTCTCTTCGGGTGTTGCCGGGCGATCCGTGTAAATGATGACTTCACCATACGGTTTGAGTCGTTCAACATGTGACGAATTTTGTATCTGGGGCGGATCGTCGCCCGGGACAACCATCCTCAGCCGTTCCAGGGTATCTACTGACATCTGGTCAACACCTCCCGTCGTTTATCTGCTCGATGCTTTACCCTCATGTTCCCACCATCGGGCAAAGGTCTGTTCAGGCTGCCAACCGAGGATCCGTTCCGCTTTGCTGCTGTCATAATGAGTCGCCACAGGCTGCAATGGCACCCCACGCTCCTCAAACCAATCCCATGCACCGGGAAAATACTTCTCCAGGAGACTTTTCGGATTGTCTGAAAACCGTTGCACTTCTTGAGATGAATAGGGAAATGTTGGCGTCGTAAAGAAGGGCTCAAAGCCTTCTTGTAACTTCCCCCAGGCATCCACAGCCTTTACATGGGCCGAGACGACATCCTCGACGATCAAACAGCCTGAAAGAAGGGCGGCTCCGGTCTGGAGGGGAGGTTTCGGCGTGAAATTCGGCGGTCGGAGCGCTATGATTTTCATCCCTTTGTACCGGCAGAAATGCCTCGCTATCTGCTCTTGAAAGAGTTTTGTGAGACTGTACATATCTGTGAGCGCCTGCTGCTGGTAACTCTCATCGACCGCGCATAACTCCGGCTTCGGGAGATACCCGGATGCGGCGATGCTACTCGTGAGTATCACCCGATCTATCCCATGTCCCAGAGCCGACCGGAGGATGTTCCACGTGCCTTTCACGTTATTGTCCAGATATTGACCATCCGCATACTCTTTCCAGGGATGGATCGAGGCACAGTGGATCAGGATCTCCGCTCCATCAAGGGCACCGCGAGTCCCGTCTTCATCTCTGAAGTCCACCTGTCGGAACTCTCCGTGAGCCTCTTCCGGGGGCATCCTATCCACGCAAATCAGATCATATCCGGATTTCAACAGTTCATCACATAAGTGACGTCCCAGATATCCACTCGCACCGGTGACGCAAATACGTGTCATGCATGGGCTCCTCAGTTCCGACTCGGGGACAAAAAGAACAACTGGCTCGCTTTGTCAATCAAACTCGTAGGGCACCGTCTCCGCCCGGTGCGTATCGGAGGAAAGCTCTGCAAGCTCCATGACGGCGATCACACGCCGTGCTTCCTCTGGCTTCACGATCAGTTCTGCTTTGCCGTTCATATGTGCTACCAGGTTCTGATAATATCCCGGTCCTGGACGACCGTGATAGGCGACCTCTTGCTCCTTAGGCTGTCCTTCGACCTCTGACCATACCTTGAAATGCCCTGACTCTGAAACGGCAGCACCGTGCGTGCCAAGCACACGCCAACGTGGTTTGCCGACCTTCGCGATGCTGGACATTTGCACATCGGCCACAACGCCATGAGTGAACCGTATGACCGCCTGCACATGATCTTCGTTGGAGATGTCGTGCCAGACACGGTTATGAAAAAATCCAGTGACGTTGATCATTTTCTCGGGGATGACGTTCAGTAACCAATCGAGATAATGCGCACCCCAGTCGTAGAAATGACCTCCCGAGATCTTCTTGTCACTACGCCACCAATTGGGATTGGGAGGTCCGTAACCACCTCCCCACATCTCGACATGGAACACAGTCCCTATCAATCCACTCTCTACAATCTCTTTGAGCGTCCAGAAGTCGGCATCCCACCGTCGATTATGATACACACTGAGCATAACGTTGTTCTTTTCGGCTGCATGGATCATCGCCGTGGCTTCACCGATCGTGATGCACATGGGTTTCTCGACAATGGTATGTTTGCCCGCTTCAAGACACTGGATGGCGATCGGGGCATGCAGATTATGGGGCAATACGACAGCTACGTAGTCGAAGTCTTCCTCCTTGAGCATGTCGGTTACATCTGTATAGGCATTGATGTGCGGGAAGTCCTCCTTCGCGGCTTCGGCGCGACTTTTGTCACGGTCACACACGGCAACGCAGGTAATTCCCTCGGTACTCATCATCTGTTGAGCATGATGTTTGCCCATATTGAAAGCGGCACCATATCCAATCACTGCACCTCGAATCTCTTTTGCCATAAAATGCCTCCTTTAAGCAAGTTTCACGTGAAACGTTCAACGTTCAACGTTGAACGTTAGAAAAGCACTGTGATTGCCTGGGTCTTGGTATTTGAAACTTGACTTCCATTTCTGAATATTGATTAGTGATGCCAATAGTAATGCCAATTTGACCTTCAAATTCTCCTTAGATGGAACCCGCCGTCTACATGGAACACCTGCCCCGTCGAATAGGGAAAAGCACCCTCGGTGATGGCCACAACAGCTTGCGCGATATCCTCAGGGGTCCCCCAGCGAGATATGGGCAGGAGATCCTCCTCATAGATCAGTCGGTCATATTTCTCACGAACCCCGGCAGTCATATCCGTCTCGATGATACCGGGTTGTATTTCAAAAACACCGATGTTATATTCTGCAAGACGGGCCGCAAAGAGTTTGACCACCATGCTCAGGCCGGCCTTTGCGGTGCAATAGTCTCCACGGGCAACTGAAACCGTATAAGCCGAGATAGAACTGATGAAGATGATCTTAGGTTGGAAGAGGATACCATCCTCCACCAGTTGAATCATCCAGTTAGCCGTTCGCTGTGTCAGAAAATAGGGGCCCTTCAGGTTGGTGCCGAGCACATGATCGAAGCTCTCCTCCGTTGCCTGCAGGAGATCCAATCGTTGTCTGGGAGCAATCCCTGCGTTATTCACCAGGAGATCGAGGCGGCCGAATCGTTCACGAATCTGTTGAAGCATGAGATCATGATGTTCGGTACTGGAGATATCGGCCTGGCACGGTATGGCAATGCCACCTTGTGCATGAATGGCATCCACCACAGCGTGAGCGGCTTCATGGTTGTGCACGTAATTGACAACGACACGATACCCCGACGCCGCGAGCTTCAGAGCAATACCTCGACCGATACCGCGACTCGCACCTGTGACCAGCGCAACAGGCAGTTGGTCTGCCACGGCTAACTCCCCTTCAGAGCGTCAAGTGCTTCTTTGTTGCTCTCGTAGAGATCGAAGACCGCGTTCAAACGGGTGAGTTGCAGAATTTCCTTGATATGAGGTGGAACATAGGTGAGCATGATTCCGCCGCCACGCCTCCGAAGACTCGTGTAGCAACCGACCAACACACCAAGCCCCGTGCTGTCCAACAACTCGACTGCTTGCATATCCAATATAAGCTGCAGACCGACTTCGGCCATCTGGTCTCGCAGTGTCGCCTCAAATTCAGGTACGGCATCTCCGATGATCTTGCCGCCAAGTTTGATAAGGGAAACTTCCCCCTGTGTCTCGACAGTGATCTGTACATGCTCCATGACACAACACCTCATTAGGAATGACAGTCTGTTTTCTGATGACTGACGACCTATCTCATACGAGTTTTTCAGTGAGCCCCGTAGAGCGTGCAGCTTGCTCGTTCCGGCACGAAACCGTCCCGGCCAACAAGCCGGCAGCTTGCTCTACTTCCTCCGTAAGTGAAAAACTCGTATCTCTCAGCCACCAGTCGGGTAAGTATAGCACACCGACTTCAGTGTCGCAAGCGCAGAAATCCCTTGGGAGTCTGCCTCAGATTTGTGGGTGCAGA
>JAJRTO010000216.1 GCA_024278235.1 Candidatus Poribacteria bacterium
CACCCTGGCATTCAACAACAACGGAGATCCCTGGTGGCGTCATGGCCCGAATCCCGCGAGTTCGTCGGATATCTGGTTGGTCCGTGCGCAGGTTGGCGCCGATGATTACCGGAAGCTCCCAACGGCACCGGGCCGAAACATGTGGCCGATGTGGGACGTTGACGGACGGAAGCTCTACTTTGTTTCAGATCGGGATGGGCAAGAGAATCTCTGGTGTCAACCGATCGATAGTGATGAAGCAGAAAAGATCACCCGTTTTGAATCGGGTCGAGTGCTGCGTCCCTCCATTGGTGGCCAATGGATCGTTTTTGAGCGGGACTTTGCTCTGTGGCGTCTGGATCTCCAAACCGATGAGGCGAGCCCCATCCCAATCAAGATCGTTGGGGATCTCAAACAAGTGGAACGACAGCATGTCTCTTACAATGGAAACATGAATGAATTTGGGCTCTCCCCTGACGGCAAGAAGATCAGCATCGTTGTTCGGGGCGAATTATTTGCCGTCTCGGCAGAGAAGGGCACTGAAAAAGGCCGCCCTCCCTTCCGCGTGACGGAGACCACCGCGCGCGAGTCACTCGTTTCCTGGAATCCCGAAAGCAAGCAGGTCGTGTATATATCGGATCGGGATGGGAACAATCAGGTCTATCTCTATGATTTCATGGAACATAAGGAAACCCGGGTGACGGATGGTGCCGGTCAGAAGTATCTGCCCAGATTCTCTCCTGACGGGAAGTGGATCGCCTATTTTCTGGGGGATTCAGAGATCCGCCTGATCAATACGGAGACCCATGAGGATCGTCCTTTCATAGAAGGCATGTTCTGGGGCGTATCGCCTCCTTCGGACTATGCCTGGTCGCCGGATAGTAAGTGGATTGCTTTTGCAGCATGCGACGACCGATATTTCATGAATCTCCATGTGCAGCATCTCGACTGGACAGAAGCACGTCCCATCACTTTTTTGAGCCATATTGGTGCCGGAGGCGTCCTCTGGTCTCCCGACGGAAAATACATCATCTTTGATACGACTCAATATCGTACAGAAACCCAGATCGCTCGCGTCGATCTGACCCCAATCCCACCAGAATTGCGCGAGGATGAATTCGACAAGCTGTTTGAAGAAGATGAGGAAAACGAGAAAGAGAAAGAGAAAGAGAAAGAAAAGAAAGACAAAAAGGAGAACGGGGGAAGCGAATCGGCGGAGGTAGTGACGGAGAAGAAGGATGGCGGGGCAGACGACCAGGGAGAAAAAGAAAACAAACAGAAAAATGAAAAAGGAAAAGAGAAAAAGGAGCCGGAGCCTGTCGAAATTGAATTTGAAGGGATCCGATATCGGCTTCGTTTCCTCACCCATCATAAGCTCGGCGCCAGTGCACGGTGTATAAGCCCCGACAGCAAGACGCTGATTTACTGTGCCCCATCCAATGGTGGACAGCGGAACCTCTGGAGTTTGTCGTTCGATGAAGACAAGAAGGAGGATCCGCCGAAGCAGTTGACGTCATCCAGTGGAGGCAAAGGAGCCGTCTATTTCGTCCCAGATGGGAAAAAGATCTACTTCACCGATGGTGGGAAGATCCACTCCCGAGAGTTTCCAGACGGGGATGCAAAAGCACTCGAAACCCAACTGAGCTTTGACGTGGACGTGCAGGCAGAGAAGATGCAGATGTTCCGCGAAGCCTGGACACTCCTGCACGACCATTTCTATGATCCGGAACACCATGGAGCCGACTGGAACAGTGTACGAACTCAGATCGAACCTGTGCTGGCAGGCGTGCAAACGCAAAAGGAATTTCATGAACTGCTCAACCTGATGCTCGGCGAACTCAATGCATCTCATCTGGGTGCTGGCGGTGGAGGAGCCGGGGTGCATAATGCCTACCTGGGTGTGGATTTTGATCAGGCTGAACTTGAGCAATCCGGCCGGTACAGGATCTCTTACGTGTTCCCGGAGAGCCCCGCCACATTTGCGAAAGAACCACTCCAGGCCGGAGATACTATCCTGGAGATCGATGGTTCTGCACTGGAACCTTATGCGAATCTGGATCTCCTTCTGTACCGTAAGGCGAACCGCCGGGTCCGCCTGAAAGTGAGGACCTCATCCGGGGGTGCAGATACGCGTGATGTCATCATCCAACCCACGCATGCAGGCGGTCATTCGGAATTGTGCTATAAGGATTGGGTACGTTGGAACGCACGTTACGTCCACGAAAAGAGCGACGGCCGTCTTGGGTACGTCCACATACGTGCCATGTCTTATGAAGCCTATATCAAATTCATGGTCGATCTGGATACCGAAACGCATAGCAAAGAAGGGGTCATTGTCGATGTCCGTTTCAACGGCGGCGGACACATCGAGCCTTTTATCATCGACGTGATCCGTCGTAAGACGTTCACCTTCTCCACCTACCGCAATCATCGGTCCGTGCCTTCTGCGACGATGGCCGGGAATTATGTTTTGGATAAACCCACCATCCTACTGCAGAACGAACACTCCTACAGCAATACCGAGATGTTCAGTGAAAGCTATCGCAGGCTGGGCCTTGGGAAGATCGTTGGCAAACCAACCGGTGGCGCGGTGATCTGGACATGGGGTTGGACTCTGCTGGATGGCACCAGCCTCCGTCTGCCGCGTATGAAGGTGTCCACCATGGATGGAGAAAATCTCGAGGGAAATGCACGGCCTGTTGATTTTGAGAGAGACCGACCTCTGGGAGAAGCAGCCCAGGGCAAGGACAGTCAATTGGATGTCGCAATTGAAAAACTGCTGGAGCAGATCGATTCGGATTAGCTTTTAGCGATCCGCAATGAGTTCTCAACAGAACATCGAGCTTCCCAACTTCTCAGATGATTCATGTAAACGGACTGTTCAAGAAAATCAAGAAAACAGAGGTGCTACGGGACATCACATTCCAGGTAGGACAGGGTGAGATTCTTGGTATTGGGGGACAAAACGGCTCCGGGAAAAGCACGCTGCTACGTGTGCTGTCGGCATTGAGCAGACCAACGTCGGGAAGTGCGTCCATTGCAGGCTATGATGTCAGTAAACAGCCCCGTGAAGTCAAACGGTGTGTGGGCTATGTTGGAGCAGAACCCATTGGATACGAAAACCTGCTTGTCGAGGAATACCTCGATTTCTGGGCATCTGCTCATGGTCTCCCGAAACAGGTTCGTGCCACCGTGGTTCAAGATGGCATCGCACTGGCGGAACTCGAACCGTTTCGCCGTATGCCTCTCGGCGTTCTTTCAAAAGGCATTCGTCAACGGGTTCAACTGGCACGTGCCATACTCCACGACCCCCAGGTGCTCGTTCTGGATGAGCCGATCCAGTTGCTTGACACGGCTGGCGTCATTGAATGGCGGGGGATCATCCGAGAACTTGCATCACTGGGAAAAACGGTTGTGTTGGCCTCCGCTCAGCTCTGGCATTGGTTCCCCATCTGTCATCATGTTGCCTGGTTGCATGAAGGCCGGATGGTTGCATGCGACACATTGGACGCACTCTGTGGCCAGTATGGCATGCCTTACCTCACCCTGGTACAGTTTGACTCCGAGGAGATCGAGGCTCAGATACTTGAGGAGATCCCTGGGGTTTTGCAGATTGAGCCCCGGCTTTCTGGTTTCCAGTTCAGCCATTCAATAGAGCCGGGAGAACTGCTCGATCTGCTGATGGCACAACCGTGGAAGCTATGCGAATTTCGTCGAGATTGGGAAGGCATGGAACGCTGGCTGGCTTCTGTATTGAGTAGCCATGTGACAAAGCCTGGAACTGTCTCATGAATGGACAGCGATGATGACGCCAGCCCGCGATTCATTCGCTTACGTCGAACTCACGTTAACTAACAACGAAAGGATTTCATCATGGTTAAAATTGGAATGATCAGTTTTGCTCACGTGCATGCCGAAGGGTATGCGAGACAAGTCAATGAAAATCCCGATGCAGAACTCGTTGCCATCTGGGATCAAGAGGAGTATGGTGGGAAACAAGCCGCTGAAAGGCATAACGTGCCCTTCTATGAGGATCTGGGGGCTTTCCTGGCAAGTGGCATCGACGCCGTTGTCGTGAACGCGATAACCGCCGATCATCCTGATGTCATGGTCGCAGCGGCTCAGGCAGGCAAACATATCTTCACAGAAAAGGCGCTCGCCATCGATGTCACCGGCTGTGATCAGATCATCGAAGCGGTCGAAGTGGCCAATGTCAAGTTCATGATCTCGCTGCCATCGCGTGCCAATGGTGATATCCTGTTCGCCAAGAAAGCCGTCGACGATGGAATCCTGGGCGAGATCACTTTCGGACGTGGCCGTATTGCTCACTCCGCCGCACTCGACCGTTGGTTTAGTGGCTCAAGTGCCTGGTTTGCCGATGCCGAGCGTGCCGGTGGTGGTGCACTGTTTGACCTGGGCTGCCATCGCGTCGATGTGATCCGCTGGCTCATGGGGGAACCTAAAAGTGTGATTGCCAAGATCAATAATTTCGCAGATGCCTACCCTATCGACGACAATAGCGTTGCTGTCGTGGAATTTGCCAACAAGGCATTGGGCATCATCGATTGTACCTGGATACACCGCTCTGGACCCAATATGCTCGAGATCTACGGCACGGAAGGTTCCATCGCTATCGGTCATGGAGGCATGCATTTCGAGACCCGGAAGCTAGACGAGGAACAGAAGAAAGAGTATCTGGAGAATCGTCCCGAACCACCTGAATCACCAATGCGGCAATGGGTGAACGCTATCGAGAAAGACACACCCATGACCATCACGATCCAGGACGGACGCAATCTCACCGAACTTCTCCAGGCGACCTATCTGTCTGCTGAGCAGGGCCGGTCGATTGAGTTGCCGCTATAGCTTTCGATAGAACTTCATGCAAACCTATGCAGGTAACGAATCCCATCGCAGATTTCCACTGATCCGTCTGCTTCTGATTTTAGGCGTCATCGCGTTCGCCGTGTGGTTTGCTCCGCGCGTCCTGGACCGCACCCCACCCAGCCTGTCCGTTGAGGGGCTGGAACCGGGTGGTCGATATCGTGGTGTGGTCAGTATCGCCATCACAGGAGAAGATTCAGGCCAGGGACTCGATATGGTGCGCGTGACCCGGGATGGTCAGTTTCTGGCCGAGATTCGTCTCCAGGGTAAACAAGCCCGGACCACCTATCCCTGGGACACGACTTCCCTGTCAGATGGCGTTTATCTGATACAGGTGGAGCTTACGGATGCCTCAATATGGCACAAAAGCTCCCGCGCTCAGTTCGATGTCATCGTCGATAATACGCCTCCGGAGATCGCTTTGCTCTCCGTACCGGAGAACGCGATACAAGGGCAGACGATCTCCTTTTTTGTAAAAAGTGATGAGACTTTACGAAAAGCGGAGGGGTCATTTCTCGACAGAAAGATCCCCTTCTTCTCTTCCGGCACTCGAATGCGGACCTTCGTGGGAATCCAACATAATGCCAATGCGGGAACATACAGGATGGAAGTCCGTGCATGGGATCTCGCCGGCAATGAGAATGTCACCCAAATGCAGGTTGTGTTGAAGAAGGGGGATTTCAAAACGGGACGGGTGAACCTCTCCCAGAAGAAACGCTCCCTGCTCACAGATCGGGACAAGAAGCAGACCAACCGAGAGAGGCGAGCACAGGCACTTGAGACAAGCAGTTCTCGACAGATCTGGAACGGTCTTTTCAAGAAACCCACCCGGGGGGTGACCACCTCAACGTTCGGAGCACGGCGTGTCTACAACAGTGGCGTGGTGCGTTCTGTCCATCTGGGGTGGGATATCGCGAATCGGAAAGGTACCGATGTGTTTGCTGCGAATGATGGCATCGTGGTGCTCGCAGAAGAACTCCCCATTCACGGCAACAACATCCTCCTGGATCACGGACAGGGAGTTTTCAGTGGCTACGCACATCTGAACGAGATTCTTGTCAGCGTCGGTGACGATGTTCAAAAAGGTCAACTCATCGGTCGCATGGGAACCACGGGGCAGTCCACAGGCTCTCATCTGCACTGGGAGATGTTTGTCCAGGGAGTGCCCGTGGATCCCGCGCAATGGTTGACACAGGATTTCAGAAGTCCTTGATCTGTATATCCCGTTGTATTTGCAATCCTATCGGAGGAATCGGAGTTTGGCAACCTCAATTGAGCAGAGGCAAAAGAAGGGGGATATCGGGGCGTTCGCCTGGAAGCCCCAAAGAGATCTTGCAGATCGAATGGACCCCGCCTTCTGGGATCCGCACCTGTTGAGCCAGATCGAGAAGCTCCATGCGATCCCTCATCCCATCGTGACGCTTGGTGATCTCGACCCGTTCATCACCTATGGTCCCATCGTCGTTGGCAGCGGTTTACCTGATGGAGCGGAGGGACCTTATTTCATCAATACATCGCACCTACTTCCTACCGGACTTGGGCCCCTCACCCAATGCGTTCCCCGGGGATCCGAGTGGGATATTCCCCGCTGTCGAGTCCAACAGGGGGATGTCTTACTGGTGCGCTCCGGAGTGGCAACCCTCGGACGAACCATCGTTTACCTGGAGGATGAACCCGCTATTGTCGGCTGCTATGTCGATATTGTCCGTCAAGAAGCCGTGGATCCCTGTTACCTGTGCGTGTTTCTGAAATCCCGCTATGGACAGTTGCAGATCCAACGCCTCAAGAACGGTGTGGGGACAGTCAACCTCTCCTTTGCACAGATTCGCTCGATTCAACTGCCCATTCTGCCGGATTCCACGCAAAACGAGATCGCCGAAGGATACAGGCAAGTGCATGCGCTGCACACATGCGGCAACAGGGAACTGGCAGAGCAACATCTGAGGGTTCTGATCCAGCATCTGGAGCGGATGTTCTTAGCTCCTTACCAGTAAATTTCTTGCCCGACGGGCAAAAGACTCGGTTCATCCGACTTGCGTGTGGTCATGGGTAGGAGAACTTATGTCGCCAACTCGTAAAGATCTCGGGCAGTATTTTACCCCGCCGGAAATCATCCGCTTCATCTACGATATGATCGACTTTCAGCCCCATTGGCGCGTTATGGATCCTGCCTGTGGAGATGGAGGCTTTCTGCGGGAAGCTATCCAACGCGGTTGTACCAACGTCACGGGGATCGATATCGATCCGGGAGTTGTGAGACAAGCCCGGTGTCATTTAGCAGGAGCCCGAATTCACTGTGCGGATGGCCTCCAGTACAAGTACGATACCTTCGATTTGGTGATCGGCAATCCACCTTTCCGCAATCAACACCGTGCCCTCTATTCGGAGACTGTGAAGCATTCACTCTGCAAAGAAGTGAATTTTCCAGCGGATCGATCCATCCCTCTGGAAGTGCTGTTTCTGGCGAAGTTCATCGCTCTGGCACGTCCCAGTGGCAAAGTCGCCATCATCCTTCCTACCGGTGTGTTCGCCAACTCCCGACTGCGTTTTGTGAGGGAATACCTGATCGAGCAATGCACGTTACATGCGGTTGTTCAATTGCCCCCCGGTGCCTTCCGACATACCCAGGCACACACGTGCATCCTCCACTTGACTCGCACCCCTTCATCCGTTCACCATCAGGTGTTCCTGGCCGTTGTGGGTCGGGATCTACGGAGGAGTTTGGATCGGGTCTTGAGTACATGGCGAGCGAAAGAGATAGGGGGATAGGGGGATAGGGAGTTTCTCCTATAGAAACAGGATAAAATGCCCGCTACAGCGTCCCATCTCCTGTCCCATACACTTGCTTATACACTGCGTAGCTATGCATCACGCGCTTGATATGGTTGCGTGTTTCGGTGATGGGAACATCCTCGATGAACTCATCCATATCCTGGAGGGCAAGCTCCTTCGTCCAGCGTTGCATGCGGCCGGGACCGCCGTTGTACGCTCCGGAGACGAGTTCAGGGCTCTTGAATTGTTTCATCAGCTTGCCCATGTACCAGGATCCGAAGCGGATGCTGATGTCCGCCCGGGTGAGCATGGAGGTTCGGAAGTTGCGGATCTTGAGACGTGAGGCGATATCCTTCGCCGTGGCTGGCATCAACTGCATCAATCCAATCGCGCCCGCATGAGAGACAATATCCGCCTGATAACGGCTTTCCTCGCGGATCATAGCGGCCACGAAGAGCGGATCCAGTTGAGAATCTGCCGCATGGATGGTGACCAGTTGACGGTAATAGAAGGGATAGATACGCTTGAACAAGGACTCTGGAAGCCGCCCCTGAGTATCACGCCAACCTTTCAGCCGTGAGAGACGGTAGGCATAAAGCGATGCCTGACGAAACTTCCGCGCTTTTTCAGAGCACACGATCAAGTAGTAATAGATGGAGGCACGCTGGGATTCCGCTGTAGAGAGCGCGCTCCGGAGGTCCGCAAGGGCATCATCATAAGCTCGGGCACGGAATAGTAGTGGCAATTGGGGCAGGGGATGGGCCTGGATCGCATCCAACATTTCGGGAGCGTCATGGGTGAGGGGCGTTCGGGATGGTCTCGAACGCTCTATCTTCCCGTCCCGGACCAATTGCTGGAGTCGTGTCTCAGCCCGATACATGTAATACCAGTCATTTTCGTCGATGATCTGGGCATAGGTACGGGCTGCGGCTTCCCATTGCTGTAATCGCTCATAGAGCTTACCGACCCAATACTGAGCAGCATCGCCCGTACTGGTTTGTGGAAATTTCCTTGCCAGCTTCTGGAAGGTTTGCTTGCTCTGTTGGAAATCTTTCAGCTTGAAATAGCACCAGCCAACATTCCAGAGCGCGTCATCCGTGAGCGAACTTCGGGTATATTGGCGTAGCAGTTGCTTATAGGCGTTGATAGCTTCTTTATAGCGTTTCCGTTTCTGTTCTGTCCGACCAACTTCATAGAGAGCGTTATCCGCCAGGGCACTCCAGGCATAGGTCTTCACAAAGTTCATCAGCAACTGGTTGCTTTTGGTAACCTGTCCCTTGCGCCGGTAGACCAGCGCGGTCTGGTAGAGAGAGCGTGTCAGATAGCCACTTGCACTGTAGCGATCCCGGATCTTGGCGTACTCGCGGATCGCATCGTCGTATTTACGTTGCGCCGCATAACTCTGGCCGATCAGATAGACTGCCTGACCGGCCAGTTTATCCCGGTACGTCCCAATAATCTTCTTCAGTATTTTCCGTGCCTCTGTACGTTGCCGGGAGGCAAGGAGTACTCGAGCATGCTGGAGTCGTTCGGATCGAGTTGGGCGGATAGAAACGGCCTTGCTCGTGACTATCAAAATGCGTTCGTAAGCCTGCTGAGCCTGATCATCTGTGGCCTTGGCGGTGAGAATCTGCTGATAGGCTCGGTAAGCCTGCTCCCAATCTTCCAACCCTTCATACGCCTGGGCGCACAGAAACAGTGCGTCCCGGCTTTTCTTGACACCCGATTGCTTATAGACATCCAGGGCCGACGAGTAGTTCTTGAGTTCGAGTTCCGCCTGAGCAAGACGGTATCGAGCATCCGAAGCTCTGGAGTAGCTCGGGTGGTCCTCTAACAAGCGTCGATACCACACGACAGCATTTGCCGGATCCTCCAACGCATCGTAGGACTGTGCGATGCGCCATTTCAAATGATCCTGAATCTCAAATCCGTTCTCAAGGGCCACTTTGTAGATAGGAATCGCTTTTTCCCATTGTTTCTGGATTTGATAGGCGTTCCCCAGCACATAGCGTGTTAGATTCTGATCAGATGGGTTCCGGAGTTTAGGCAGAACTTCCTGTAGAATTGGGATCGCTTCCTGATATCGTCCGTCATCTATCAGCGTAAGTGCGTCTTCAAGCGAATCGGTATATCCTGCACGACAGGAGTTCAGCGCAAACAGGATGCTTAACAATAGGGTTAGCTGACGCATATTTGGATACCGTTGTTAGGGATCTCCCCGAGGGTGATAAGGATAGAATCGAATGCTCGATGGTACCATTGTAGAACGTGCTTTGTCAAATCCGGGTTACATGGATGAGAACTTTGCAGAGGCCGTTGGATCCGTGCTCCCTTGATGCCGGGTAAGAGGACGCCTCGGTGTTCTAACACCAGCGTTGCTTATCTACAACATTCTTCAGGGGTTCACCTGCGATGAACCGACGGAGGTTTTCTTTCAGACCCCCGATGTGCCGCTCCCGCGTGTGGATGTCCACACCCGCTACGTGCGGTGTGATGATAACGTTCTCCATATCCCATAGCGGATGCTCGGATGGCAATGGTTCCGTCTCGAACACATCGAGTCCGGCGCCTGCGATCTCAGCATTTTGCAGGGCATGGGTCAACGCCTCCAGATCCACGACGCCCCCCCGCGAGATGTTGATCAGATAGGCTGTTTTCTTCATGAGCCGGAGTTGTGGATCAAAAACTTCATCTGCTGCCTCTCCCTGGTTCATACCATTTTGGGTTTGAAATCCCAGTGTTGGATCTTCCTTGTTGTATGGATTCGGATGCTTTATAATCGGTCCGTATCCTGAACGTAGAAAGGAATCTCTCATGAAACGTTATACCTTTGCCGATTTGGGGTCTTCCGGTCCTGAACATGTTGTCAGTCACCTGGTTCCCGGCAAGCGAATTGCGCACGGCGGGTTGAGTTTTCATGCACCGGGTATGCGAACACATTCTGAGGGCAACCATCGTCATGACAGGGAAGAAGTGTTCTGCATCATGCAGGGCCGGGGACAGCTCGAAATCGACGGCAAGCTAGAACCGATCCACGCAGGAGATGTGCTCGTGATCGAGCCG
Organism: Candidatus Poribacteria bacterium; assembly: GCA_024278235.1. GTDB lineage: Bacteria > Poribacteria > WGA-4E > JAJRTO01 > JAJRTO01 > JAJRTO01. The sequence goes on from JAJRTO010000216.1 coordinate 10,699, forward strand.
GGGGAGGAACATTACATCATCGGCGATCCTGAATACCCAATCGTCAATTGCTGGTTTCACACAACGGATGAGGGGCATCCGAAGCAATACCCGAAATAGCCGACGACGAACACCATCTCCTGAAACCGTTGGTCAATCATCGTCTCACTATTCGCCTGGAATCCATTGGATATAAATGTCACTGTCCTCCCCGTTGCGCTGATCCATCCAGGACACGACAAGCCCCGTCGGAATCCATATCCCCTCCGGCTCGCTCTGCTCCGCGTCTGCGGTTGTGACGGGAAGACCGTTGGGTTCCCAGAGGATATTCCCGTCCTGGTCAACGCGTTGCGCATAGATATGGTCCACGAGCACCATCGCGTAGTCCTCACGATAGTCCTTCCAGAAAATACATGCGCCGTTCTCTGCAACGATGATCCGGGGTTCTCTCTGCATCCCCTCAGCAAGACAGATCGGGAGTCCGTTCTCCTGCCATAGTGGTGTGCCATCAGCGTTCACGCGTTGCGCATAGATATCAGAGTAGATATCACGCTCATCCCACCACGTCAGAATGATCCCACCTTGTCCATCGCTGATCGCTGTTGGCTGCTGTTGAGCGTTCTGAAGAGTGCAGATGGGGACCCCATCTGCATCCCATTGCTGATTCCCATCCGCTCCAAGATGCTGAGCATAGAGATCCCCAATAGGATCCATGCGATAATCCACCCAGGCGACAATGGCCCCTCCTTGTCCGTCTGATACAGCGAGCGGGCCTCCCTGATTTCCAGCCACAGTGCATACGGGCATACCTGTTTCGTTCCACTGCTTTTCGCCGGTAGCACTGATGCGCTGCGCATAGATATCCCAGTCCGGCGTGCTAATATCCCACCATACGACAACAGCGCCGCCTTCACCGTCGTTCACGAGTACCGGATCGTATTGGTCACCGGGAATCTGACACACGGCGATGCCGTTCTCACCCCAGAGCATCGTACCATCGGGCGCAATCCGTTGAGCGTAGATATCCTGGTTACCGTTACGCCAATCTTCCCAGGCGGCAATCACTCCTCCTTCGCCGTCCGGGATCAGGACAATATTCTCCTGGAGAGCCGGATCGACACACACGGGGATCCCTTCAGAAGCCCAGAGTTTGTCGCCATTGGCGTCCACGCGCTGCGCATAGATATCCTGACTCCCGTGCCGCGCTTCTCCCCACAGAACGATGGCACCTCCACTGTTATCACTGATAGCTTCGGGCCAACCCTGGGCACTGTCTTCGGTGCAGAGTGGGATCCCATTCAGATCCCAGAGAATGTCACCCTCCGCGTTCAAATGCTGGGCATAAATATCCCGGTTCCCCCTCCGGGCATCCTGCCAGAACACAAAACACCCACCTTCCGCATCCGGTGCCAGCGTCGGAAAGTGCTGATCGTTTTCGGCGGTGCATACGGGGATGTTCGTGGAAGTATCAAGGGTCCATGCGGCAAGTGCCAGGCCAGTGCTACAGAACCACAGCAGGCAAGAATAGAACATCTTCCACATCACTGCATTCCATTTCGGGGGTTTCATCCATGCCAGATTTGTCATCCCGGATCACGGTCTAATCACCGGGAGCATATTGACGTTTACACGTCGCGTGTCACGAAATGAGTTGGTTGAGACCTCCATGACAATGCTGTCACCTTCAGCCGCCGACAGGATCATCGGGTCGCGAACGATCTGAAGATCGATATTGGGCAGAACCTGTTCCTTTAGAATCCTTCTAAACAGACGCAGTTCAGCAACATCGGATTCTTTTTCTTCTTCCTCCAGGACCATCCCCATCTGGCTTTCGACTGTGGGAGCACTTGAGAGTTGATCCATCGGTCCACCAGCCCGTGCTTCGTCGCCAACCTCCACTGTTTCCTCTTTGTGTTCGTCCCCGGAACGGGTGACCTCCTGGATGTTTTCCTCTGTTGTGGTCAGATCGGCGGTCACCTGAGCATCGCGGAGTTCACGTTCCTGAGCCAGAGGCTGATCGCTTGCGATGATTTCCCGAACCTCATCGAGCTGTTGGACACGTTCCTCAAGCTGCACCACACGCTCCGCCTCCGCCTCTTCAGCGTTTTCTGCCCGGGCTACCACCCGATCTTTTCTTTGGAGCCCATCGGGGTTTAGCTCCGTGGTTTCCGTTGATACCAGCATATCTGTCTGTTGCAGACTATCCACAGCCATCTGTTTTTCGGCTTCAAGTTCCGCTTTGATGGCACGTGTTTGTTCGATCTGTTGAGTTTGAGCAGATGGTTGCACCGTCTGATATTGTCCTACGGGTCCCACACCTGCAGCCCCACCTCCATATACAAATTGGGGCATGAAATCGGAAGCGGTTTGCTGGAGTGAAAGAGTGATCACAAACGTTCGGTTTCTTGCGCTGTAATGCGTCTTTAGGGCTGGGTTGATTTCCACACGTAGGCCAAGTGGGGTCGGATTGATCTCGCGCGCTGCAGCCTTCCACAGCATATCCGCGAATTCATGGACACGTCTTCTCGGGGCTGCCGGGATGAGCTGGGTCACTTGCTTGAGACACTCTAGCATCTCGTTCATGACAATACCGGATAAAGCAAAAGGCATCGACATTTCGCATCACTCCTTAAATATAAGTGGTGAGTAGTGGGTGGTTCGTGACTAGATTCTCTGTTTTGTCTTTTTGCGCTGATAGTTTCGTGCAAGTTCGATAAAGATGCCAATATCACGGTCGAGATCGGAGGCCGTGCCATCGAAATAGAACGTACGAATCGGCAATCCCTCATGCTCCTCGCTGATACGCGGATAGATCGCCTCACAGACAATGCCGTTCATGCAGGTAAAGGGACTGATATCGATCACACCATCGGCTCCCTTTTCATAGAGATAGATCGCTTTTCCGACGCTGAGGACCATTTCGCCGAGCGCACCGATGGCGGGTAAGTAGGGTTCACTGTAAGCAAGGACACGTTCAACATCCGGTTCTTCGTAGCCCTTGAGATCCTCATGCAGGGGTTTGAGGATCGCATGTTCATCCGCTTGTTGAATCGCTGAACGAATCTTGTTGGCCAGCATCGCCTTCGAGAATCGCCGGCCAGCCAGACGGAGATTCTTGCGTTCTTCACTCGCTGTGTACCATACCCACTCAGTAATATCAGACAACCATACTTCGCCACCGAATTCTTCTACTTTGCGAATGAGTTCTTCGTTACTGAATCCATGATGGCGGCAGAATATCTCCCCGACAACACCGATCAACGGTTTCTGCTCCCCTTTTTTGATCGGGATAGCGCGGAATCGGTCCCTGGCTCGGGTGATCACATCAATGAGTTTCTTAAGTCGCGTCTTGTTGTCCGTCTGAAGAGCGACCACATCGCATACTTCCTGGAGGCTCGTTTCATAAACCTCATCGGTATCCCCTGAGTGGATTTCGTAAGGCCGGGTTTTCAACTGGAGTTTCTGGACAGCGTCAGATGCTATCACAGCACGCCAGCCCGTGCGTACGAAATCACTGTCGCCGATACCGGCATAGGCATCCGAGCTTGTTGGCGAAAGAACCAGGATATCTCCATAACCCAGTTCGCGCATTACTTTCTCGATAAAGCCGCCATACTGTCCAAAACGGCAAGGCCCCCCTGCCGTGGGCATAAAAAACGCCGTCTTCTTGGGATCGAAATCAGGAAGTTGGGCAATCTTGAGGAAGTCACCCAATGTAATACGCTCTGGCAGACACTCATCCCCCGACGTATAACGTCCTCCGAGTTCCAATGTTTCCTGGTCAGAATCAGGAGCCGTTTCGGCATACAGACCGATCGATTGGAAAGCGGCTGCCAGGGTTCGGGAGCCACCATAGGACATCTGAGGGATATAGATAGTTCGACCTTCAAGCGATTGCTGACTCATTCGTGAAAAGCCTTTCTAAACTAGTTGCGAGTTATGTTCCGGTCAATCCAAGCTCAGCAAGTGAGGAAGCCGTTATAAATCTCTCAGCTATCTTGGTCAACTCATCCTCTGATTCAATCTTCTGCACTCTATCAGCAACCTCCTGTGGCAATGGACCAAATTTGACTTGCAGTTGTCGCATCAAAAGCTTTTGCATTCCCTGCCGTTCGAGTTTGTCAAAGTAGGTTCCTTGCATTTCTCTCACCTCCTGATATTCTTCCTCTGCGAGTAGACGTTGGAAATCTGTTTCCTCGTCAGGGGTAAGCTGATAACACGTTGTGATAAAGTTAATCAGCAGTGCTCTTTTGGCTTCGTCCAGAGAACTCTCTCCGACACGACGATAGCACTCTATGAGTAGCAGTGCACGTTCCCGCTCGCCGCTGTCCATCAATGACGCAAATCCCCATGAAATCGGATTGTCCTCAGCCCAATAATCATCCACCGATATGCCAGGCAAGCCAATGTGAAAATAGTTGAAGCTGAGGAGTTCGTGACCAAACAGTTCCTCACAGTATGCTTCCTGTTCAAAACCTTTAACCTTACGTTCAGGTAAAATGGCGATAGGAAAGACGGACAATCGGTGACGTAACCGCAGCAGCACGTAATACTCGAACATCCGATAGGGAAAGGTACATCGCCACGGATGTTCCACCTCAACGTGGACTAGAATCAACTCAGGTTCACCCTCGTGCGTTGCAACCTTCGCAACAAGGTCAGCCGTTCGGCGTGAACCCTCCGGTACATTGGTAAACACCTCTTGCTCCAGAAACTCGATCTCTCGCCAGTTCAGCCGGGATGTAACCTCTGGAAAGAACAGTTCGATGAATTCCTTGAAGAACGTCTTCAGTAGATCTTTGAAAAGTTGATCATACGTCATTTAGTATCGGTAACGCTATCTTTTCCACCATCTCAGGAAGCCTTTACTATCCAGATAGGCTTCACAGCGGGTAATGATCCCAGCATCGTTCGAGTGTCCATCGAACTGAAGCGTCAGGAAGGGCTTTCCAGCGGCATCTCTGACGTAATGTTTGATATAGGAATCGGGTCCGCACTTGAAATTGGTGATATAGATGATGTGGAGGTTGTCATGTTGACCCACAATACGGGCTGCCTGGAGAATCTTGCGCCCGTAATTCCAGTACATATTGGGATTGATATCGCGAATATCAATATCTTCAAGTGGGAGGAAATCCATCGGTATGACATTGGCGCCGTAGTAGTCACGTAGTTTGCCAGGGATATCCAGATTGATACCGCTGTCATAGATATTGTACGGGCGACCTACCATGACGATACCAAAGGCCCCACCCTCTTCCAGAGCAGTCAATGCCTGATTGCCCGCCTCCTTGATCTTCCTACTGAATTTCTCCTGTGCTTCATACCCGGCCTCCACAGCCTGATTGCAGAGACGCGGACTCAATCGGAACTGACGGGCCAGAGGACGGAGTTCGCGCTTGACATACTCCATGCCCTCGCGGAAATGGATAGTCGGTTTCAACAATTTGTCCCGGTATTCCTCCACCATGGGTGCGTGATTGATGACAAAAGGCAAGGTCTGCCCCCAGGGGCAGAGATGCGAATTCACCTCCGGAAACTCCGTTTCAGCGTTGATCACGTTTGGCAGGAAGATGTAATCCACACCTTCATCCAATAGAACGCGGACATGCCCATGAGCCACCTGGATGGGGAAACAGGGTTCTGAAACGACAGCATCCACACCGTGGTTTGTGATGACCCGGTTCGTTCTTTGCGATAGTCGGAGTTGGAATCCAAGCTGCTTAAAGAAAGCATTCCAAAATGGGAAGCGTTCGTAGAAATACATGGCGCGTGGAAAGCCGATCACAGGCCCATCACCCGCCTCCTCATCATAGTCAGCCAGAAAGAGTTCTTCACGGAGCGCTATCAGATCTTCGATGACCACTTCGCGATCAGATTTTGCACGCTGGCGAAACTGATCCGAACACTTATCTCCCCAATAGGTACGCTCACCTTCCACATTGAATTCCTGGATATCACAGTAATTCGAGCAGGCCCGGCACACGAAGTCCTTGATCGAGTAGTCGATGTCCTCTAAGCTGGATCCTCGGAATGTCGTTTCGGCATCCGTCGCTTCCATCTTCTCTCTGGCGAGGAGAGCCATCCCGATGGCACCGATGACACCATTGTGAGGAGGCACGATGATCTCTTTATCCAGTACGGTTGCAAAGGCAGCGGCCACTGAATCGTTGTAGGCGGTGCCGCCCTGGAAATAGATCGTGTCACCAATCCTGCGAGCACGGACGACTCGGTTGAGATAGTTATGAACAATCGAGTAAGCCAGTCCTGCGGTGAGATCTGCTTTCGAAGCTCCCTGTTGGAGGTAAGGGGTCAGATCTCGCTCCATGAATACAGTGCACCGCTCGCCGAGACGTATGGGACCATCTGAACCCAGGGCGAGTTCTGCAAATTCACCTTTGATCTGGATCCCCATACGTTCTGCTTGCTCCTCCAGGAAAGAACCGGTCCAGGCAGCACATGCCTCGTTCATCGTAAAGTCAACAACGATGTCATCCTGAATACTGATATATTTGGAGTCTTGTCCACCGATCTCAAAGATGGTGTCCGGTGTTCGACCGATCAATTTGCCACCGACATAGGTCGCACCCGTTTTGTGGGCAGTGATCTCATCGTTGATGGTATCTGCACCAACGAGCTTACCGATCAGTTCCCGGCCAGAACCTGTGGCACCCACCCCACGAATACGGATCTTATCGCCAATATCCTCCTGGATCTCCTGGAGACCCTCATTCACAACCTCAATCGGTCTGGAACGGGTGGGTTCGTAGATTTCCTTGACCAGTTCTCCCTCGCTATCGAGCACAACGAGATTGGTACTCACCGAGCCGACATCGATTCCCAGATAGGCATCGACCGGTAGTTGTTTCCCTTCGAAGGTGTAAGGACGAGTACGATCCCGCAATGTCACGACTTTTTCCATCGATAGCGGTTGGGTGCGCGGAAAGCTCTCCATCATCGCACTAGTATGTGCAGAAAGCGCGTCGAGTGGTTTGGGTGGATGTTTTTGCGGAGCATGATACTCCAGTAATGCGGCTCCAATCGCTCCCATCCAGGCATAATGGGCGGGCACAAAAAGCTGTTCATCATTCAGCTTGAACAAGGTGTGCATGGCTTCCACAGCACCCTTGTTCGCTGCGACACCACCGATGAAGGCTACCCGGGGAACGATCCTTTTGCCTTTTGTGATCGCGCCTTTGAAATTACGCACAACGGCTTCGCAAAGCCCCTTGAGGATCTCGGGCGGCTGAGCACCTTTCTGCTGAGCATGGATCATATCTGATTTAGCGAAGACTGAGCAGCGACCGGCAATGGTTGCCGCTTTTCCCGCCTGCATCACGATATCTCCGACATCCTCAATCGCGTATTGAAGACGTGAAGCCTGTTGATCCATGAACGATCCGGTGCCCGCAGCACAGTCCCCATTTGTCTCATAATCTGCGATGCCAACAATCCCGTTTTCTGTGTTCAAGCTGATAAACTTGGAGTTGACTCCCCCCATCTCAAAGATGGTACTTACATCTGGATGCATGCTTCCCACACCATGAGCAACGGCCCTGAAGTCATTCTCAAGGGCCGCTCCGAGCAATTGGCCTATCAGTTTGCTGCCAATCCCGGTAACTCGTATGCCCGCAGGGGTTGGAATGAAATTGTAGAGTTCTTCAAGCAGGTCGTAGGTGGTCTGGATCGGTTCGCCTTTGATACGCCGATATTCAGATAACACAAGCATCTGCCCCAGTGACGAATCCTCCACCATCTTGAAGTTGTAACTCTTATCACACAACTGCTGTAGAGAAGCCTTGTCGCTCCCCTCACCCAGCACTGCCAACTTGATACTGACGGAACCGACATCTATACCAACAATGATCATATCTTACCCTTTCTTAAAGCCGTAAAGCACCCGACTCGACATCTTCAGCGATGTGAATATAGCCGACACCACCTTGATTCTCCAATCCCTAATCCTCAATCTATAATATCAGCAGGCGGGTCAAAGAACGCTGACCAAAACGGTACGCGCCCGCAAGAATACATGTAAGAAAAGCAACAATGAAACCCAACGTCAGAAGTTTGACGGTTGAGACTGACAGAGAATTCAACCACGGAATGGTAGGTTCTTTCTCCCAAACAACGGCGATAAGAGCGAATGGACCTCCCAGGAGAACAATGTTGAGCAGGAGAGTCGCCAGGATGACTGTCACGCGGGCAACTGGATTTCGCTGCCTGACGCCCTGAATCTCTGCAAACCAGGGAAGAGTTCCCACCGCCAGGTTCACCGTTACCATTGTTGCTACGACCAAGCTAACGCCAGCCAATACTATCAACCAATACAAGATCGGAATCCGAAGCAAAAGCATACCCAGGCTGACACACAGACAAGCGTAAGAACATGTTACCGCTGCAGCGAAGATCAGCTTGGTAACAAAGAGTGTCTTTGCATCGATTGGGAGCGACTGCATCAACCACCATGTATCAGCCTCAGTTCGGAAGGCATGAATTGTGAGTGGTACTGCAATGATCAGGCTATAGATGATCATTTGAAAGAGTAGCGGAGGAAATCGATCTGAGAATATTTCCTTGCCCTGATCCGTCGCTGGTTGAGATGCAACGAGAAATATCGTCATGATGGCGATGCCCGTAAGAAGTCCACTCATCAGAATGTACTGTGGATTATACCTCAAAGCGCAGGCATCTTTCAACATGATCGTTGTTCGTTTGCCACGCCAACGATCGCTCCACTTCATAACAGTCTTTGAACGCCTGGATGGGTTTTCCCGAATGGGATGATTTTTCGATTGGATCGTATGGGATAATTCCCAGCCGGCATGGTAGATCTTTGATGCCAGAAAAAGGGTCAGGAGAGGGAGTAACGTGCTGGTTGCTATCAGATAACCTGTTGCAGGCCAAAAGTCGGATTGGATCGCCGGCATAAAGCTGACCAGTATCTTCGCCACCCAGAAATCAGGGCGAGACTGTGGGATGGCATTCGTTGCTTGCATGACGGTCTGAAAAAAGGCTTCTTTTTGTGCGTTCCGGGCGACAAAAAACAGAGCGACTGCCAAACCAACCAGGAATCCACACGTCATCCCGACGGTTTTGAGGATACGAAGCACGCGGGGAGATATAAAGAAACGCATAATGAGCAGCAAGGTTATTCCAACGGAAGTCACTATGTTGATCAAAAGCAGCAGGAGAACAGGTAGCAAGACAACGTAGAAGCCCCATGCTGCGTGCAGAAGATACGCCATCACCAACCACGGAGGAAGCAACCATACGCACAGTCCGGGGATGTTAGAGAGCATCACTTGTGTGAGTTTGTATGCAAATATGCTGGCTGGGGACAGAGGGGATGTCATCAATAGAGGAATATCGGGATCCTGATAAGCACGCCGCATCATGAGATCCATCGCCTCGCGTATGATCATCAGCATCCCAAGGAGTGTGAAAAAAGCCAACGCTTGAAATACGATTCCTTGAAAACTCGCGCCCAATCTCTGGGATGCTACGTCAAAAACAAAACGTGCTGCGAGACCGATGATGAATACCAGTGTTCCCAATCCAATAAGCTGCCCGATCCAACGTCGACGGGATTGCCGATCATATCGAATCGCATTCAGGAAGGAACACCAACCTACCCGCGCCAGTAAGCGTGTCCTATGATAAGACATCTTCCCCACCGTTTCCAGATGTTGCCCCGGGAGCAAAGATGTATAGATGTGCTTGAGGATGAGCAAAGGCTCGTGAAGTCATCAACCGGTCCTATTCGGACGGTAATGAACTCCTAATCTAAAACGAGTAGTACCGAGGTACGATAAAAGGATGGAGAACTGATGGTGATGATTGGGGATTAGTATAGCTGAAAAACCGAGGCTTGTCAATCCCTCATTCTCGCAACCAGCAGTCTCGTCAACAGGGGCCATCGTGCCCTCTCTTCCCACGCAGATTCGATGTTTTTTTCACAACGGATTTCATCATCCACTTGACTTCCATCGGCCCATTCTCTTATAATTAGACAAATTTTTAACAGTAATAAATATCATTGCTGCTTTGACATGGAGGTAAGAGATGTCTCTAGTTACTAAAGAAGCACCTGATTTCACAGCGAACGCTGTCCTACCGGACAATAGTATTGCAGAGTTGACACTGTCCTCGTATAAGGGCAAATATGTGGTGTTGTTCTTTTACCCTCTCGACTTCACCTTTGTCTGTCCAACTGAAATCATTGCATTTGACAAGAAGCTCGATGAATTCAAGAAAAAGAACTGCGAAGTGATCGGTGTTTCGGTGGATTCCGAGTATAGCCATTGGGCCTGGAAGAACACACCGCCTGAGAAAGGCGGGATCGGGAATATCCAGTATCCACTGGTGGCCGATATCAAGAAGAGTATCTCCAGAGATTATGGGGTGTTATTCGACGATGCAATCGCGTTACGCGGGCTTTTCCTTATTGACAAGGAAGGGGTCGTCCGTCATGCGGTGATCAACGATCTCCCCCTGGGGCGAAACATCGACGAAGCGCTTCGTATGGTCGATGCCCTCCAATATGTCGAGGAATATGGGGAAGTTTGCCCTGCAAATTGGCAGGAAGGCGAAGACGCAATGGCTCCTACAGCAGATGGTGTTGCCGAATACCTCGCGGAGCATGCATAGAACGGAAAGAGGAAAGCCAGATGGACGGCTCCTCTGGCTTTCACTCGAAAATCACTTACCCTGTATTAGCAATAAGACGCCCAGACCGATCAGGATCAGGAAAGCAATCCGACGAATCTGTTCTTTGCTGCATCGATGGGACATACGGATGCCCGCCGTTGCCCCCAACAGTTGCACAGGCAGAGCTGCAGCCGCCTCAAATAGAATCTGCTGGGTCATCAGGCGAGTCGCAAATAAGAGGAGAACCTTGTAAAGACTCATCACAACGAAGAATGTCAGCAAAGAGGCTTTGATGCTGTCTTTGTCCCACGGTTGATAATAACTGTAGATAACGAGCGGCGGTCCTGCTGTATTCAGAGCACCGCCCAGAATGCCGCTGCTTACACCCATCGGGTAACCCCAGAACGTTGGCCAGGGCTTCCGTGATTTTGGCGGGTTGATCAACGAGTAGGAGCAGAAAAGAACAAGGACGATGCCAAGTCCCAGGGCGAGCCAACGTGATTCAAGGGAGGCCAATCCCCACACACCTAAAGGAAGTCCGAAGGCACCTCCTACGAAAAAAGCCCTGATCTTGCCCAGATCGATGGAACGGCGAACATTCCAGAGCACGATACTCGCATTCATCAATCCGAGCAGAGATCCTACGATGCTGGCATGTGTGGTACTGGTGATCAGGGATGAGCACCCCATAAACAACAGGCTGAAGCCAAAGCCGGCAAATCCCTGTAATGAGGCAGCGGCAAAAACGATCCCTATGATGGCAATGAGAGGAAAGAGCATCAAGACTCTGCGCGTAGGAAGAGGGGATTGGAATAGATCCAGGGCATCTCTTGCAGAAAGGCTTCTATCCGATAGACACCCGGAAGCTGTGCTTGGTAGTCGAGAAATTTACCTCGGATGGAAGCACACACGGTTCCGTTGTGTCGCAGGTAAATCTCCGCAGATTGAGGTAGGCGTATCTGAAGTTCCACCGGATGTGAGAGTACCCGCTCATCTCCCATCTGCCATTCGCCATCCTCGGTGTGGAAACGAAAACCGGTGGTGTCCCCAATAGCATCGTATCCAATGAAGCAGTGCCCCTGTCTAATCGCTGTGTAAATCTGCCATTGGGCCTCCTTGACATCCGATGACAGGGGTTCTGATATCAATATGTGAGTGCGGATCGTGCGGAAGAGATATTGATAGGGCAAAAACTTGATGAACCGGAAGATGGGCAAACGCTTACCATGAGCATCGATGGAACCGATTCCGATGACACGGCGTCTCTGGGAGACTTCGTCCCATTTTTTCAGTGCTTCTGGATGGGGGCCACGGATCGCACGTTCTGGATAAAGATAGTAGTAGAAAAGCGTCCAGGGCGTGACCCTATCGGTCCAATCGATCATATAGGACCAGATTTCGATGCCATCGTAGCGGTCTATGTCCCACGTATGCCATGAACGCGGCAGTACGCGTAGATACGGCGATTTCCCTCCGAAAGGATGGGCAATGATACCCAAAGCTTTTCGATCCGCAACGTCATCAACAATATCGTGCGGATCGGCATAGTCATGTCCATCAAGATCCTCATCGATTCCGAAGGCCAGATAGTGATGGGTTCTTGGTGAGATTTCATTTCCCACCAGCAACAACATGTTCCCATGCCATCCCTCATAACCGTCACGCTTGGCGGCAACGGTGTTGTGATCGCTGAGCATCACAAAATCCAGTGCCGCATCCTGTGCCCTGGTGATGATTTCCTTTACAGAAGCGCTCCCATCAGAATAGCGGGAATGGAGGTGTATTGCGCCTTTGTATTCGTATCGCATCATTCAGATCCGCATACTCTCCGCAAGTTTCTCGAAACGCTCTTCAATTTCAGGATATGTCAGATGACGCTGACGATTCAAACTAAAATCCTGCACGTTGAAAGATGCCAGCACGGTACCATACAGGATCGCTTTGCGGAAACTTTGCTCTGACAGATCCTGAGCGGATACGATGTATCCCATGAATCCACCGGCGAATGTATCACCCGCCCCGGTCGGATCCACGATCTGTTCCAGAGGATAAGCAGGAGCCGCAAAAAAGCTGTCTTGAGTCAGCGTAAAGGCTCCATGTTCGCCTTTCTTGACAACGACCCGAGATGGGCCGAGTGCAAGTATAGCATGAGCTGCCCGGATGAGATTAGACTCCCCGGTAAGTTGACGCGCTTCGCCATCGTTCAGTATCAGAACATCTATCTCCCGAATGGTCTGCAACAACTCCTGACGCGTCGTCTCGATCCATAGATTCATGGTATCACACACCTTCAGTCGGGGCGCGTGCATCTGTCGGAGCACCTGGAGTTGAAGCGTTGGATGGATATTCGCCAGGAAGAGATAATCACTGTCACGGTAGGTTTCGGGAAGTTTGGGCTGGAAATCACCAAATACGTTGAGTTCCGTGGCAAGGGTTTGAGCAACGTTCAAATCCTGTAGATAGTGGCCTTTCCAATGAAAGGTCTTGCCACCGGCCACCCGTTCCAGACCAGTGAGGTCAACCCCTCGGTCTCGAAGAAAATCCACATGCACCTGATCGAAATCATCGCCAACGACCCCTACCAGGCGCACAACCGTTTGAAAGAAGCTCGCCGCAGTGGCAAAATAGACGGCAGAGCCACCGAGTGCCGCTTCAACACTCCCCGCCGGAGTTTCGACAGAATCGAGTGCAACCGATCCAACAACGACAATACTCACGAGTTGTACCCCTTGACGATTTCTGCAATGAGTCGGATATGCTCTGGCGTCGTCCCGCAACATCCGCCGATGAAACGGGCTCCGGCTTGAAGAACGGCAAGCACACCCTCTGCCATCTGCTCTGGTGTTTGACTGAATACGGTCTCACCCTCTACGATCTGCGGAATGCCGGCGTTCGCTTCCAGCAACACATAGGGTGCTCCAGCATCAGCGAATTGCTCGACTAATGTCACCATCTGTTCCATCAGGATACTACCACAGTTGGCCCCGATCACATCGGCACCAGCTTCTAGCAACCCTTCGGTTGCTTCCTTTGGCCCGACCCCCATCATGGTTCGGAATCCTTTGGGATCCGGGTTGTAAGACATGGAACCGATCACCGGAAGTCCCGTTTCCTTAGCCGCTCTGACAGCAACCATGGCCTCATTGAGGTCCATCATTGTCTCGATGATGATTCCATCAGCACCCGCTTCCAGGAATCCCTGACATTGGTCAGCAAATGCCTGAAAGAACTCGGCTTCTGACACCAGTCCGAGGGGTTGCATGAATTCGCCGGTAGGACCGATATCTCCCAACACAAACTGTCCCGATGTCGTTGTATCGAGGGAGATCGTGGCAAGCTGTCGAGCGATCTCTGAAGCGGGAGTATCGACCCCATATTTCTTCAGTTTGAAGTAATTTCCACCAAATGTGTTGGTAAGGATCGCATCGGCACCAGCATTCAGGTATTCTCGATGGATCTCACTTATAATCTCCGGGTGTTCCATGCCCCAGAGTTCCGGGCAGACATCCGAAGGCATCCCTCTCTGTTGGAGCATGGTTCCCATCGCTCCGTCACATACGAGAGGCCCTCGCTGCAGAGCTTCTAGCAAATTCATCCTTCTATTCCCATTCGCAAATGCTGGTTTTTCGCTGCATGAGTTTCATTGGAGTTAGCCTGTAAGGGCACATCGGGAGTATCCACCCGTTTGTTCACAACTCAACATCACAGCCAGGAGACTTTGACGACACCCATCGGTTTCAGCTTGGTCGATCACTAGCGTCGTTTGGAAGTTCGGATCGCTTCACGAAGTCGCTGGATACGGCGCACCATGATGACCACGAGCACCACTGCAACAAGTAGCAGCACAAACCAATACTGGATGGGTACAGGCAGTCCCCGATTATGCCAGTGCAGGATAGGCCACAAACTGAGGATTCCGAGGAGAACGGCGATGTTCTCCCACCGCTCCTGTTTCTTCATCTCAGGTTCCCATCGTCCAGGATTCCAGATATTTTGATTGTTCGGGTGTCAACGTATCGATCTCGACGCCGAAAGATTGCAGCTTCAGTCGAGCAATCTCTGTGTCGATTTCAGTAGGTACCTTGTAGACTCGTTTTTCGAATGTTGCATGTTGCTGCACGATATACTCGGCACAGAGCGCCTGGTTCGAGAAGCTCATGTCCATGACACTGGCGGGGTGTCCTTCCGCTGCCGCGAGATTGATCAGCCTACCTTCGCCGAGGACACAAATCCGACGACCGTCCTGAAGCAAGTATTCCTGCACGAATGGACGAAGCGTGCGCACCGATTGACTGAGTTCCTTGAGCGTGGGCAGATCGATTTCGATATTGAAATGCCCCGAGTTGCAGAGGATCGCGCCATCTTTCATGACGGCAAAATGTTCCTCCCGCAGAACATGCATATCCCCTGTCAACGTCACAAATATGTCACCTACTCGAGCAGCTTCCAGCATCGGCATGACTCGATAACCGTCCATCATGGCTTCCAGAGCGCGCAATGGATTCACCTCTGTCACAACGACATGGGCTCCCAATCCACGGGCTCGCATCGCCACGCCACGCCCACACCAGCCATAGCCAGCCACGACCAGGGTTGAGCCTGCAAGAAGGATATTCGTGGCGCGAATGATCCCATCTATGGTGCTTTGCCCTGTCCCATAGCGGTTATCAAACAGATGTTTGGTGTCCGCATCATTCACGGCAATGATAGGATAGTCCAGGACACCTTCATTGGCCATGCTGCGTAGGCGTATGACTCCCGTCGTTGTTTCCTCGGTTCCGGCCATCACCTCAGACAGTTGATGTTTACGCTCCGAGTGGAGTACAGACACCAGATCAGCGCCATCGTCCATCGTGATGGCAGGTTCTGCGTCGAGCACACTGTGAATATGTCGGTAGTAGGTATCGTTATCCTCCCCTTTGATGGCGAATGTCGAGATACCATACTCCTGAGTGAGCGCGGCTGCGACATCGTCTTGCGTACTCAGAGGATTCGAGGCGCACAAGGCAATGTCGGCTCCCCCGGCTTTCAGCGTTCGCATCAAATTTGCGGTCTCAGTGGTAACATGGAGGCATGCGCCGATACATACTCCTGTCAGTGGCTTTTCTGTCTCAAAGCGTTCTCGAATCCGCCGGAGCACCGGCATAAATCGATCCGCCCACTCAATTCGAGCGATACCATCCACTGCAAGGTTCAGATCTTTTACATCGTAGTTCATGAGTTACTCCTGGCAAAGGGAAAGGCTATGCATGGGCTTTTAGCAGTTCTACATAATCGGTGAGTTCCCAGGGGAAGGTTTCATCCTCGCGCCCGAAATGACCATATGCAGCAGTCTTTGTGTAGATGGGTTTCCGGAGTTCCATACGCTTGATGATTCCGCCCGGGGTCAGATCGAAACACTCCAGAACGAGCTGCGTGAGTTGCTCATCGGGCACCACACCCGTACCAAATGTATCGACCATCACAGAAATCGGTTCGACAATACCGATCGCATAGGATATTTGGAATTCACACCGCTTTGCCAGTCCAGCCGCAACGATGTTCTTGGCCACGTGGCGCGCTGCGTAACTCGCACTGCGATCGACTTTCGTGGGATCCTTGCCGGAGAAAGCTCCGCCCCCATGCCTTCCCATACCGCCATAGGTATCCACAATGATCTTGCGTCCGGTGAGGCCCGCATCGCCATACGGCCCGCCTACGACAAAACGTCCTGTGGGATTGATGTGATATTCGACCGTCTTGGCGATCAGTCGATCTGGAATCACCTGTTTGATAACCTCTTCAATGATCGCCTCGCGTAATTCCTCCTGAGTTACTTCGGGATCATGCTGGGTCGAGACCACCACCGTCTGGATCTCCTTGGGCTTTCCATCCTCATAACGGACCGTAACCTGAGTTTTGCCGTCGGGACGCAGGAACTTGAGGATGTTTTCTTTACGTACAGTCGCCAAACGTTTGGCGAGTTTGTGGGCTAATCCGATGGGCATGGGCATGAGTTCTTCTGTTTCGAGACATGCATAGCCAAACATCATCCCCTGATCCCCCGCACCGAGACGATCCACGCCCATAGCGATATCGGGTGATTGTTTTTCAACAGCGGTCAGAATACCACACGAATGGGCATCAAAGCCATAGGAGGCATCCGTGTAACCAATCTGCTCGATGACAGTTCGTGCGATGCTTTGAAAATCCAGGGAGGCTGTTGTCGTGATTTCTCCTGCAATGAGCACGAGTCCTGTCTTGACCAGTGTCTCACATGCGACACGTCCCATGGGATCCTGAACAAATACAGCATCCAAGACAGCGTCTGAGATCTGATCGCAGACTTTGTCGGGATGACCTTCTGTAACGGATTCTGATGTAAACAGAAAATTCTGGTGCACCACTTCCTGACTCTCTTTCGTTGGCGTAGGAACACGGATACTAGATGGCGGGGGGGTAGATTCGGAATGAGGAACCTGAAATCCGGGATGTAGCATGCGATTTCTCCATCCCGGATTTCAGGTACGCTATTCTTCCTCTTGTTCTCGTTCTTCTTCTTCTTCTTGTTGTTTCTGCCTTCTGGCTTGCGCTTGATTGAGTTCCTCTTGGAGAAGCGCTCCGAGAAGACCGGGTCTTTCTTCTTCTTGTTGCTGTTGTTGCTGTTGCTGTGAACGTCGGTTCGTATCCCTGTACTGATCGACCTGGGCACGGTTCTGCTCATTGAGGTAAGCTTTCAAGCTGAGACCAATGCGACGTTCAATCGGATCCAGACTGATCACTTTCAGGTCGAGTATCTGCCCTACAGCAACGACCTCCTCAGGCTTATTCACATGGTGATCGGCAAGTTCGGAAATGTGAATGAGACCCTCAACACCTTCTTCCAGCTTCGCAAAGGCCCCGAAGTTGGTCAGATTTACAATGGTGCCTTGCACAACAGAGCCAACCTTGTATTGTTCCGGAACCTGGATCCATGGATCCGGCTCTACTTGCTTCAGGCCCAGGGAGATCCTTTGGTTGTCAGCATCGATGCTAAGGACGACGACTTCTACTTCATCGTTCTCTTTCAGAACCTCTACTGGATTCACCACACGTTTTGCCCAAGAAAGATCAGAAACATGAATGAGGCCGTCGATACCCTCTTCGACCTCTACGAACGCACCAAAGTCCGTCAGATTTCGTACTTTTCCTCGAATCTTTGATCCGACAGGATAACGCTCGTTGATCGTAGCCCAGGGGTTTTCCTGAAGTTGGCGCAATCCCAGGGAAATCCTCTGACTGTTCCGATCAATATCGAGAACAATCGCTTCGATCTCATCGCCACGTTTGAACACCCTGTTCGGATGAACGATGCGACGTGTCCAAGACATTTCAGAAACATGTAGGAGACCTTCAACGCCTTCTTCCAACTCGATGAAAGCGCCGTAGTCCACAATATTGACAACACGGCCTTTAACCCTGGAGCCGATAGGATAACGTTCATCGACCTCCATCCAGGGATCAGGGTTCTTCTGCTTTAATCCCAGTGAGACTTTCTCCCCTTCTCGATCGACCTGTAAGATCATCACTTCTATCTCCTGGCCAACCTTGACTTTCTCTGAAGGGTGATTGACTCGTCCCCAGGACATATCGCTCTTGTGGAGCAAGCCATCCACACCACCGAGATCGACAAAAGCCCCAAATTGTGTGATATTCTTGACTTCTCCAGAAATGACACTCCCTACCTGGAGGGTTGAGAGGAGTTCTGCTTTACGGGCCGCAAGTTCTTCTTCAAGCAGGACACGACGGGATAAAACAATGTTGCGACGTCGACGACTGAGCTTGATGACCTTCATTTCAAGCTGCTGCCCGATGAACTGGTCGAGATCCTGAGCAGGTTTAATATCCACCTGGGATGCAGGCAGAAAAGCGCGCATCGTACCGATGTCAGCACGTAAGCCGCCCTTGATCCGTTTGATGACTGTCGCCTGTATCGGTCGGCCTTCCTCATAAGCCTGCGTGATCTCATCCCAGATCAGCTTCTGATCTGCAATTTCTTTCGAGAGAACGATGAGGCCATCTGCATCCTCTCGATGGACTAGATACACATCAATGGAGTCACCCACTTGAATACTGGGCAACCCATCTTCGCCGACATCGAATTCGGAGATCGGGATATAACCTTCCGATTTGTAGCCAATATCCACCAGGATATCATCCTGGTCGACTTTAACCACAGTACCCTTGACAATATGGCCCTCCTGGAAAGATTTGAGGGTTTCATCATACGCTTCCAGAAGTTCTTCCGGTTGGAGATCCTCATCATCAGACCAGAAATCGGGTGTCTCGGTTGGACTATCGGGGGGAGGTGTTTCCTCATCATCTGAACCAGGAGCTTCCTCGTCACCCGGGGAACTAGCGTGTTCTTCTGAGGTTGATGTCAATTCATCTTCAGCATTTATGACATCTGTTGCTTTTTCAGGAGACTCTTCATCTGCCTCAACGGAGGATTCATCCGCTGGTTCAGACTCATCAGGGGCAGATGTGGATTCATCCTCTGCATCCACAACATCCGTTACGTCTTCAGGAGACTCTTCATCTGCCTCAGTAGGGGAAGGGGGTAGTACTTCTTTATGATCCGTATCTGTTTCTACGAGAGTGACATCTTCTTCGGATTGGACTTCTTGTGTCAACACCTGTTCCTTTTTCGCATCCTCATTCATCCAATACATGCCTGGTTAAACCGAACACTACAACGTTAGTTTTGGTTCACCAGATTCCTCCTTTTTTGGATTCGCTTGCAGCCATTTCCTACGAAGCGCATACGCTAACGGTCGGCAGAAACCACATGTTGGCAGAAACTGCTTACTAAGTATATCACAAACCTACATTGGACGCAACAGGAAATGCCATATCAATTCCACAGGTGTGGATTTTAGCTTCTCCACAGCAACCGAATGACGCACCCACTTCTCATTCTGGTGGCTCATCCGACTTGCGTGTGGTCATGGGGTCTTGGTTTTACGGAAACCTGTGGCCTGACTACTGCCTCCCTCATTTCCACACGGAACCCTGATGAGCCATTCTGATCAAAGACGCCTCTGGAATAGGACCGTCTGTGTCATAGGAAGTATCGCTCCTTCGCTCGCATTTCCTCCCATTCTTCACGGGCCTTCTGAACATTTTCCATCTCACTCACCTCAGCGACCGGTACATCCCACCAACTCTCATAGTTGGGCACACTGACATAGCGGTCATCTTCAATGACAATGACTGTGGTATGGTCGGCCTGTTTTGCTTTCTCAAGCGCGGCTGTGAAATCATCGTATGTGGTGCATTCGATCACTTTGGCCCCCATGCTGCGAGCGTTCATCGCCAGATCCACGGGCAACGTCTCAACGTCCTCGCCGACTTCGTCCCCGGGAAGTATGCCATCTTTTGGATAGACAAACCGTGTCCCGAATCCGGTCTGGCCCGATGAACGGCTGAGAGAACCAATGCTCTTGTGGCCATGATTGTCGAGCAGCACGACGATCAACTTGTAGTTCTCCTGGATCGACGTGATGATCTCATTCGAGAGCATCAGATAGCTGCCATCGCCCACCATCACATAGACCTCCCGTTCGGGGGCAGCCATTTTGATCCCCAGGCCACCGGCGACCTCATATCCCATGCAACTGTAGCCGTACTCCAGATGGTAATTCTTCGGATGCCGTGTTCGCCATAACTTGTGCAGATCTCCCGGCAGGCTTCCCGCTGCACAGACCATGATGCCTTCAGGATCTCCCAGCTCATTGACAGCACCGATCAACTCGCTCTGACTCGGTAGCGGTTGATTGCGAAGATCGTAGAGCCGCTGGACCTCTTCTTCCCACTGATCGTGGAGTTGATTTGCAGCGACCCGGTAGGAATCTTCCACCCGGTATTCCTCCAGCATCGGGAGAAGTTCTTCCAGAGTCACCCTGGCATCTCCCACGAGTGGTAGCGCATTGTGCTTGTAGGCATCGAACTCGGCGACGTTGATGTTGACAAAGCGGACGTTGGGATGCTGGAATGCGGTCTTGCTCGACGTTGTGAAATCGCTGTAGCGCGTACCAATGCCGATCACGAGATCGGCATCATGGGCGATCCGATTGGCTGCAAAGGTTCCCGTGGCACCAATCGCCCCCAGGTTGAGTGGATGATCGTAACGCAGACTTCCCTTGCCGGCCATCGTCTCACCCACCGGGATGCCTGTCTGATCTATCAGGTTGCAGAGTATCGCAGTTGCTTCGCTGTAGATAACACCACCGCCCGCTATGATCAATGGTTTCTGACTGCCGCGAATCCATTCAGCAGCCTGGTCGAGAGCTTCCTGATCGGGTCGGTTGCGCGGAACATGCCATACCCATTTGCGGAAGAACGCCTCGGGGTAATCGTACGCTTCTGCCTGAACATCCTGTGGCAAAGCAATTGTCACGGCTCCTGTATCGGCAGGGCTTGTCAACACGCGCATCGCTTCGGGCAGGGAAGTCAGGATCTGTTCGGGACGATAGATACGATCCCAATAGCGGCTAACCGGCCTGAAGCAGTCATTGACCGCAATATCCTGGGTGTGCTCTGATTCGAGCTGCTGTAACACCGGAGCCACGTTGCGCCGAGCGAAGATGTCGCCTGGCAGGAGCAAGACAGGAAGGCGATTGACCGTCGCTGTTGCTGCGCCCGTCACCATGTTTGTCGCCCCCGGTCCGATGGAAGTACTGCACACAAGCGTTTGCAGTCGGTTTTTCACCTTCGCATAAGCGGCCGCGGTATGCACCATTGACTGCTCATTGCGAGTCTGGTAGAACCGAAAATCGGGATACTGTTCGAGTGCCTGGCCGATGCCAGCGACACTGCCATGTCCAAAGATCCCGAAGCAACCAGCAAAGAAAGGCTGCTCCAACCCATCTCGTTCCACATACTGGTTTTTCAGGAACGTGATCACCGCTTGAGCCATTGTAAGACGTCTGATCGTGTTATTGCCCATGAAAATCCATCCTTTCATATCTCATGTCTTGGGTCTTGAACCCTTTTGTGATAGAATACCATCAGGGGCGCGGTAGTCGACAGTGGGCAACCTCGCAAGATCCAGATCGTGAACAAGCTCCGGCAGGATCATTTGCGATGTACTGAAACGGAATCAGTATGCATTGAAGAACTTTTTCTTACTGCCCACTGGAGAAACCTTCGCCTCCACTTTTCGACAGCAGCGAGGACACCAACCGACATAGGCCGTTCCGGCTTTGTTGAGATAGATACGGCTATAGACGCTGCAACACTTGAAAAGAATTCCTATGAAAGGGCGTTGTTTCTTCATTGATTACTCGACTTTCCATGCGACTATCCAAACGACACAGGCAAGTAATCGTGTTCCTATTCGCCGCCATTTTTCTACTATCAGCATGGCTTTCCTGGCGGATCTTACGTATACCCGATGTCTCCATGACGCAGTTATTTCCCGAACGACCCATTGCTTCGATCCACGTAGCCCGGCTTGACACGATGATAAAGGAAGCAAAGGCCGATGACTTCCTGAAAGCAGCGGTAGAGACACCGCTTATTCAAGAGTTTACACGAAGTTGGACATGGCGTCAATGGGTTCGTCAGAAACAGAACCTGGAATTTCAACTACAAACACAGATCGACGAACGGTACATCAAAGAAGTCTTTGGGGAACGGGCCACGATGGCCCTTTACCCGGGTTCTTCGTTCCTGATAGGGAGTGTCGTCAGCGTCATCGCCCGATACCAGATCCTGTGGAATGAGTGGACCGATGTTTTTCACGCTCACTACCGTATCGAGACAAGCAAGTACCGAGGTATTCGACTGGCGACCCTCACAACACAGGGCGGTACGTTCTATTACGCTCTGATCGGACGGCTTGGATTTCTGAGTTCCGATGTCCAGTTACTCCGGCAGGCGATGGACCGCTACCGGGATTCCCCGCAGAAGATGCGTGTTCATGGTATCACAACTTACATCGATTTTACAAGGGGGCAGGCGGGTACGCGGGCCAGCAGGCGATACCGCGGTGGTATGCTCGATTCGCTGCTTTTCCGGAACACATGGGCGCCCCTTCTGCGTGAGTGGCGATCCCATACACGCTTTGAGAAAGATCGCTGGATCTCAGAACATCGCCTGACCTTTCATCAACCTCTGGAGATGCTCCCAAATACCACTTCTGTGATGCCAGGACAAACGATACCGGACGATGCTGCCCTCGCTGGTTTCCTCCGCATCCCCCCTCGATGGCTGTGGGATGCGGTACGCCCTTACGTTCATATCCGGGGGCAGCGACCGGATCTCGGACCATACCTGCTTTCGGAGCTTGGATTCGTGGCACGCGCCACCGACCAGATGCTCCCGGCGACAGCTCTGTCATTCCCACTGAACGGAAGCGTTGGTATCTCCGACACGTTGCAGAAACTGCACGGCAACGTTTCGCTGATGAACAAGCCTATCAAAGTGTCATCCTCTTTGATTTATAGCGATACGCCCATCTTTCGGTTAAGCTGGTCTCCGGCCCTCCTGTTACGATTTCGAGGTGGCTATGCAGTCACGGATGATTACGCCATCCTTAGCAATGACATGGGATTGATGAAACGCACCATTGACACGATACATGGCACTTCGCAACCACTGAACAGACTCACGGATCTTCGTGCCGAGGATGGGGCATTGTGGATCGATCCGGGACGTTTCATCCCCCTGCTCAAGCAACTCATCCGGCTGACGTCCCTCACGGCGACGCTCACGGGAAAGCCGCTTCCCTGGCTGACGCAACTCACAGGGAGCACCGATCCGCTCGAACTCCTGCATGAAATCCGTGCCTCGATGAAACTTGAGCGGGAGACATTGACGATCCGAATCGAGGTTGCACCCTAGCAGAGGCATCAATCCCAGGAGCGCATCCATGCCGGAAAGCCGGCTTTCTCGCCTTCTGGTTTTCCTTGTCCGGGATGGACATCCGATGTATCATGTAGGGCAATATCACTGAGGTTCATCCGGAAAATATGGAGGATACACATGCGATGGATATGATTGAGACTCTCATCAAACAGGTGGATCCGGATCGGTTATCGCGCCATCTGTTCCATCTGGCAAAAGATCCGTTGCCCTATCGGAAATTGAACGACACGCTCCCGGGTCACTCCAGGAACACGCTCTATGAAGCGGACGATTTCATCCGGGCGAGGCTCGAATCGTGGGGATACGCGGTTGAAAAAGAAGGTGTTTCCGTTCAAGCATTCCGATGCGATGAGGCCAAACCAAAGGCGCATCAATACTCCCCGCCACTCGAAGAGGATCCCTGGTACACGGCATATAATCTGTATGCAAAGAAGCGGGGAACAACCTCTCCTGAAGAGATCATCCTCTTTCTGGCGCACAAGGACTCACAGAGTTGGGTCGATTCACCGGGCGCCTATGATAACACGGTGGGCACTGTCGCTGTACTTGAGATAGCGCGTGTGTTGAGCGACTATCCATCCCGGCGTTCGATCTGGTTTCTGTTCTGCAATGAAGAACATCGGCCCTGGACCAGTGTTACTGCCGCTGAGAACGCGAGAGAGCGAGGGGATAACCTGGTGGCGATCTTCAACATCGATTCTCTCGGGGGCAAATCACAAGAGGACATGGATGCGGGTAGAAAGACCAACGTCACTCTCTACACGGAGCCAGAGGGGGAACGTTTTGCCGACTTGATGGCAGATGTAAACCAGGTCTATGATATTGGGCTGGTTCAGCAAAAGATCCGGCGGAAGTCCCCCGGGGATGACGATGGATCTTTTGTCAAGGCGGGCTATTCGATGGCAGTAGCCAATCTAGGATCATATCCCTATGTGGATCCAAACTACCATACGGAACAGGACATCCCGGAGTTTGTGGATATCCCGAATGTGTGGATGGCAACACGGGCAAGCCTGGCAGCAGGTTTGCGAGTCGATCGAGGAGAATTCTAAATGATACGCATTTCGGTTTGGGGGCGCGCGCTCTCAGATAGCTATCTAAAGCAGATGACTCAACTGGGCGCGGATTGTCTCGATTTCAACAGCGGAACAGCTTTTCCCGGCATGAAAGAGCAGGGGTATCCGGATCTGGATGAGCTGCTCAGAATCAAGAAGCGCGTTCGATCCTGGGGCCTTGACATGAATCGAGTAACTCTTCCTGACATCACTGAGAAGTTCATGAAAGATCAACCGGGGGGCGAACAGGAATTAGAGAACACATGTCATGCCTTGAGAGTCTTTGGCGAGGCGGGCATCCCGATCGCCCGGCAGCGATTCGCGGGGGATGTGTTCCCAGATCTCATGACCAGATACCGTGCGGTGCATCGAGGAGGTTATCTCTCACGTGGAGAAAGCCTCGCACTGACAGAGAAGAGATCGGAGACGCCCACACTGGAAGAACTGGAAACCTGGTGGAGCCGTTTCTGCGACGTGTATCGACAACTGGTTCCCATTGCGGAAGAATACGACGTGAAGCTGGCGATCCATCCATCCGACACGCCGAATGCCGATACGCCGCTCGGATGCCTGGGATTCCATCGGGTTATCGATGCGTTCCCCAGCAAGAACGTGGGATACCTTTATTGCATCGGGACACGAGCTGAGGTCGGAGGAAGCGCGCTTGTACTTGATGAAATCAACAACTATGGGCGCAAAGGTCGGATCTTCATGTGCCACTTCCGGAACGTGCGGGGGAGTCTCGCCACTGCACAGGCTTTCGAAGAAACCCTCCTAGACGATGGGGATATGAATATGTTCAAGATCCTTCTGGAACTCAGGAGAATAGGGTTCGACGGTTGCCTGAACCCAGACCATATTCAACCCATCGAAGGCGACAGCCCCGGTGTCAGTCTCGGACTCGCCTACTCGATTGGATACATCAAGGCGTTACTGGCAGCATTGGCAGCCCTGCCATAATCAAGGATTGGATTCATTCGATATGATCGTATCTTCTACAGTCTTTACATTTATCTCTGTCGGACTTGTCGCCGCTTTGGGATCGGCCATCCCGGATTGGACAAGCGAGATCACTGCTATTGACGCCCAATCCCGCTCCCAGGGGATGGAGGTTACCTGGGGACTTGATCTCATCCGCAGCATCGTTCACGATGGGCGAAATAGAGTTGTACCGGCCAGCGAGTGTGAACTACACGGCTTCCGCGATGACACCCGTAGCGAATACAAAGAGCGTTCTGCCGTGCGCACAGAACCCGGCGGCCGCATTACCTTGACGGCTCCCAGTGCGGGCAACGCCTACCTCGCTTTTGTGCTCTATGATACCAGCGGCGCAGAAAAAGTGGGTGTGTACATCGACGGTGTGCGTCAAGGGATTGCGGTGGCGAATGTAGATAACAATCGTGATCACGTGTTCACCCTTACTGATGCTCATCTGTTTCAAGGGGGAGAAACGATCACCTTACAGACGGGCACAGGTAGAGGAGCATATCGCATTGAGAAAATCCTGTTCTTGCACGAAAAACCGTTGGTGAGAGAACGCTCCTATGCGATCACGGAAACGCATGCAGAGCCGCTGTTCACCGCTGATGGAAGTGTCCGAGCACGCATTACCTGGATCAGTTCCTGGCCCATATGGACGCGGGTGGAATATGGTGAGAGCAAGGAATACGGTCAGATCGCCGAAAACCGTGTCGCTGCTCCTCAGAACAATCATCGGGTCATCCTGGATGATCTGGATCGAGACAAAGCCTATCACTACCGCATCACAGCAGAAGCTCCTGATGGCACACTCATCCAGACACCCGATCTGACCTTCCATACCACACCGCGCTCCCTCTCCGGAGGAAAGGCAGCCCACGAAACGGTGCCATTGACGCTCGACAATCCGATTCCCTATCCGCGTCAAGCATGGCCCGTTACCTCTGGTATCCCATTCCCACAGGGTGATGTCACCTCAATCGAACACATCCGCATTCTGAGCCCTGCTGGTGAGGAGGTGTCGAGCCAGATCACCACACTCACCGAATGGCCGGACGGTAGCATCAAATGGGCACTACTCGATTTTCAGGCGGACGTGCCAGCTCAGAGCAAAGCAGTCTACATGCTGGAATATGGCATCAAGGTTCGACGTACGACCTCTGCTTCGTCGCTGCACGTCGTGGATATGGGAGATTCCGTAAAGGTGGATACGGGGGCTTTGCGGCTCAGCATCCATCGTGATCGACCGTTCAGTCCCCTGCAAATCGAACTCACCTCGACGGATGGTACCGTCTATACGAGTCTGAGTCCACCGGATCAGGTTGAAATTGAAGAACTGGGCTCAATGCGTGCGGTCATCCGTGTGGACGGAACCCATAGAAGCGAGACAGGGGACAACCTGTTCACCTATACGGTGCGCATCCACGCCTACGCGGGCAAACCTTACGTGCGGGTGTTTTACACCTTCGGCAACGACCACTTTGCGGCTGAATTCACATCCATCAAGTCACTCCGCCTGAGGTTCCCGGTGGAAGGGCTTCTGAGCCCAACCACAGGTAGCCCCCTCACATATGCTTTTGGTGGCGAAGAGGGAGCGGATGAAACGTTGACGGGGACTCTTCCCCCGGGAGAAAGGATCGAACTATCTCAACCCTTCGATGATAGCTACACGCTGGGCGAGATCAGCGGCAAACGCGCTGCGGGATGGCTCGATGTGAGCGATAGAACGCGAGGGATCACTGCGGCCGTACGCCACTTTTGGCAGCAGTATCCGAAAAGTCTGGCTGTGGATGCCAACGCGCTGGAAATCGGTATCTGCCCACCTTTCACAGAGGATCTGTACGCGGGATTTGAGCCGCAAACACAGGACAAACTCTACTATTATCTACAAAATGGAAAGTACAAATTCAAGCTGGGTGTGACCAAACGCCACGAACTGTTCTTCTATATCCACGAGGGAGATGCAAAGATCGCCCAAGTTGCAGCACATGTTACTGCGTTCCAGGAACCATTGCTGGCGATTGCGCCACCCGCATGGTACTGCGATAGCGAAGCATTTGGTGATTTGAAACCGAGGGAAACTTCAGCGTTCCCCGAATACGATACGATGATGGAGCGGAGCCTGGAAAGCTACCTGGCTGACAGAGAACGTGGCAGAGAATACGGCATGCTCAACTTTGGCGACTGGTATGGCGAGCGACGGTACAACTGGGGGAACATCGAGTATGACACCCAACACGCGCTCTTCCTGCAATACATCCGCACAGGAGATCGGCGATTCTTCATCCCTGGCGAATGGGCGGCCCGACATAATATGGACGTGGATACGGTACACTTCCATGATAAACCGTTCCGTGTGGGAGGACAGTACACCCATTGTATGGGACACGTCGGTGGTTATGATTGGGTAGGGCCGACGGCGATCCCACGGGGCGGTTTCAGCGTGAGTCACTCATGGGTGGAGGGGCTCCTCGACTATTACTGCCTGACGGGGGACCGTCGTGCCGTGGAGACCGCACAGCTCATTGCAGATCTGTACAACACGCGCGATCTGCGCAACTACGATTTCACCAACTGCCGCATCCCCGGCTGGCATCTCATCATGACGATGGCGATGTTCAACGCTACGAACGACCGGTACTATCTGAACGCCGCGAAAATCATCGTCGAGCGCGTACTGGAGCGACAGACACCCGTTGAACCTCCCATAGAAGGCGGGAGGCTCAACGGTGGCTGGACACGTATGCTCGTACCCGGGCACTGTTACTGTGATCCACCACGCCATATTGGCAATGCGGGCTTCATGGTGGGTATTCTGCTTGCGGGGCTGAAAGCGTTCCATCAGGTGACGGGGGATAAAGCGGTAGAGCAAACCATCATCCGGGGTGCTGATTATCTCATCCGCGATGTGTGGGAGCCGGACATCAACGGCTTCCGCTACACCTCCTGCCCTCATTCGAGCAAAGGCACAGGAAACATCCGCAAGCTGCTGGGAATCGCATACGCGTATCGACTCACAGGAGACGAATACTTTGGCGAGATCGCCCGGCGTGGCACAGAGACAGGCATCCGAAGTCTCAGCGGTTCCGGCAAAGGTCTCTCTGCCCATGCTCGTTTCGCACCCTTTGTACTGCATGACGTGCAGGCCGGCAATAGATAAGCAAGTTTCACGTGAAAACGTTCCTGGTTCTAACGGACTTTGTGGTGGGGCGTAAACCCGCACCAACAGTGGGGTTATGGGAACACGGATCTTCGCCTAAGCCCTCCGAAATCAGGCGCGTTTCAACTTGAAAACGGATGTTGCATGCTGAAACAACTCCAGGTTAGCCCTGATTCCATGCGGGCCCCCCAGCGTTCAGGATGAACCACGGCAACGCTAACGTGATTCTCTAAACATGATGAACGCATTTTCTATCCGTAGGGGCAATGGGCTTGGTTCCTTGTCCCCTAAACCACAAAAAACCGTTAGAAGCAGCAACATCGCTGCCGCATACAGAAGGTTCGCAGCAAACCCATACAACGCCATTCAACTCATCCTCCACGAGAACTAAATGGCCCTGTTATGGATTAGGAAACGATTGACATCTGTGATTCTACATGCTATATTCATCAGGTGATATCACTGAAAGGAGAGTGCGTCAATATACCTCCCCTGCTCCACAACCGGCTGGGAGGAACCTTGACGATATGGCCATGGATGAGAAAGCTACTTATGCTGCACAGAGCGGCGGGTACATTGTAAACGCCTCAGAAATCCAGTCTTGTGAAATCGATGGCCCTTTTGCCTGCCAAGAGGATGAAAGTGGCTGGCAGATCACCATGCAGGCATCGGGCCGCATTTCTCTCAATTTTCGTGCTAATATGCGGAAACTCGATTTTCCACTTCTCGAAGGAGATCGCATTATCCGGGGATCAACAGATATTCTGGTTATACGTACTCACCCTATTGAAAGCTATCGTTCAGTTCGTTCAAGTGCCTCCCACAGCCAGAGTACGGGTTCTCCACTTGCACGCAGAAGTACGACTCAGATGGGTTCTCCCCTTGCCTCAGACGTTGAGCAAATTGTAGAAAATGCGGAGAGAAAGAACTAGAGCTGTTCAGTGCAGAGAGGATTAGGAACCGTGTCCATTCTGGAACGGATTTACAGCGTTATATTGAGTTTACGTGGAGGTGGCATTGTTCCCATATCCCTGCGGCTGAGCCAGGACACTTGCTACCAACTGCTGGAGGAGGAAACCTTGATTCCAGACTCACCGGAGGGCTTTGCACGAGTATTAGAGGAAATGATCGGCCTGGACATTGAGATCGTTGAAGAGCACACAGATGTGATCGTGGCCAAGGAGATTTTCCCAGATCGATGCCCAACCTGCGGCGAAAACGTGGCTGCAGCATCTGTGCTCCTCCGGAGAACTCAACAGCAAGGATATATCCGCTGCTCAAATGGGCACACTTATAAGCCTGAGGTGCGAATCCTTTATCTGAATATCTTCCAGAAACCTTCTGACGATATGCGGAACAGCCATCTGGAAGTATGTCCTCAATGCAACAGTAAGAATCTCCAGTATCTCCGTGATACGGATGCATTCTGCCTGGATTGTGAGTGGTACAACATGAAACGCATGTGAGGAAGGCCGTTCATATGCTCGAAATCCAACCGGTTGATCATCTGCAAGCGGTCGTAGAAATCCCTGGCTCCAAGAGCTATACGAACCGTGCTCTGTTGGTTGCGGCACTTGCAGATGGGATCAGCCCGTTGAAGCGTGTATTACACAGTGATGATACTCGGTATATGGCGGAGGGCCTGAAAGCTTATGGGGTACATTTAGAGTTTGAGGGCAATCGTGTCATCGTTCACGGAACAGGGGGACATCTCCGGGCCCCCAAAGAACCCATTTTCTTGGGGAACGCCGGTACAGCCATGCGTTTCCTTACCAGTTTCGCAGGGCTTGCCTCCGGTGAGACAGAACTCACCGGGGTTGAGCGGATGTATCAACGTCCCATCCAGGATTTGCTGGATGCACTTCAAGGGATTGGCGTGGCTGCACGTGCAAAGCACGACAACGGTTGTCCGCCGGTGCTCATCCCGGGCGGCGGAATTCGGGGAGGAACAACAAGATTACTTGGTTCGAATAGTAGCCAGTATTTGAGTTCGATCCTACTTTCAGCCCCCTATGCGGAACATGATGTTGCCATCCAGATCGAGGGTAAACTGACCTCCAAACCTTTCATTGATATCACACTGGACATCATGTCAGCCTTCGGTGTCCATGTGGGAAATGACGAATATCAGCGATTCACTGTGCCTGCCGGTCAGCGTTATCAACCTAGAGAATATACGATTGAAGCGGATGCATCCAATGCGAGTTATTTTTTTGCCGCAGCAGCCGTTACCGGCGGCAGTGTGGTCGTGCGCCCTATTTCTCCACATTCTGTGCAAGGGGATCTCTACCTGGTGGATCTGCTTGCACAGATGGGAGCTGTGGTGACTCGGGGCGATGATTGGATCCGGGTAGAAGGACGGACGCTCCGTGGAATTCAGGTCGACATGAACGCCTTTCCTGATATGGTGCAGACGCTTGCCGTCGTCGCTGCATTCGCTGAGACGCCGACACATATCAATAATGTCGCCAATCTGCGGATCAAGGAAACAGACCGACTGATGGCTACTGCCAGGGAACTGCGGAAGTTGGGCGCAAAGGTAGAAGAACGAGAAGATGGGCTGACGGTTCATCCTCGGCCATTGCATGGAGCCGAAATCGAAACGTATGATGACCACCGAATGGCAATGAGTTTTGCTGTTGCTGGATTAGTTGTCCCAGGAGTACAGATTTTGAATCCGGAATGCGTCTCCAAAACCTTTCCTGATTTCTTCGAACGCTTTACCTCCATGCAAAAGTGATTACTGACGGAGGTTGCACTCCTGTATACCAGTTGCGATTTGAAATGCCCAGGGCAGACACAGAGGTCTGCTCCTACTCGCGTATCACACTTCGTTTCCTGAGAGGGGGTAGGTTGCATGAAACAAGAGCGGCTTGAGGTGCTCCTTGCACGCTTTCGTCAAGTGCGCATTGCTATCATTGGCGATTTCTTTCTTGATCTCTACCAATATATAGATCGCTCGTTGGATGAAGTCTCGATTGAGACGGGGAAAACAGCTTATCAAATCACCCGGAAAACGGCTACCCCCGGAGCAGCGGGCACCATCGCTTCAAATCTATGGCGATTGGAGGCAGGAGAACTCTATGCAATCGGGGTCATTGGAGACGATGGGAATGGGTACGAGTTGCGAAAGGGTTTGAGAGAGCGTAACGTGAACCTGGATTATCTTGTTGTGACAGAGTCGAAGATGACCCCAACCTATACGAAGCCGATGGGGTTTCAACCCAATCAACAGCCGGTTGAGATGAATCGGTTTGACATCAAGAATCGTGAACCGATGGGAGAGGCACTGGAATCGCAGATCATCGCTCATCTGAATCGATGTGCGAGCCATGTAGATGGCATCATTGTGGCGGATCAGGTGCAGGAGCGAAACGTCGGAGTGATCACAGATCGGGTCCGCGAGGCCCTCGTACAGCTTGCTCAGCAACAACCCGACAAGTTGATCTGGGTGGATTCGCGAGAGCGCATCGGTGAATTCCGCTATATGACCATCAAGCCAAATCGAGCAGAAGCATATCTGGCACTCCATCCTGATGAACAGCGTCCCCAGGAAGAGACGATCTCGATGGAACGAGCGATCAAATATGGTACGCAGCTCTGTCGGCGAAACGAGGGTCCTGTCATGCTGACGGTCGGAGAAGACGGGGCTTTGGTGTTTGATCCGGCTGGCTATCAACACGTTCCTGGGTTCCCGGTGACGGGTCCAATAGACGTGGTGGGAGCCGGTGATAGCTTTCGGCTGGATGTGTGCTGGCACTTTGTGCTGGTGCCAACCTACAGGAAGCGGCAACGTGTGGTGTCCTGGTGTCTTCCATCACGGTTCAGAAGATTGGCGAAACAGGTACGGCCTCCCATGAGGAAGTACTCAAACGAAATATTGAGTATGACGCGTAAACTTGGAGAACATCTTTGCACTTGCACCCCCATAACAGTTGTGATAAAATAGGATATATTTCAAGGGTCATGGTGCTTGAGCATTTCAGAGTTCATCACGTTTTATCGTCAATGATCGACTCTTCATGAATATGATTTACCGTTCTGTGGGAGGGCACCGCAAACGGCTGAAAGCTATCAACAACCAGGGAGGTACACATGGCCAAGAAAATCAATATTGGCATGATAGGCTATTCCTTTATGGGAAAAGCCCACAGTTTCGGTTATAGAAATGTGGGCATGTTCTACGACTTAGAAGCACTTCCTGTTATGAAGGCGATATGTGGACGTAAGGAGGATCAGGTCAAAGCGGCTGCTGAACGCTATGGCTGGGAGGGTTATGAAACCGACTGGCAGAAACTCGTTCAGCGTGATGACATTGATCTCGTAGATATCAATGCTCCCGGGAACTGGCATACAGAGATGGCGATTGGAGCCGCGGAAGCAGGCAAGGATATCTTCTGCGAAAAGCCTCTTGCAAACACCTTGGCGGACGCCAAGAAGATGCTCAAGGCGGTTCAGGAGGCCGGCGTCAAACATATGGTTGGCTTCAACTACCGTACGGTTCCGGCGATTTGCCTTGCAAAGCGCCTTATCGATGAGGGCAAACTAGGAGAGATCTACCATTTCCGAGGG
>JAJRTO010000217.1 GCA_024278235.1 Candidatus Poribacteria bacterium
GGTCTCGTTCATCAGAGGAAAACAATCGAACAAACTTGAAATCAAAGCGAAAGGCGCGAGTACGATCCAACTGCCACTTACCTTGCGCTATGTGGATATTTACGAGGCATTCCGGAACCTGACAGATCAGGATGTGTCCCGTTACCAGATAAACTGTGCTCTCTCCTTTGATGTGCCGGTGCTGGGTGTCATTCGGGTTCCGGTAAGCAAGGAAGGCGAATTGCCTCTGCTCAAAATCCCCGCCGTCAGCTTGGCGGGGGTGAATCTGGAAAAATTGGGGCTGTCCGGTGCCCAACTCGCCCTCAGTATTCGCTTGAAGAATCCAAACGCCTTCTCGATGCTGCTGAATCACTTTCAGTACAGTTTTACCGTCAATGGCAAGGACTGGGCAACCGGAGAAACTCAAGATAAAACGCAGGTGAGCGAAAAAGGAGAAAGCCTGATACAGATCCCAATCGACCTCAACTTCCTGCAGATCGGCCAATCAGTTTATGGGTTGCTGAATGGCAACAAATCTTTAGACTATCGATTGCAGGGGGATCTTGACTTCACAGCCTCTATTCCACTACTGGGTAAGGTGAACCTACCGTTTGATCAGGTGGGACAGATCAGCGTGTCCAAAGAATAGCTATTCATGTGGGGGATATTCCTCCAAAGACGGTTCTCTGTCCATCCATCCCATCTATCCATTGACGTTCACTTCCAGGCCGTAGGGTTGTATCCATGTAGCGATCTGCTGCATCTGTTCCTTACTGGGAGGTTCGATGGATGGCATTCGGTTGTCTCGTTCCAACCGCTCATATTTTGCTTCCCCAAGTCGATGGTAGGGGAGCAGTTGCAGCCGAGTGATGTTCTCAAGTGGCCTCAGGAAGGTGGCGATTCCTTCGATGGATTCCCGGTAATCGTTGAGAGTCGGAATGATCGGCATGCGGATTTCGATCGGGACTCCATACTGACTCATTTTCCGCAGGTTCTCCAGAATAAGATCGTTGCGTACCCCTGTGTATTCTCGGTGTCGTTCCGGGTCGATATGTTTCATATCATAGAGCACGAGATCCACAAAGGGGAGGATCTTCTCATAGTTTGCCCACGATGCTTGACCAGATGTGTCGATTGCCGTATGGAGATGCTCAGCCTTACACTGACGCAATAGCGCAAGCGTGAACTCGATCTGGAAGAGCGGCTCGCCGCCGGAGATGGTTATCCCTCCATCAGAATTCTCATAGAAGGGAATATCCTTACGCAACTCGATCATCACATCTTCCACGCTCACTTCTTTCCCCTCCATCACGAGCGCTTCGGCATAACAGTATTCCACGCACTCACCGCATAGCACACAACGTTCGCGGTGATAGACGCGTTCACCAGAATCCAGTATCTCGTGTCCTCCTCGCTGGCACACCTTGAAACATTCGCCGCAGCCGATGCATTTGTTTGCGAAGAACACCAGTTCTGGCCGGCTGCTAATCGCCTCCGGATTGTGACACCACCAGCATCGGAGAGGACAGCCCTTCAGAAATACAGTGGTTCGTATCCCGGGTCCATCATGAACCGCAAATTTCTTAATATCGAAGATCCAACCTTTGGGGAGTTCCATTAGATTCCCTTTCCTCAAATGCCATCTTCCCAACAGCAACGGCACGAATGCAAGTGCCCAGAAAGATATTTGCCCCTTCACTACTTGATCCTTCTTGATCATCCTGTTCGATGTGAATTTCAACCTGTTGTGCCCCCGCTTTTCTGGCTTGAGCCAGAGCGAGTCGACGTGCTGTCCTGGTCGCCTGTTCCACTGCTTCCGATAGCCGTTCTACTTTGGTCAGTTCCTCAGCGGAGTGCACCGCGTAATGACTGATCCCGGCAATCGTATACACAGGCTGCACGGTGACTTCAGCAGATTCCACAATGGTTCCTGCAATAGCTCCCACCGCATTTGCGACCTCCGCGTGTTCTGGAATATGAAGCGTGGTGTGAAGTTGTTCGGCCACCTGAGGGAAATATGCCTTGACCGGCGCACCGATGGCGATCAGTGGTAGCGTTGATTCCAGTCTCACACGCAAAGCACCTCCGGGATGCCCGTTGTGCAGTCCCTGGTCTATCAGTAGTTCACAGGTGCGACATCCCACGATAGAATCCTCGTCATGCTGTTCGGAGAAAAGTCTGGACAAAGATTCGATACACAGTCTGCGATCGACTTCAGCCCGGATACGTTTGATGAAAGCCTCCGCGCTCTCTTCAAGCTGGTAGGCATAGGTCTCTACACCGATCCTGGCAGCCTCATTGTTCCATTCGTTGTAGACTCCCTGCGCGTGCAACACATCCGTCGGTGTCAATCCGATCCGAAGAACGCTCCCGGCCTGTTCGAGACGGTGCACATCGATCAGCGAAGCGTGCATAAAATCCAGTTCCTGCGCCAGATGGATCAGCAACTGCGGCCCCTGTTTCAAAGACTCAACCAAACGCTGATACCTGGGCGGCAGATCGTCGACTTCCCGCAGTAGCATCAATCCATCGGTCGGGGAGAGGAGCTGGGTAAAACGGGCCTGCTGATGCAATCGACGCAACTGCTCCAGAAAGGCGGGCTGCTGACTGGCCACCAACGCAAGCGGAATCACACGGCGAGTGCCGAGGACAACCTGACCATCCTCAAGACGAATATGACTGTCCCCACCGAGGCCGGAGGTACGGATATCCGCAGCACGAATGCAGGTACGCCATCCTCCCACGCTGGCTCCCTCACGGTTAAGCAAGGGACGTCCTTCATGTACCACGGCGATATCGGTCGTGGTACCTCCCATGTCGATCACGATGGCATCATCGCAACCAGAGAGGAAATGTCCCCCAACGACACTGGCGGCCGGTCCAGAAAGGATCGTCTCAATCGGTTTCTGGGCTGCCATCTTTGCGCTCATCATGTGGCCGTCGCCTTTGACCACCATGAGTGGCGCGTGGATGGATCTTTCCTTCAATGAGTACTGCACCGCCCGGATTAGTTCACCGATGAGTGGAAGCAAACGCGCGTTGAAAGCCGCAGTCACAGCACGCTTGATCGATCCCAACTCGCTTGTCAGTTCATGTCCACATACGACAGGATATCCCGTGCGTTCGAGGATACGTTCCCTGGCATATTGCTCGTGTTCCGGATTGCGGACACCACCATGCCCAGATACAGCGTAGGCTTCCACTTCATCTCTTGTCGCTTCGATAGCGGCATCCAAAGCACTGATGTCCAACGGTTCCTTTTCGACCCCCATCACGGAATGCCCCCCCGGAATCACACAAACCTTATGGATGTCGCCGTTCGCGTGAACCCCCTGATTCTCCAGGATCCGTGGGTCATAGCCGATGGCAAAAAGGGCCACTTTACCGCCACGCCCCTCGACCATTGCATTCGTCGCAAGCGTCGTTGAGATAGATACCAGACGGATACACGTGGGATCAAATCCCCCAAGTGAATCGATCGCGGATAGGATGCCAACAGCCAGATTCGGACGTGTTGTCAGAGCCTTGGCCTTTGCCAGGATATCCCCCCGGTCGAAATCGATCACCACCGCATCTGTATAAGTGCCGCCAGTATCGACACCGAGTCCAAGATTCATATTGTCTATCCCATTCTCCTACGACGCAGGTTCCGCCGTGATCACACCGTCATCATACACATCGACAATGCGATGTCCCGGGGGAACTTCGAGAAAACTTTCCTCATCCCAATCCCCATTAAGGAACCGTTCTATCATCGTGATGTCGCCTTCGATCTCCTCATATTGCCATCCATTGGATTGGGCAATGCGTTGAGTGAACTGGCGATACTCTTCGATGTTCCCAAGCCCTGTATTGATGAACGCGGCTCTATCATAATTCACAACCCACTGTTTCTCCATTTCCATCAGGTACTTCGCATTGTCCTCACCATATTTATCCACA
Source organism: Candidatus Poribacteria bacterium (assembly GCA_024278235.1). Taxonomy (GTDB): domain Bacteria; phylum Poribacteria; class WGA-4E; order JAJRTO01; family JAJRTO01; genus JAJRTO01. Next base: position 3,922 of record JAJRTO010000217.1, read on the forward strand.
TACTGCTGATATTGCCGTTGCCGTTGTTTTTCCTTGACGATCTCCATCGTACCTTGCTGGGTCGTTGTTTCTGTTCCATCCCTGTGTTCAATCCATCCCGGACTGTAGTAGTAAGTGCCTGGACGCTCAAGGAATTGCTGATTGTAGCATGCCCTGGATCCGAGAAATAGGGTAATGCAATCGTGAGCACGTGGAATGATGAGAGGGATATCCCGCGCCTGGAGATCTGCGGTGCCACGGCTGCACAACCCATAACCGAGCAAGATGTAGGCATATCGGTTCGGCGATGCTTCATCTATCTGTTTCTGTGTATCTGCGCGTAGCAGATCCGGCGTTCCATGAAGGCCGTATGGTTGGAAGTGGATGTCGATCACATAAGAAGCATGAGCTGCAGCGTGACAGAATTCCCTACGGAAAACTTCACACGCGATGAGCTTTAATCGCATAGTTGATCCTGTTCTACCTGTTTTTACTGGTTCTTTCGACTGGCGTATACTGAGCGCAAATGAGATCTGTGAGTATCCCCTGTAGGAGAGTGCTCCTGCACTCGATTCGCGGCCAGGAGACCGCTCCTACCATTTCGCAAAACCTAAATGCGCTCAGTATATGATCATAAAGATATCCCCGACCAGCTACGTGGGACACGCGCCTATTGTGGCATATTTGGATCTGTTTTGCAAGGGCTTTGACAGACAAATGCGCTTGACAAGATCATTGCGGAATGCTATATTCAGTACACCGCAATTACCCCCGCTGGATGGGCAATCCCGATGGAGCCTGTTTGAGATCTGCCGATATCAGGTCACACGACACGCCTCGACGAAGGTCTTGAACAAGTTCATCGCGGCTGGTTCCTTTTCCCACATCATCTCAGGATGGAATTGCACACCGAGTACGAATGGCTGCTCGATGCTTTCGATCGCTTCAATGATGCCATCTTTCGAGTGGGCCGATGCACGAAAGCCAGGGGCAACTTGCTTGACCGCCTGATGATGAAAACTGTTCACACGCCATTCAGTTTGCCCGATGATGGTCGACAATAAGGTGTGTGGCACAATATCAACGGTGTGTGAACCATGCCATTTTGGAGAATTCTGCCGATGTTTTAAGATGGGTGAGTCGTGTTGTGAAATATCCTGATAAAGGGTTCCTCCCAGTGCGACGTTCAATACCTGAATGCCTCGACAGATGGCAAAGATGGGTAACGATCTCTCAACGGATCCGCGTGTCAATGCCATTTCCAGTTGATCTCTCAGGACATCAATCCCTCCCATCTGCAGATGAGGTTCTTCCCCGTAGAGCAGAGGGTCCATGTCAATCCCCCCGGAGAGTAGTAGTCCGTCTATCCGCTCAAAATACTCATGCATGGATTCTCCGACCGCCAGGGTAGGAAGGATAACCGGAAAGCCTCCAGCTTGTTCCACCGCGCGGGTATAATCTAACCCAAGTACGTTATTCTCATAGACCCGACCTCCGCTCGAGTCGGCAACGCTTACAGAAAGACTACAAGTAATACCGATCGTAGGACGCATGAAAACCTCCAGGTAAGGAGTTCAGAATAGAAACCGATGATTATATTTCCTGCAATTGATATTCGTCATGGGCGGTGTGTTCGTCTCAACCAGGGGCGTGCAGACGCAGAGACCGTCTTTTCGGATGATCCCGTGGAGATGGCCCACCGCTGGATACAAGAGGGAGCAGAATGGCTGCACATCGTTGATCTGGATGGAGCATTCGAAGGAACTCCCGGAAATCTTCCCGTCATTCGCCGGATTGTTGAAGCCGTGTCGGTCCCTGTACAGTTGGGAGGAGGCATCCGAACGGAAAAACGGATTGCCCAAATACTTGAGCTAGGAATCTGCCGAGTCATTATTGGGACCATGGCACTCAAAGATCCAGCACTGTTGGAAACAGTGGTTTCCCATTATGGCGGGCGGATTGTCGTCAGTATCGATGCCCACAATGGAATGGTTGCCACGGAAGGCTGGCTAGATGTCTCAGAGCAGCCAGCGGCTCATTTTGCCAAGCAGATCAGCAAACTTGGCGTAGAGACCATCATCTATACAGATATTCAACGGGATGGGATGCTGATAGGGCCCAATATCGCAGCCATCCAGCGATTTGCATCCGGCAGCAACGTCAACGTCATCGCTGCCGGCGGAATTGCCTCTCTCAAAGATATTCAGGCGTTGAAGCGATGCGAACCTCACGGTGTTGTCGGTGCTATCACGGGGAAAGCTCTCTACGTAGGAACGCTTGATCTGCGGGAGGCGATCGAAGCTGCACGATAATGACAGTTCGCAATCTTCTATGAATTTCAGGCTGTGATGAAGGGATTGTGCTCTTTTTCCTGACCAACGGTTGTGACCGGTCCATGTCCGGGGAAAAGGTGGACGTTTTCATCAAGCGTGAGCAGTTTATTGCGTATTGAATCTAATAGTGCTGTGTACGAGTAGTTGGCACGGCCTGCAGAACCCGCGAAGAGTGTATCGCCGACGAACGCTGTCAGTCCTGCAACATAACTGATGCAGCCGGCCGTATGTCCTGGGGTACTATAGGCGGTGATTTTTAGTCTGCCCAGTGCATACGATTGGCCATCGACGATCTGCTCGGCCTTTGGAACACTGGCATCCTGACCATCCAGGATCGTGGCTCCCGTTTCAGCCTGGACAAGGTCGATTCCGCCAGTGTGGTCACCATGTTCATGGGTAACCAGGATGTACCGAGGTCGTACTCGATGCTGACGAAGCTGGGCTATCACACGTTTGCCCTGTCCTCCTGTGTCAATCACCGCTGATTCACCAGTGTGCTGACAGCGCAGCAGATAGCAATAGGCAGAATAAGCACCGACGGGCATCTCCCAGCGCAAGACCTCGGCATCCGGATCGTGATTGTGGTTCCAGGGGGCGGGATGCCAGCGTTCTTCTGCGATGGCAAGCAGATTGCTCGGATGGAGGTTCAGCTCTTTCGCAATGGCTTCGGCTTCCTCCCGGCTGGGCTTGCGGGTGTAACTTTCCATTGCACTCAACGTTGGAATTGATATGCCTGTACTGTGGGCGAGCTGCTCCAGGGAAAGCCTGAGTCCTGTACGTGCTTTCCCAATGATGTCACCGAATTCATCTTCTAGATGTGGCATTGAACCTGTCCTCTCTAAACGAACCGGGATAAACAAGCAGGAAACGAAAACAACAAAGAAAGAGAAAAACAAAAAGGAAACTGTGAACAGTTGAAATGAGACTCCTGGGACTTCAGTAGCTAACGTTTTTTCAAATCCCTTCAACGACGGCATGAAGACGAGAAAGTGAGAAAGTGAGAAAGTGAGAAAGTGAGAAAACGCGCCAATTCCCCTCTTCCCGCCTTCCCCTCTTTCCATCTTCCCGTCTTCTGTGATTTCGGTACCTGTTTACAAAAGTGTTACCTACTGAACTCCTGGGACTAACGGCTGAGAGCCGGCAACTATGATAGATTTTAGCACTGATAACATATACTTGGCAAGGAGAACACTGTGAAAAACAAGGCTAAGATCCTCCTCGTGGATGATGAGCCTGAGCTGCTTAAAGCGATGCATCGAATGCTGAAGGACGACTTCGATGTCGTTATGACGAGTCAATGTCACGAAGTGTTCCGATTGATGCGCACAGACAGTTTTGCTGTACTTATTGTCGATTTGGTCATGCCGGATCTGTCGGGGCTGGAGATCTTGCAGCGTGTGAAGCAGATGAGTCCTGCAACCGAGGTGATTATCGTGACGGGGTATGCAAGCGTTCGTACGACCAAGCAGGCTCTGCGCGCCGGGGCCTATGACTACCTGGAACGGCCGTTCGCACGAGCCGAGATCCACCATGTCATACGGAACGCCGTTATCCACCACGAACTGAACAAGTCGGAGGAGAGTGGGGAAGATGCCACGGATCCGGCTCAGACGATGGTTCTGTTGCTCGAACGCATCCGCCAACTGGAAGATCAACTCACACAGGAGGAGGTCCGTACCTTTCAGAATACGGTGGAATTGCTTTATCAACTGATCGGGGCACGCCAGCATGACATGATGATGCACCTGCATTCAGTGGAAGATTATGCGTTACCAGTCGCCCGGCGATTGGGTTTCGATGAAGGAGAAAAAACGGATCTACAGGTTGCAGCCGCCTTTCATGACATCGGCAAACTGGCCGTTGACGAAGCTGTGTTGTACAAACCCGGACCGCTCAACAAGGAAGAGTGGGAAGTCATGCGCCAGCATCCCGTTATTGGTGCGAGGATCGTGGGAACCGTCAAAGGCTGGGAGAACGCAGCCGACGGTGTTCTGTATCACCAGGAACGTGTGGATGGGAATGGCTATCCGGAAGGGCTATCCGGCAAGCAGATCCCTATCATTGCACGTATTGTAACGGTTGCCGATGCCTATGATGCGATGACTTCGGAGCGCGCCTACAAGACAGCGATCTCAAGACAGGAAGCGATTCAAGAACTCGAAGACAACAAAGGAACTCAGTTTGATCCAGAGGTCGTGGATGCCTTCGTATCGATTATTTGATGTTACCAGAATCGCTGAGTATATAAAAAAGGAGCAAGGAAAGGATTCCTTGCTCCTTTTTTCATAAACCACTCATGTTGGTGAATCGTTTCAAGGGAACTGTCGTAGTAGCAGTCGTCCCTTACTCTTGCCTGACTACTTACTCACCTGAACGTCCTGCGAACCTGGATAAACATTGGGATCTTCATCAGAGGTTCCGGCTTCCTGTTCTTTATAGAACGGATAGCCATCTCCATCCTGATCATACTCGTACTGCCGTACCTTCTGATCCGCAGCGCGATAGAACTCTTTGTCCTTGCCCAGGCTCATATAGTCTTTGTAGCGATTGTAAGCCTTGGTAAACTCGCGAATGGCTTCATAGCAGCGCGCCTGATTATAGACGGCTTTATCTCTCCAGGACGATTCGGGAGAGCGCTCAAACAGTTCTTCGTAGGCGCGCAGGGCACGTTCATACTGTCCGTCCACCTGACTCAGTTCACCCACCTTGAAGAGAGCTTCAGCAACGGCAGATTTCTCCTGAGGCAGTTCGTCCGCCAGTTCCTGGTAGGTTTTGATCGCGTTTGGATAATTCCGGAGTGGATCGTTTTCCCAGGCTCGTGCGATGCTTCGATAAGTCTGTGCGATTTGTTCCGCGTAAACACTGTACTTCTCGAATTGGCTGACATATCGCTTCAACTTCTCATACTCCATCGCAGTCTCACGCCGATATTTGGCGATGTAATCCATGTCCTGCTTGATACCATCCAGAGCCAGCTTGACTTTCTTGAGAAGCGTCACAGCTTCCTTTGCTTCGAAAGTGTCTTTGAATTGCTCGTCCTCAAATAGCTTGGTAAATTCCGGCCAACCAGTCTGGTAGTCATAGAGCTTATAGAAATAGGTGCTGCCAACTTTGAACTGCGTCTGTGGCGCACGTTCATGGTCTGGAAATTCAGCAACGAATTTCTTATAGTAGCGTATTGCCTCTGGATAGTTTCCCAGCGTGTAGTAGGCATCTCCAATATTCAGCAACGCCAGTGCAGCCTTCGTCTTGCCCTGCTCTGTGCCGGAATTGTTATCGTAGATGAACTTTTCCTGAGCGATGATCTCACTGCTCTTACGGATGTCAGATATCCGACTGCGCGCACGTCCCGAAAGGTAACCGGTGGTGGAGCGATCGACAATCGCCTGATAGTGCTGGAGTGCCTCATCCCATTCCCCTCGATCCTTATAGATCTCGGCGACCTGGAAATGTCCGTAGTCGGCATATTTGCCATCAGGCTTATTTTCGAGTACTTCCAGATAGAGCTTCAGTGCCTCGTCTACCCGTCCTTCATCGTACGCGATATCCGCGTTCTGGATCTTAAGCCCTTGTGCTGCACACCCAGCAAATAACACGATGCCGAGTGCGATGATCGATCCGATGGAAACAGTATACTTCATGGTAAACTCCTCCTCATTGTAGGGAAACCCTATTTAGATGAGACTTTTCGTTGCATGAAATCAATCGTGATCATGCCCCACTGTTCTCGTTGTTTGACACGACGACTCAATGGAGCAAAGCGAATAGCTTGTACAAAACGGATGGCCAATCGTTCCAATTCCGGATCGCTGGGCTTGCGTTCTGGATTCACGCGTAGCACATTTCCCTGTGGATCGACCCAGAATTTCAGGATGACTTCGCCAATATCCCGCCCTTTATACTCAGGAATATCGGGCCAGGATTCCACCTTTCGTCCCGCAACTTCGCCAGAAAGTTCAATACCTCCAGGACGCCCGGCACGGATATTCTTCGAACTGCCTACAGCAGGCGTGCTACTGATGTTTCGCGTGCTCGCAGGTCCTGGTTGACCTGAGGATACGCGCTTGTTCCCCTGCTCCGGAATGGGTCGAGCACTTGGAGGGGCGATCACTCCTTCCCGATCGGGAGTCATTCGCATCCGTATGGTCCCCCGGGCATCGCTCGATTCGCCCTGCTCCAGCATGCGTGTCCTCGGGGGTTGGATAGTTGAGAAACTCTCGGGATTCAGATCGGCAGCCGCAGTGCGAGGTAACCCTGGAGCCATCTGGTCCAAGTCAGGATAGCCAATCGATTGTGGCGCATAGGTGGATTGGAACCCCGGTAGCTTCGTAGGCGTCTCAGCGATCTCAACTCGTGGAGGTGGATCCTGTACCAACTCTTCCGGTTTTTTCTCCTCCTTGAGTGGTAACTCAAGATAGACCTCTACAGTGCCCTCGTTAGGATCCTCTGAAACAGCCGGCTTTGTATAGATCATCGCAGCCAGTAGACCCGTAAGGACTACATGCTCCGCGAGGGACAAGATAATAAAAATGCGTAGGCCCTTCTTACGCATCTTTCATCACTCCTTTTCACCAGTCATCAGCCATATCAAGAGGCTCTTGATCGAAACTGGCTTCCTCCTGAAAGAGTTTGTATTCGCTTGTCGTAAGGAAACGAACAAGCGACATACCATAGCGTTCCATCTCCATCAGGACACTTTTTGCTCTATCGCTAAAGTAATTATAAGCGATATACGCAGGCAATGCAACTAATAGTCCAGCGACGGTAGTGAGCAGGGATTGGGAAATCCCGGCAGCAACATCCGTGGCAACGCCGCTGTCTCCTCCACGAAGCTGATCGAGAGCACCGAAGGAGCGAATCATCCCCCAGATCGTACCGAGAAGTCCCGTGTACATGGCAATCGACGCGATCAACGACAGAACCCAGAGATAACGCTCCAAATGAGGTCGCTCAGCCTCAATGGCAAACCCCACCAAGAGTTCAAGTCTGTTACGGTCGTAGTGTCGATGGAGAATCCCTTCGCGTAGGACATTCGTCAGCGGTCCCGGTTTTCGTTCACACATGCGAATTGCGATATCGGGCCGGCCACGTTCAAGCTCTCGATAGATGCTGCTCGTGATGAAGGGGCCGGGGACCAGTTTACTCCGGCGCATGTTGTAGGCACGCTCGATCATGATGGCGTGGACCAGCAACGAGTAAATGGTCAATGGGATGAGCAGCCAACCACCACCTGCAAGCTGATGCAGGCCCCCCCGGACAGCTTCGACAATCTCTCCCATATGTTAGAACCTCAATGTCACACCAAAATCGGCGATGTGTTGGGGTAGGTCATAAGAGGGATGATGGCGATACTCGCCCAGACTCAAACGCGCCTTCACATAGACTTCTGTATACTCACTCATGGCATACCGGATCTTTGGCTGAACGAGCAGATATCCCTCTAGCCGTTCGTCCTCCTGCATGTCCACGTAGCGTTCACCCGTATAGCGACCCATCAGTTCCAGAGCCCATCCTGTCAAGGTTGTATAGCTTACCATCACCTCCGCAGTATCCTTGGGCCGAAATGGTATATGGAGTGGTTTCTCTTCACCGAATCTGAGAGGCTTATGGACTTCGTGACGAAAACTCATGGTCAGTCTCATGCGATCCGTTGGCTCCCACGTGGTACTCATGGAGGCATAGAACAGACGTGCATCCATTTCTGCAGGTTGCCAGGCAATGAGATCTTGCGATTCAACGAGCCTCCAGACTGTCAGGTCATCCGTTCGCTGCACGCCTATCTTCAGCAGCCCCACAATCCGTGAAGGATTGAGCAGAAGCGACGTCTCGCCGTACCAACTTTTCTCCGCCTTCAGAGATGGGTGCATCACGGCGTAATCACGATCTACATACAGCGTCCTGGGACGCACTCTCTCAACTGTTCGTCCCCCCACAATCATCCATGCAAGGTTGCGACTCATCTGCGTCGTCAGCGTGATCTCAGGATTGGGATAATACAAGCGTTCCCCTCTCTGATTCTCGTTAATCTCCCAGAGGGTTGCAAGTTCCAGTCGACCGTCCGCAACAAAGGGTCCCAGATGAATCAGACTGTCACGCACGTACATCCGCAATGCCGTTGCATCCCAGACATCCTCTGTGGGCCATGTCCCCTCTGCGGAATAGAATTCCATGACTGCCCCAAATCGGAACGGATAGAGAGAGGGCCACAGGGTTGTCATCTGAGCATTCAAGCGGGCATCCGTTGCCCGCTCATCCGCCTGTTGTTCCGCCTGGAGTTGATAAGTCGAAGCATCTAACGTCAGTTCAAATTGGGAGTCTTTTCCAACAGGCTCATTCCAGTGCAACCAACCTTCGAGCAGGGATGTATCTCGACGTTGAAATTCCAGCCCACCTCCCGGCGTCAAACCCTGCGGATCATTGTCATCAGACTTCGGGAGCCATTCATTATCTTTGGTGAGGTAGCGAAAGTCAGCGTCAAGATAAGCTCCCTCACGATCCCAATATCCCAGAGATGCGCGCGCATCACTTGTTCGATAGTGGCGTGTGTCAATCGTTTGAGAGCCGCTCAGGAAGTTTTGCCCCAGGCGTACAAGCCCATATCCCTGGTCGAGTGAGCGCAGCAGGAGTGCGTCATAAACGAAAGAACCTGGTACACGTGGGGCTGCATTGAGCACGACTTGCAGCTCCGGGATGGGCTTCCTGGCGAGTGGATAGAAACGAGGCAATGTGACAGCAGGTGACATGGTCCAGGCTCGTTCCTTCGCATAGATCCCATAATGCGTACCGATATGCGGCTTGCCTGAACCCTCAAATCGTTTGCGCGGCACCAGTTGAATGTACGTCACATCCAGTACAGGTATTTGTACACGCTCAGGGAGTTCAGCATCGATCCTCTCTTCTTCCGTCTGGGCAACCACCATGCTTGTAGCAGCAAACGATACTATCATACAGAGGGCAATGCAAACGGAAATGCTGAGCCTTCCTCTGGCTTGTCTCATACTTTCCTCAACGATTCACGTCTGACATCTGACGGATCTGTTCATTCACATGTTTCAGACGAGTCTCTGCATAGGTCAACGCTTGTTCCATCGCCGATGTCTTGCTGTCAGCGTTGCGGTAATCCTTGATGGCGCGTTGATACCAGTTACGTGCATCAAAGTATTTCTGGACATTTTCATAGGCAGCGGCGGCACTCACCATTGCGATCAGCGCGTTGGTGGGATTGTAGGATTTATAGACCGTCGCAATGCGTAGATACGCCAGGGCAGCATCTTCATGACGGTTCAGTTTACTGTAGGATTCCGCTATCTGACGCCACGCTTCTATGGCGGCTTCCGGAGTCCATCGCCCTGTGTCATCATCGGTGATCATTTGAAGAGCACGGATCGCATCTTGATAGCGGCCCGCGCTAAAGAGCGCATCTCCCAGGAACACTTGAGCATCCGTCGCTTCTCTGGATTCTGGGTAGGCATTGATGAGACGGCGATAGACTTCAATCGCCCGGGGCCAATCACGCACCTCACGATGGGATTCCCCCAATGCGATAAGTGAACGACGAGCCCACAGATTCCCGGGATAATTCTGCACGACTTCTTCAAAAGCACGGATCGCCTGACGAACATCTCGACGCGGATTTTCCTTGTGATACCAGGCGTAGCCGATAGAATAGGCCGCTTCTGCTGCGTAAGTTCCTTTTGGTACCTTCCTGAAGGCTTCGATGGCTTGGCGAAAGGATTTGAGCCTCATGTAACAGCGACCAATATAGATCTGAGCCTCTTCCGCTGCTACGGATTTACGGTATCGATTCACCACTTTCTGAAATTCCACAATCGCCTTTTCATAGTCCCCTGCCTGGTAGTAGGAACCACCAAGGCTCAATTGGACGTCTGCTGCAAGCTCACTATCCGGGAACTGTTTTATCAGTTTACGCCGTGCCTGGATGGCCATCGTCTGATTCCCTAACTGTTGATAAGCAGAAGCAATGCCATCTTGTGCATCATCGGCCCATTCGCTACGAGGATAAAGGCGCACCAACGCCTCATAAGCCTTGATCGCATCCTGATATTTCTGAAGATTGTAGTAGCTCACCGCAATTTGATACATCGCCTGCGCTCGAAGATCGATGATCTTTTCCATGCCGGCCTCTTCAACGGGCATCTTGACATTGGGGGCCGTTTTGGCAACCTCATCGTAATATTGAATTGCCTCCGTAAAGCGATCTGTTTTGAAATAACAGTTGCCAATACCAAAGAGGGCATTGGGAATCAGCATACTGCTGGGATGCTGCTGGATCATTTCACTGAACGCACGGATCGCATCATTGTACTTCTCTTGCTTGTAGAGCGTCCATGCAATACGGTAGCGTGCATTGTCTGCCCAGTCGCTGCCAGCATATTGTGTGAGAACAGCCCGGAAGGCATCGATGGCGGCATCGTACTTCTTGAGATTGATCAGAGCGATCCCTACCTGGAATTGCGCTTTGTCTCGCAACAAGGAACCAGGATAGTCACCGATGACCTGCTGCCATGCATTGACGGCAGATTGATAATATTGGTTACGTAGCTTCTGATTGGTTATCTCAGATGCACGGGAAAAGTGTGTCCAACCGATACCATACCGACACTTGTCCGCCCATTCGCCTCTTGGATAGTCTCGCAACAATTCTCGATACATCTGCTCCGCTTCAGCGTATTTGCCATCCCAGTAGACACTCTCCGCCAGAAAAAACTTCGCTTTATAATGCATGGGGCTATTGGGGAATTGTTGGATGAGCGATTGTGCGACCTGAGCAGTACGCTTGTAATCAGAGAGCTGATAATAGGCCCGCGCCAGCCAATACTGCGCCTCATCGGACCGAGCGCCCTCACGGTTCGATTGAGGATGCTCCTTCAGGAACGCTTCGAACGCCGTGACCGCATCTTTGTATTGAGAGGCATTGTAATAAGTGACTCCCAACTGATATTGGGCATATGGCGTGAGAGGGGAACTGGAATACTTCCTCAACAACTGTTGGTAATTCTCGGCAGCGCGCGTATAGTCACGAAGACTGAAATAGCATGTGGCAATACCGAACAAAGCATCATCTGCATATTCTGAACGAGCGCTGACCTTATTATAATACAGAATAGCGGAATTGTATTCCTTCTGGAAACGGAGGCTCTCTCCAATTCGGAAGCGCGCCGCATCCGCCAGTGGTGATTTGGGATCCTCTGCCACGGCCTTAAATGCCTGCACCGCCTGAGCGTAGTTCTCCTGCAGAAAATGGGCATAGGCAATGCCATAACGAGCATCATCCACCATGTCGCTATCACGGTATTGCTTGATCACCTTGCCATATTCGTAGATCGCAGCTTCGTATTGTTTCTGTTGGAGTAAGACTTCGGCAACCCAATACTGCGCACTTGCGGCGACCGAGGAATTCGGATTCGTCTTGAGCAACGACTCGAAGGTCTCTTTGGCAGTATCATACTGCTTCTGCTGGAATAGGCATTCTCCCAGGCGAAAATAGGCATTCGACACCAGCGTTGCTTGATCAGGATTATCCTTGTATTGCTCGATGATCTGTCGATAGACCCCAATCGCTTTTTTCCAGTCTTTGAGTCCGATCAGCGATTCACCTGCACGGTAAGCGGCCTCCGGAGCTTCGGGGTTATTCGGATAATCGCGGACGAACCGGGAGAGGGATTGATATGCAGACCGATATTTGCCGAGGTGATAAAGGCTCCAGCCTTTGGCATAGAGTGCAGGTGGGAATTCTTTTGCGTCAGGGAACTTCTTTAGAATCCGATCATAGCTTTTGATTGCCCGCTGATACTTCCCAAGTTGATAGTATCCTTCACCTATCGCGTAGAGACACGCGGAAATAACCTCCGCATCTCGGGAGGCGTCCGCATCCTGAACGACCTCTTCGTAGGCCTGGATGGCTTCCACATATTTCCCTTGCTGGTACCACGCAGCACCAATCCCACGGATAGCATCCAGACGAAGGGGGCTTTCTGGATGATCGACGGTCAACTGCTTGTAATGAGCGATCGCTTCCTCATAGCTCTTTGCCCGAAGTGCGAGTTCCCCTAACATCAGACGCACATCATCCGCATACTCACTCCGGGGATATTTCTGAAGAAACGCCTCCAACTGGCCCTTTGTGGCTGAGGAATCACTTTGGAAGAGTTCATAAGCGAAGAGATAATCTTCGTGCTCACCTGCGAACGCAAAGAACGTACAAAAGATGAAGACCATCCCAATAAGAGAAATGAGGCATCGTCTTTGCAGCAAAACCATCAGAAAAGTAGACCGCATCCTGCATCCTCCTCTTTGGGCTATTATATCATTGGCCATCTGGCTTTTCAAGCACTTTTTGGGAACCTGCTGACGCCCGACAACCCATCCCTCTTGAGGAATTGGGGAATCGCATTGTCGAATGGATGCGGCATCTTGAAGGGATTGAGGTCGAAGTCCATCACAACGAGGTGGTACTCGCCATAGACCAACTCAACGCTTACGACAGGTGCATCCTCTACATTACGATGGGAGAACTGACCGGGGTACAGGAGCAAGGGGTCGTCGATTATATGGACGCATTGTGTATATCGAGTGTTGTGCGCTATCTAAAGTGCTGCTCTGTACAGGGCTATCATATCCTGTTCGCTACATGGGCGTGGGTTGGTTAAGTGGCATCCATCCAGGATGGCTTGTGATGCGAGAGCAGGGATCTGGCGTTCGGAGACACCAACGGCCCCCAGCGTTGCAGGGATCCCAACTTGCGTGTTCAACTCTCTCACCCGTTCAATCGCTTTCCCGGCCGCATCCATATCCGAAAGCTCATGCACATCTATCCCAAGCGTTCGTGAGACTTGCTTCAAGCGTACGGCGGCGGCTTCCAGGTTAAACCGCATGGCATGCGGCAACATGATCGCATTGGCAAGCCCGTGGTGTAATCCAGCCACCGTTGACAGAGGATGGGCCAACGAATGGGCAACGCCAAGCCCTTTCTGGAACGCAATCGCTCCCATCATTGCAGCCATCATCATCGCGCTGCGCGCTTCGAGATCCTCACCATGTTCAACAGCCTGTTGGATGTTCTCATTCGCTATGCGAATCCCCTCCAGCGCGATCCCATCACAGATAGGGTGATAGTTGGTCGCAAGATATGCCTCAAGATTGTGCGTGAGCGCGTCCATCCCTGTCGCTGCCGTGAGTTTAGGAGGGAGCGTGACGGTGAGCTTCGGATCGCAGATCGCCACACTGGGAATCAGATGGGGACTGAAAATAACGGTCTTGCGCCCCGTCGACTTAACGGTGATAATGGCACTCCGCCCCACTTCGCTCCCTGTCCCGGCAGCCGTCGGTATCGCGATCATCCCCGGCATCTCCGGGGAGATCTTCTCCGCACCATTCCTCAGATCATCATATTCCTCCAGTGGAAGATCATGACTGACACGCAGACGGATGGCCTTGGCGAGATCCAGGGGGCTACCACCACCAATAGCGACGATGAAATCGCATCCGGCCTTGCGATAGCAACGAATACCAGCATCAACGTTCGCCTCGATAGGGTTCGGATCCACGCCATCAAAAAAGGTTGTGGCTATCCGTGCGTCGTCCAGCAGTTGGCGAATAGGGTCCACGATACCTGCCTGGATCACCCCGGGATCGGTGACAATGAGGAGATGCTGTGCGCCAAAAGTTGCGATTTCCCGGGGGAGTTCATGGATGGCATCTGGGCCAAAGATAATCCGGGTGGGAAAACTGAATGTTGAAACCAATGCAAACCTCCTTAGATAATCTCGAAGTACCGCCTCAACTCCCAATCTGTCACGGCTTTTTGGAATTCGCGGATCTCCCATTCCCGGGTGAGCAAATAGTGCTCGACAAAGCCTTCACCGAGACAATCTTTGACCTGGGCACTCCCGGCAAGCACCTCAGCGGCCTGGGCAAGGGATACAGGAAGCGGTTCAAAGCGTCCTTCGGGAGCGGTATACGCATTCTGGTTGTAAGGTTCTCCGGGATCCAATTGCTGTTCAATCCCATAGAGTCCTGCTGCCAGGCTTGCAGCCATCGCGATATAAGGGTTGATATCGGCACCCGCGAGACGGTATTCGATACGTGCCGATTTCCCGGACTGGCTCGGGATCGCCCGAATCGCGGCCGTGCGATTCTCGATACCCCAGGAAGCGTTGCAGGGAGCCCACGCCAATGTTCCGGGAGCGATGCGCTTATACGAATTGATGGTCGGACAGATCAGGACCGTCATGGCAGGCATGAGGGCAACCTGCCCCGCAATGTAGTGCTTCATGAGCTGAGATGGTTCGCCAGGATGGGAAGGATCATAAAACAGATTCTGTTTCGCTTTCTTGTCCCACAGGCTTTGATGCAGATGCCCACTACATCCGGGAAGTTTGTCATTCCATTTTGCCATAAACGTCGCGGTGAGATCGAGACGGGATGCGATCTCCTTGACGCCCGTTTTGAACAACACAGCCTTGTCTGCTGCGCGTAATGCCGTATCATATCGGATGGCTGTCTCGTAAGTTCCGGGCCCCGTCTCCGTGTGGATACCTTCGATCTCCACCCCATAGTCCCGCATCTGATCCACGATGTGGTGCACGAGATCTCCCGCTTCAGAAGCTCGCAACACGCTGTATCCAAACATGCCGGGGGACAATGGCTTCAGATCGCGGAAACCTTTCTCGTAGAGCTAATGTGGGCTCTCCCGAAAGAGGAAATACTCAAACTCACAGGACATGAAAGGCTCAAATCCCATATCAGATGCCCTCTGGAGCACCCGTTTCATCAACTGACGTGGACACACTTCAAGGGGATGCCCATCCGAATGGTGGA
>JAJRTO010000218.1 GCA_024278235.1 Candidatus Poribacteria bacterium
CCTGAGGTTCCGGAATTCGAGTCGCAAACCTCATCTGCCGGGTTTTGGTACTATCGGTTTCCAGATAAGTGTTCTACATGATGATTCTTCGACAGGGAAGCCGGATCGCAGATGAAATAATATCATATCGCTGATTCCGCAACAAGAACAATCTCCGGATTTCTCTAGCGAAATGAAAGTCCTTGACGCATTTGAATGATTCGGAGTATACTCGCCATGTAGACAAACACCGAGCCGTTGCCGCCGCTGGCTTTCAAGCCTACCTTCCCCTACGACCGCCCCTTTGTGTTCTACTACCTGCGGGTGACTCAGGGCAACCGCCAGCGGGCCTGGTCCAGTCCGATTTGGCTGACACAAATTGAGAGATGAGCATCTGCTTGCCCTGCTGAACTATGATAGCGTGAACATCATGATAGACATCCGCGACATTTCCCCCGATCTGACTCCCCCGACAATGTGTGAAGCAGAGCCTGCCCCCGGCCGGCGCGTCCGGCAAGTGACGCCGGGCTATGAAGGCACAGAGGTCTACCACGCCCTGTACCTTCCCCCCGGCTGGCAGCCAGGGCGTCTTCATCCCGTGATCGTCGAGTGGACAGGGAACGGACCCTATCGCAACACGTATGGTGATGTCTGCACCGGACGGGTAGAGGACAGCAAGCTCGGTTATGGCATCTCCGGAGGAGAGAAAGTAGTCGCCTCGTTCACATTCGTGGAGACGGGTTTTCGCAATCACGATGACGCCTGGATCTTGCGCCCAAGTGCCGCGCGAACACAATTGCGCAAGTGGTTGGCGCAGGTTCTTAACGCTTCGCCTCTGTCTATCGCCCCGTTAGACAGACATTGTTCCCAGAAGAGATTCGAGAATGGCAGCGGTTCAGCAGGAGCGGCCAGTACCTGAGATGCTATCTAACCCTTATGAGTCCGTGCGACGTGAAGTCACGTAGATGATTGTTTTACTTGGGACATTCCCATGATAAGACCTGCCGTTCCTCTGGCAGTTGCCCAGGATGGCGTGCGTGGTGGGCAACCACCGTGTCCGAAGCCCATCTGACTTCTCAAAGTCCTTTGTCTTTGGCTCTCTTGTCGGTCGTTGAGAGTGACTTGTGCATTGTGTTTTCTCATGGTATCCTATGGGGGACACCGGAGAGGAACTCAATAAGTATCAAGTGGGTCAAGTTGATGCCAAAAAACAGCGCAACTTACCCAAAACGTTAGGGTGCTCAATTCTGGGAGCGTAACGCATTGGGGATATGCAGGTAGTGGGAAATGGACTTGAACTTGAACGTTATACGTGGGTGCGATATAATTGGTTTCGGTATTACGACAAGCTGATCGAGGGAGGTGCTGTATGGAGACCGTAACTGTATCACCGAAGTTCCAAGTTGTGATTCCCAGAGCGATCCGCGACTCACTGGGTATTCAGCCCGGCCAAAAGGTTCAGGTCATTCGATATGGAGATCGGATTGAGCTTATTCCGCTGAGGCCGATCCAGGAAAGTCGAGGATTCCTCAAGGGTATTGACACCAGCGTTAAACGGGAGCCGGATCGGGTATGAACGTCGTCGATTCTTCGGGATGGCTTGAGTATTTTGCAGATGGGCCGAATGCGGAGTTCTTCGCGCCAGCGATAGAAAATGTATCCGAATTGGTTGTACCCTCGATAAGCATCTATGAAGTGTTCAAACGAGTATTGCAGCAGAGAGATGAGGGGGATGCACTGCGAGCCATAGCGATCATGCGACAGGGAATGGAAGTAGATTTAGACACGACCCTTGCCTTGCACGCTGCAAAGTTATCGGTGACCTACAAGCTACCGATGGCGGACAGTGTGATGCTGGCAACAGCGCGAGCGCACGAGGCAACGCTCTGGACCCAAGATGCAGATTTCAAAGGCATTGAGAGAGTGGAATACATCGAGAGGAAGGGTAGTGCACCCTAACCGGAGGAATCACCGGCGTGATATCATCTTCCAGGAGCTGCTCGCGGAACCAGTCGGCATCGTAGCCCTTGTCGGCAATGACATACTCCGTCTGGTAACCTTCGACCTTCTGCCTGGGTAATGTCGTTGCGTTGTCCGCCCGTCAAGATGAAGTGCAGGGGATTGCCCGAAGAGGGATTGCCCGAAGCATCGACGGCAGCATGAATCTTGGTGCTGAAGCCACCACAACTCCGTCTAAGTGCTTGGGCTTGCTGTCCTCCTCGTTTCTTGCTGGCTCCTGCGGCACACGCGTGCGCACGGACAATAGTGCTGTCCATCATGACCTGTTCCAGGTCGGGGTCACTGGCAAAGTGAATGTCAACAGAACCTAGATCGCCAGCGGGAAGCAGATAACACAATACCGCAAAACCAGCCTTGAACTAAACAGGCTGGAAGACGAAATGACAACTCAACTGCGCGTCATGATGGCAGTGCCCGCGTTCGAACCTAACATTGTCAAAGTAGGATGACCAAATCCGCGTCATTCCATCGAACCGTGTTCTCTCTGAAAGGACCAACATGAACAATAAACGACCCAACATTCTCCTGATCACAAGCGACCAACAGCACTGGAACACGCTCGGATGCCTGAATCCCGAGATCCAGACGCCGAATCTGGATCGTCTGGCGAACGAGGGGATGCTATTTGAACGAGCCTACTGCCCCAATCCGACCTGTACCCCGACGCGGGCCTCCATTATCACTGGCAAGTATCCGAGCCAGCATGGTGCATGGTCTCTCGGAACCAAGCTGTCTGAGGAGGAACACACCATTGGCGAAGATCTGCTGGAGGCCGGTTATCGTACCGCGCTCGTTGGTAAGGCTCACTTTCAGCCACTTCATGGAACGGATGAGTTCCCATCACTGGAATCCTATCCAATCATGCAGGATTTGGACTTCTGGCGAAAGTTTGACGAGACCTTCTATGGTTTTGAGCACGTCGAACTGGCACGCAACCATACCGACGAAGCGCACGTTGGTCAACATTACGCCATCTGGATGGAGGAAAGGGGCTGCACAAACTGGCGCGATTACTTCCGCCCCCCGACGGGAAACAATCCAGATCAGCAGCGCAAATGGCTGATCCCGGAAGAATACCACTATGACACATGGATTGCCGACCGCACAAATGCACTCATGGAAACCTATCATCAGAATGGAGAGAACTTCTTCCTCTGGGCGAGTTTCTTCGATCCCCACCCGAAGTATCTCGTGCCGGAACCGTGGGATACCATGTACGATCCGGAACAACTAACGGTTCCATCCGTTGTCGAAGGCGAACATGACAATAATCCACCACATCTCCAATTGACTCAGCAAAGGAAGCCAGACTTCTCTCCCTGGAGAGAAAGTGGCCAGGGATTGCATGGATTTCACTCTCATCTGCACGACCGCAAGGAGTTGGCGAAGAACATCGCCATCTACTATGGGATGATCAGCCTCATGGACAAATACATCGGCCAGATCCTCGACAAACTCGATGCACTCGGCCTTGCAGAGAATACGCTCGTCGTATTCAGCACGGATCATGGCCACTTCTTCGGCCATCACGGATTGATTGCCAAAGGAGCCTTTCATTACGAAGATATGATCAAGGTTCCGTTCCTCGTCCGATACCCGGGAAAAGTACCGGCAAGCCAGCGATCGGAAGCCCTGCAAACACTCGTGGATTTGGCACCGACCTTCCTGAGTGTCGCTGGGATTGAGATCCCTCGAACGATGACCGGTGTGGATCAGAGCAAGGTGTGGTTCGGAGAAGAAGGACAAGCACGTGACCATATTCTCGTTGAGAACCGCCATGAACCCACCACCATTCATGTCAAGACTTATGTCAATGACCGATACAAGCTCACCGTGTATTACAACCAGGATTATGGGGAACTGTTCGATCTCCGGGAGGATCCGCAAGAGATCAACAATCTGTGGAACGACCCTGAATATGCTGATCTGAAAGCAGATCTGGTAATGAAGTTGCTCTTTGCAGAGATGGGCAAAGAACCGCTCTGGATGCCCAGGATCTGGGGAGCCTGAACCATTTGGAGGACAGCAGATGACACACGAACAACAGCGCGACCAAAATACGGTCCGAGAACTCGCCAGGCAAGTGATGGAACTGGCAACAAGTGACGAGTACGAAGCACGCCGCAAGCGATGGCGCGATGTGAATGGGCTGCGCAAACCGGATCGGGCACCGGTGTGGTGCCGCCCTGTAGGTGCGTGGTCCGAGCTTCTCTCTGAAAGTGATCTGACCAGCACAGATCCGCTCTGTCGAAGTGTGGAGCGTACCTTTCGGCAGCAACTCGTCAAGCATGCCATCGGCGATGATTCTGTGATGGATCCCTGGTGGAGTGTTGGCGTCGTGTTTGACCAGCATACGCCCCATACATGGGGTATCCCTGTGCGTCACATCCCGCCGCCACATCCTGGAGGTGCGTGGAAATATGATCCGCCACTCAAGACGGAAGAAGACTTTGGCCAGCTTCAGTTGCCACGTTATACCTACAACGAGGCCAAAACGCAGAGCGCATTTTCACAGATGAGCGAATTGCTTGGAGATACGATGCCGGTACGGCTCACCTGTGCCGTTCCGCTCGGTGCGGGACTCGGTGGGATGGCAGCCAATCTGCGGGGTCTTGATCAGTTGATGTACGATATGGCTGATCGGCCTGATCTTGTCCACCGCCTGATGGGCCATCTACAGCAGGGGGTGTTACAGGCTCACAAGACATATGAGGAATCCGGATGGCTCACTTTGAACAACACTGGGCCGATGTACTGTAGCGATGCGCCCCGCGAAGATGCTCGGTCGGGAAACATCACCCTTAAGGACCTGTGGGGCCACACAGAAAGCCAGGAATTCCAGCTTATCTCTCCCACCATGTGGAAGGGATTTTTGCTCGACTATCAGATGCCGATCCTCTCGCAATTTTGGCTCACAAGCTACGGATGCTGTGAGGATCTCACCCACAAGATCGATGGAGTGCTGAGCATCCCTAATCTACGGATCTTCGTGTGTTCTGCGTGGACGGATCTGGAGCGGGTCGTGGAAGCGGTCGGGAACCGATACACGATCATGTGGCGCCAGAAGGCGACAGATGTGGTGTTTCCTGAGGATCTAACACTGCTGCGTAAACATCTGGAAGAAGGGATGCGCATTGCTCAAGGCTGCCATGTGCAGATCGTATTGCGGGAACTTCAGACGCTTAACGGGCGCAAGAATCGGCTAACGCAATGGGCAAGCGTCGCAAAGGAAGCCGCAGCAAAGTATACCTAAATCCCACGCAGACAACTTCAAGATGATTTTGCAACCTCCAGCCGACTCTGGTGTGTTAAGACAACGAATTGTCCTTCCAATACCAATTCAGCAGCTTGATTGTGCGTGATTGAGATCCCCACGTCTTCGATTTGAAGAGGGGACTGGAACAGGAAAGAGGCTCTCCAGAGCCACGTGCCAGATGTGCACGATGAAAACAGAAATGGTTAAGAACGAAAGGAAAGAAAAATGCATACATTGACTCAACGTCAGCGGATTTTGGGAACCTGGTTGGTTGTTGCTCTGCTTTTAGTTGTTACCCCGCTAACATTTGCTCAAGATGATATTCTAGCCCAACAGTCAGAGACGTTCCGACAGGTTGCGAAGAAAGCGACCCCAGCCGTTGTCTTCGTCGAGGTGGAAAAAGAGGTCCAGGTAAGTTCGACCCCTTTTTCTGGGGATCCGTTTGATTTCTTCGGAGATGATTTCTTCAACCGTTTCTTCGGAGAACAGAGGCCACAATCCAAACGACTCCAGATGGGGCAAGGATCGGGGTTCGTGATCTCATCCGATGGATATATCCTGACAAACAACCATGTCGTCGGTGGAGCCGACCGTATCAATGTAAAATTTAGCGATGGTAGAGAATTGAAAGCCGAAGTGATCGGAACAGATCCCCCCTCGGATGTCGCGCTTATCAAAGTCGATGCGGATGGCCTTCCGACAATAGCTTTAGGTAATTCTGATGAACTACAGGTTGGTGACTGGGTTATTGCCGTTGGCAATCCATTTGGACTTGCACAGACCGTAACGGCAGGTATCGTTAGCGCAAATGGACGCAGCCAACTTAATATCGGTAACATACAGTATCAGGACTTTATCCAGACCGATGCTGCGATCAACCCAGGAAACTCAGGTGGTCCCCTACTCAACCTGCGAGGAGAGGTCGTCGGAATCAATACAGCAATTGCCAGCAGGAGCGGTGGCTATATGGGGATCGGCTTTGCTATTCCCATCAACATGGCTGTTGCGATCAAAGACCAACTTCTCAAAGATGGTTCGGTTACCCGTGGTTATCTCGGTGTCTTGCCACAGAATATCTCTCCGGATCTGGCAGAATCCTTTGGACTCGATACGACGGATGGGGTGCTGATTGCGGAAGTGGTGGAAGGGACCCCTGCTGATGAAGCAGGACTCAAACGGGGGGATGTGATTGTTGAATTCAACGACCAGAAGATAACCAACGAAAGTCAATTCCGCAATCTCGTGGCCCTGATACCCCCTGGCAAGAAAGTCTCGTTTATCATTATTCGTGACGGTAAGCAAAAGAAGCTGCAAGCAAAGATTGGCAATCGTGAGGATGCGCCCATCGACGCCACGCCGAAGAGCAAAGTGCTGGAGGAACTTGGGATGGGAGTTCAGACGCTTACCGAAGAACTTGCAGAGCAGCTAAAGTATGACGAAAAGCACGGAGTGGTGGTTACCCAGGTAGATCCGGCCGGCATTGCGGCAAGGGCCGGCATTCAGAGGGGCACCCTCATCCTGGAGGCCAATCGCCAAAAGGTCACCAATGTCGAGGAATTCATGCAAGCGCTTGCCGATTCGGGTAAAACCAAGAAGGTTCTGTTACTTGTCAAGACGCCTCACTCCCCCTACGCGCAGTTTGTACTGTTACACCTGGAATAGTTGGAAGCGAACCCGGAATCCATCAACCCACAAGTCCTCCTCACAGTCAGATGCCCGTTTTCTCCAGGAAAACGGGCATCTTTACGAGTTTTTTACTTCCGGAGGCAGCAGAGCATGCTGCCAGCTTGTTTTTTCCAACCTGTTTTCCGGACTCCGTGTTGTGAACGAGCAAGCAGCACGCTCTACGGGACTCACTGAAAAACTCGTGGCATCTTTCGTTCCATGACAGATCAGAGCGCAACGATCTTGCGCATCCGTTCAGCGATGTCGATCAAGGCGGCTCTATCCCCGCCGACTTCATGGACGACATACCCATCATAGCCAATCGCACGAAACTCCTTCATGAGAGTTGCCCAGTCGGTGTCACCATCCAGCAGGTTGACAAAGCGATGTTCCCCTCGCTTGAAGTCCTTGAAGTGCACTCGTGTGATGCGATGGCCGAGACTCCGAACCCAATGTTCAGGGAACCCATACGCCATCATATTGGCCGTATCAAGATACGTCCCCACCCATTCGCTGCCGACCTCATCGATGAAATCCCGCATCTCTTTGGGGCTTAGCAAGAACTTGTTCCAGACATTTTCGAGACCTATCACAACCTGATGTTTCTCTGCCACAGGAGCCAGTGATTTTAATGCCTCCACAAGGTTATCCCAGGTTGCTTCGTAGGTTCCCTCTGCGGTAAGCTGACCCGGGTGAAGTAGAATCGCGCCAGCTCCCAAAATACCCGCAATTTCCAGAGCACGTACTGTGGACTTGCTCCCCTTCTCTCGCTCGGCAGGATCTGGGCTTAGCATGTTTCCCCGATCTCGGTAGGAAGCGATCACGCTACTGATCTCTACGCCGGCTGCCCTACATTTTTCACCCACCTGCTTGATTCCCGATTCGCTCATGTTGACGTCAGGTTCCGAACCATCACGGAAGACCAGTTCAATAGCCTGGTATCCAGCTTCTTGACATAAGCCCAATGCTTCGTCGAGTGACATATTCGACAGCAATAATTGAGTAATCCCAATTTTCATGGATTTGTCCTCCAATATGTTTTACCTTATCATCTCACATTCAATACTGTCTGCCGAGGAGCAGTATAGCATGCGTGCTCTGGTGGAACAAGTGAAAACCATCACCAGAAAGAGATTGACCATAGATGACGGACTATGCTATCATTCCCCCATCGCCAAAATCGATTGAGGAAATAACTATGGTGACATCGCCGCTGATTTTTGAGATAAGCCGTCCGGGACGTCGAGGCATCCAGTTTCCTGCATGTGATGTCCCAACTGTACCTGTCGAACAGTTGATTCCTTCGCAACACTTGAGGGGGCAAGCTCCGAATCTACCGGAGGTTAGCGAACTGGATGTCGTGCGTCATTACATAAATCTATCGCATAAGAATTACAGTGTGGATGGTAACTTCTATCCTCTTGGTTCCTGTACCATGAAGTACAATCCCAAAGTGAACGAAATTGTGGCAAATCTGCCGGGGATCGCACGCCTGCATCCCTATCAAGCAGAGGATCACATCCCAGGGATGCTCGGCCTCCTTCACGACTTAGAGCAGATGCTCTCTGAGATCTGCGGGATGCACGCCTTTACACTTCAGCCTTCCGCCGGTGCACATGGCGAAGCGTTGGGACTCATGCTGATCCATGCCTACCATGAACATCACCGGGCAACGACGAGAAAACGTGTCCTGGTTCCAGATGCAGCACACGGCACGAACCCGGCGAGTGCCACACGTTGTGGGTACACTGTAGAGACGGTTGCATCCAATTCAAATGGTGAGGTCGATATTGACTCCCTGAAATCCGCGATTGATGATGATGTGGCAGCATTGATGCTCACCAATCCAAATACACTCGGACTATTTGAGAGACACGTTCAGGAGATAGCCGATATTGTGCATGATGCGGGAGGATTGCTCTATTACGATGGAGCGAATGCCAATGCGATCCTGGGGATCTGTCGCCCCGGGGACATGGGATTTGACGTCGTGCATTTGAATCTACACAAGACCTTCTCGACACCCCACGGAGGCGGTGGACCGGGTGCAGGCCCTGTAGGTGTTTCTGAGCGACTGGAGCCCTTTCTCCCCATCCCCCGTATTGTGTCCACAGAGGAGGGACTGCGTTTCTCAGATGATTTCCCTCACAGTATCGGGAAAATCCGTGCGTTTTACGGGAATATTGGTGTTTTGGTCCGCGCCTACGCTTATATTCGGGCTCATGGATCGGATGGATTACGGCTGGTGAGCGAACATGCGATCCTCAATGCCAACTATATGAAGGAGCAACTAAAAGATCACTATCTGCTCGCACATGATCGCACATGTATGCATGAATTTGTGCTCTCTGCTGAGGAGCAGAGACGGGAACATGGTGTGACCGCATTGGATATCGCAAAGGCGTTGTTGGATGATGGGTACTACGCTCCCACCATCTATTTTCCATTGATCGTCCGTGAGGCGTTGATGATCGAGCCAACAGAGACGGAAAGCAAGGAAACGCTCGATGGATTTATCCACGCGCTGATCGAGATCGCTGAAGCCGCAGAAGACGATCCTGAATCTGTTCAGACACGCCCTCATCATACCCCTGTACGGCGTCTCGATGAAGTCGCCGCCGCACGCAAGCCAAACACCCGTTGGCAGATCTAGCAACCGGCTATGTTCACACCTATGCTACACACCCACTCGCCGCTGGATGCTGTCGGATAGAGCTGGTGTGACCAGAAGATACATGGCTGGTTTGCCTCGATGACTTCGACCGTCTTCCCAAAAACATCGGTGATCTCGGCGATGGGAGATCCTTTCTCAAGCTGATCGCCCAGTTGAGCACAATAATGGATGAATCCACCGTGGTGAGTGATAAGTCGCTGGAAGTCGGTCACGACGATTTGCCGTTCAGGGATCATGGGTTCCCCCTCCAGTAGCCCATAATGGTAGAGGATGTTCATCACCCCCCGGACTCCCTTCGCAATGCTTTCCGAATCCCATCCGTGGCATCCGCCAAGTTCCGGATCGATGGTGGGAATCCCAATGTCGGGCGCGGCCCGAGCAAGCTGTCCCTTTGGCCCCTTCTGATCCAGAATGAAACCGATGCCGAATAGGCGAGCCAGCTCCATGCAAGCCGCATGCTGGGAATGCTGTCGGTCGACACGCACACGGACCTCATCGAGCATCGGTTTCACGCCACCCTGGTGCAGATCGATGCAGTAATCTGACTGCCGCACAGCGTTCTCGAAAAGAGTGTGTGCAATACGCTCACTGGATGTGCCTCTGGGATCTCCGGGGAAGCAGCGGTTCATCTTTTTATGATCCACGGGACTATGTGCCTGGTGAGCATGAAAGGCGTGGAAATTAACGATGGGAACGGCGATCAATTGTCCCTGGAGATCGGCTGGATCAACCTGTCTCAGGATCTCATGGATCACACCGATCCCGTTTAACTCATCTCCATCACTCGCTGCCTGTAGATAAACCGTTGGGCCTTCCCCCTGCCCATTGAGTAATACGACGGGCAGCGAGACATCTGTGCCATCTGCCATCCTACCGGCGATCAGTCTTCCTTCCGCACGCTTGCCAGGTGCGGCTCCGATATCACCCACTATGAGGGTATCCGACATTTCCCGTCCTTTTGCATTTGTTATCGGTACACGAGTTTTTCAGCTAGTCCCGTAGAGCGTGCAGCTTCGTGAATCCGGAAGAACGTTGGAACGTTGGAACGTTGGAACGTTGAACGTTGAACGTTCAACGGAGAACAAGCTGGCAGCATGCTCTACTTCCTCCGTAAGTGAAAAACTCGTATCAGTATCACTCAAACCACAGTTCATGGCCGTTGGCGTATAGCTGTCTGATCAGCCCTGCGGAATGTACTTCTTTGCTTCGAGATAGTCGAGGATCTGCTGGACACATTCTTCGACATTTGTTCGCGTCGTATTGATCACGACTTCGGGTTTCAGGGGAGGTTCATAGGGAGCAGAGATGCCTGTAAACTCCTTAATTTCCCCGGCACGCGCACGTTTATAAAGTCCTTTAGGATCCCGTTTTTCACACTCTTCCAGATCGCAATCCACGAAGATCTCGATGAAATCCCCTTCTTCCATGATAGAGCGCACACGATCACGATCCTTACGGTAAGGGGAGATAAAAGCTGTGAGATTCACCACGCATGCATCCGTGAACAATTTCGCCACTTCTCCGATACGACGGATGTTTTCTGTGCGATCTTCCGGAGAGAATCCCAGATCTTGATTCAGAGCGTGGCGGACGTTATCGCCATCGAGCACATAGGCATGCACTCCTCGTTCCCAAAGGCGTTTCTCGGTCGCGTTGGCAAGTGTGGACTTACCCGAACCGGAAAGCCCCGTGAACCAGAGGGTGAAGCCTTGATGTCCGAGGATTTCCTCACGATCCGCCTTGGTGACGGTCGATGCATGCCAGGTGATATTCGTGGCTTTACGTTCCATTGCCATATTTTCTGTTCCTCCATAGGTGTTTTCAATTGTTCACAACTCTGACGTTTTTGTGCTCGGAGCCTGAGATATAAGCACGGTTATGGTGTCAACTTCGCGCCTGGAGAGAGTCCGGCATGATCTGCATCAGTTCGATGCGGTTAGCATCAGGATCCGTAAGCCAGTATTGGTAATTGCCATCTTTGCCTTTTCTTGCCTCCCCAGTGATCTCAACCCCCCGCGAGGCAAGCTCTCTCAGGGTTGCCTGCATATCATCGACGCGGAGACACACATGCGCGTAGCCAATGGAGCCTCCGGGAATATCAACCCTGGTTTTACCTCCAGGGAAAAGCTCGATGAAGTTATCGTCATTGATCTGGATGTAGACGATCCAGGGGTCTCCTTTATCGTCATTCATGCGAAAGGCTTCCTGCAGTCCAAGTTGATTGCAGTAAAAATCGAGAGAACGCTCCAGATCCTCAATCCGAAACGCCAGGTGTCCAAGACCAGTAATCATGAATTCTCCTGTTGTTGTAGTTCCAGCTCAATTTGTGTTACCACCCCGGGATCCAGTTTCGCCGGAGTGGGTTCGGGATGCTTCTTGAAACGTCGGAGGAAAAGCACCAGGATAAAAAGTCCGATGGCGAGGATAAGCGGCGGTAATATGTACGCTATCATATGAAAACCGCGTGTCGGAGGGGCTGCCAGGATCTGTTCTCCAAACTGTGCGACATAGGCATCTTTGATCTGTTCCGGTGTCATGCCCTGTCGCAATCTTTCGCGGATATCTTGGCGCATCTGCCGCACGGGTTCTGAATCGTGCCCTGCAACGGTGCCTCCATAACAACATGGTGCCATCAGTTGGTGCTCCAGGTCAAGTGCTTGGGCTTCGATACCTTCATCGGCAAGGGCCGTGCCGAACCATGAAAACATGACGATAAGTGCAATCAGAAAACGAAAGGCCATTTGAATCATCCCTCTCTGTAAACAACCATTAGTTGAGTGTCAGGGGTAGTATAACTTTCCAACTATCTGATGCGCAACCCAGAAATTTACAATCAGGCTTGCTGATCCCACTTCCTGCTTCCAGCCCCGAGTTGAATGCGATGGAACAGGTTTGGGATCCCGTCAAGCGTCATGTGTCCAACACCATATGGAAGACACTCGATGACATGGAAGCGGCGATCACGGAGGTATTACGTGCATTCCGGGAGCATGCGGAACGGGTATGGTCTTTTCTGGGAGACCGTTGGTTAATACGGAATGCAGTTTAAAATTGCCGCTTTGAGAAATCCCCCTCAATCCCCCTTTACGAAAGGGGGAGGCTGATCCCCCCTTTGGCAAAGGGGGGGATTTGGGATCTGCCTTGTGCGGGTGCAATCTTAAACTGCAAATGGTATAACACGTGTTGTTAGCATGTTGATGGACCGACGTCAGGCGGCAATTGTAAACTGAAAACGGTATTAGTCGGCGTTCACGGGTTCCGGAAGATAGCGCAGGCGTTCTCGGTCGTTGCAACAGCGATTTCCTCAAACGAAGTGCCACGGAGTTCCGCAATGCATTCGGCAACGGCTTTCACGTAAGCGGGTTCGTTACGCTTGCCACGGCGAAATTGAGGAGCAAGCCACGGACAGTCCGTTTCGATGAGCAATCTGTCGAGCGGGGTACGTCGTGCTACCTCTTGCAGTTGGTGGGATTTTCGGTAGGTTACAGGTCCAGCGATAGAGATGAAGTAGCCGATGTCCATGCATCTTCTCGCCATCTCCCAATCCCCCGAGAAACAATGCATCACGCCGTTGACACGTCCTGCATAACGTTCCAGTGTGACCAGGATCTCATCGTGGGCGTCTCGGTTATGGATGATGACGGGGAGATTCAACTCCTCTGCGAGTTGGAGTTGTGCTTCAAACGCTCGGTGCTGATCCTCACGCGGTGAGAGGTTGCGATAGAAATCGAGCCCCATCTCTCCCAGGGCGACGACTTGAGGGTGCGCCGCCCACCCACGCAATTGGGTGAGCAGCGTATCGTTTAGTCCTCTTGCCTCGTGAGGATGCAGGCCAACCGTTGCATAGATGCCTTCGGAGTTCTTTGCCAGGGATATCGCCGCAGCGCTGGTACGTTCATCGAAGCCGATGCACAACATCCGAGTGACACCGGCTTCATGGGCACGTGCCAGCGCTGCATCCCGATCCTTGTCGAAATCGGGCAGTTGAAGATGGGTATGGGAGTCGAACAGCATCAGAAAATGGGCTGGCAGCCCGCTCTCCTTCCTCTCAACTTACCTTCGTTCCCG
>JAJRTO010000219.1 GCA_024278235.1 Candidatus Poribacteria bacterium
AGAGCGTGCAGCTTACTCGTTCCAGTGCACACCTGGTCAACAAGCGGGCAAGAACAAGCGGGGCCGCATGCTCTACGGCTGCCGTGAGTGATTCTCGTAGAGCGTGCAGCTTGCTCGTTCCAGTGCACACCTGGTCAACAAGCGGGCAAGAACAAGCGGGGCCGCATGCTCTACTTCCGCCGTGAGTGATTCTCGTAGAGCGTGCAGCTTGCTCGTTCGCAGTAGAGCGTGCAGCTTGCTCGTTCCGGCACGAAACCGTCCCGGCCAACAAGCCGGCAGCATGCTCTGCTTCCTCCGTAAGTGAAAAACTCGTATTTGGTTGTTCTTCTACCGACAAGGATAGGTTGTGAGCTGCAATCACGTTGACGTGAGAAGGCCGGCCGGGTAAAATAGCGGAGAATCTCCCATCCGTCGTGAAACAAGAGAAGAGTTCATGTTCGACACCCGTATACGTGAGCAACTATTGAGGCAACGCCGGGAACGTCTCGAGCAGGAGCGGTTGCATCTCGCAGAGATCGTCCGCAAGACCCTTATGGGGCTTCGGGAAACCTATTCGATACGATCCGCTTATATTCTCGGTTCTCTACTTGAAGCTCACCGTTGGACGTCAGAATCCGATGTGGATGTTGCTGTAGGTGGCTGCTCAGAACATCTTCTATCGATCATGAAAGAACTTGAGGATGCGACAGGGAAATCGACCGATGTGATGGATCTGGACTCCCATCCCTTCCCTGAGTCGGTCCGTAGGAGAGGGAGGAAGATATATGGATAATCCAGCGTTTGTGCTGTTGGAAGCTGAACTTCGGGAAAGCTACCGTATGGTTCAACGGATCGATGATCGTATTCGGCAGCGGCATGCAACGTACAAGAACACACCAGAGAACCTTGACAGCATGGCATATCAGATCCATAATCTTTTTGGGGCCTATGAGGAGTGCTTCCAGATAATCGCCAACTTTTTTGAAAATCACATTGAGGGGGCGCGTTACCACGCAGATCTGTTGCGACGTATGAGGCTTGAAATCGCGGGCATTCGACCAGCACTTCTCTCTGAATCTACCTATGAGTTGCTCGATGAGTTGCGTCGGTTTCGGCATTTCTTTCGTCATGCTTACGGTGTCGAACTGGATCCAGAGAGGGTGGGCAAGGTTGTTCAGATAGCCTTGCAGCTTGTTGAACCGTTCCAGAAAGATATGGAATCTTTCCTTGCACAATTGAAAAGTCAGCCCTAACCGGGATGAGTTTGGAGGGAGGCAGTATGTTCTACGCTACACAGAACTGTATGACAGAATGGTCATTCTCGTCGGGGAAATCCTATTCGGATCCCTTCAACGAGGTGACTCTGGACGTGATGTTCACGGATCCAGATGGAGAAAACCACCTTGTGCCGGCGTTCTGGGCAGGAGATCATGTCTGGAGTGTCCGCTACAGTTCACCTAAAATGGGAGTGCATCACTGGCGATCCATCTGTTCTGATACATCCGATCCCGGTCTGCATGAGCAGGAAGGGCGATTGGAAGTGGTTCCCTATCAAGGCAGCAATCCATTGCTACGTCATGGCCCACTCCAAATGAGTGGAAATCGTCGCTATCTGGAACATCTGGATGGACAGCCGTTCTTCTGGCTCGGTGATACGTGGTGGATGGGCCTTTGCAAGCGATTGGGTTGGCCGGGAGATTTCCACAAACTGACGGTGGATCGCGCACAAAAAGGCTTCACCGTGATTCAGATCGTCGCGGGGATTTACCCTGACATGCCTGCGTTCGATGAACGAAGCGTGAATGAGGCGGGGTTCCCCTGGGAGGAGGGGTTCACACGTATCCGCCCTTCCTATTTTGACATGGCAGACTTGCGCATTCATCACCTTGTGAAGAACGGCCTGCTCCCCTGTATCCTGGGCTGCTGGGGTTACTACCTCCCCGTGATGGGCATAGAGAAGATGAAGCAGCACTGGCGATACCTAGTGGCCCGATACGGTTCCTATCCCGTCGTCTGGTGTTTGGCCGGCGAAGGCACGATGCCCTACTACCTGTCGAAACAGCGCGACGAAGACCGCGAGTTTCAGAAGAAAGGCTGGACTGAGCTTGGGCATTACCTGCGCTCTATCGATCCCTATCACCATCCTCTAACCATCCATCCGACAGACACCGCACGCGATCAGGTTGAGGATACACTGTGCCTCGATCTCGATATGCTCCAGACCGGGCATGGCGACCGGGGGAGCATTCCCAACACCATCCGTCTCGTCAATGCAGCTTATGCGCGAACTCCGACCATCCCTGTTCTGAACAGTGAAGTCTGCTATGAGGGGATCGGTGAGGCTTGTCGGCAGGAGATCCAGCGGTTCATGTTCTGGGTATGTATGCTCTCTGGTGCGTGTGGCCATACCTATGGAGCCAATGGTATCTGGCAGGTGAATACGGCGGATCAGCCTTACGGTCCATCGCCTCATGGGATGACATGGGGAAATACTCCCTGGGAGGAAGCATCACAGTTGCCTGGATCCGGCCAGGTGGGTATCGGGAAACAACTCCTTGAGCGATACGAGTGGTGGGATTTCGAGCCTCACCCGGAATGGGTGGAACCGCATGGAACGAAAGATCGGCCCAATGCTCCTTATGCGAGCGGCATCCCGCGCAAAGTCCGGGTGTTGTTTATGCCCAGCGGCGTGTGGGGAATGACGCTCAAAACCATCGAACCGGACGTACAGTATCGAGCCTATCTGTTCAATCCCGTGAATGGTGAACAGCAGGATCTGGGCTCCGTCAAACCCGACAAGCAGGGAGACTGGAAGATCCCACTGGCCCGAACGCCAATTTTTCAAGATTGGGTGCTGGTACTCGAAAGGAGTTGAGAGCATGTGCGGACGATTTACCCGAATGCATTACGCGAGTGACCAGCCCGATCAGGTAATGTTCCAGGGGAAAGCATCGTCAATGAGACCTCATGCGGATCACGCATGAAGGTTGTGAGCCCTGAGACCCACTGTGGACATATCAATCGGTTTGAATCCCAGTCTGAATGCGGGAGATTCGGGCCTCAACGAATAGTCATCATTCTCCGGATCCACAAACAACGGATCGGCAACGATAGAATGGACATCCAGTCCCTGCTGCTGCCACTCGGCGAACGAATCGTAACCCGGAGCACCTCGACTGATCAACTCTTCACCACCTGTATGGAAGAAAACGTTGTAGTCCGACTCCAGCGGAAGGGATCGTTCCCCGCTCAACCTGAACAGTAGCGATTCAGCCCCCGAGTAACAGAGGATATTCCTCAGCAGTTTGATCTTTTCATGGCTAAGATGCCCCGGGTTCTGATAGTTGATCTGGCTGATCTCGCCATCGATGAAGATGTTGTTCTGCATGATGATATTTCGGTCATAGTACCACACATGGATGATCTCACGAGCCCGATAGACGATGTTGTTCTCGACGAGCGCGTCTCGCGTCTCACAACCGAGGTAGATGCCCCATCCGGGACACCGATCCGAGTAGGAATAAACATCGTGAATCAGGTTGTTCCGGATGATGATGTTCGAGTCGCGCACGAACAATCCCCCGCCATCGTTGATCTTTTCCATCACGTCGTAGATTTCGTTGTACTCGATGATCAGACCTTGTTCCTGGTTCTCCCTCTCCTGCGCCTGATGGTCCGTCGCCCAATGACGTGTGTAGATGCCCGAATGGGAGATATTGTGGATCAGATTATGTGCGATCATTCCTCCCCCATCATCGATGTTAATCCCAACGGCACTGGGATAGACTTCTCCGCAGTGATGGATGTGGTTATATGAGATCACGTTGAGTTCTTCATCATAGTTGCGGCTGATGATCGCCCCACCACCCGTGTCGAAAATATCGTTCCCGATGATTCGATTGCCATAACCCGTGAGTTCCAGAGCATAAGTGCCCACGTTCCGGATGCAGTTGTTCTCGAAGGCACAGTATCTCACGTTTTCGAGCGTTATTGCGGAGGGATACACGATATCGCCGACGTCACCACAATCGGGATAGCCCTTCTCCGGAAGTGTCCAATCCGTATCGGCAAAAGTGAAGCCGCGCATGTTGACGTACTGGACATGTCTCTCCTTCAAGCCTCCCTCGAATCGGACGAGTTGGTTGAGAACAGGCGCAAGGATCGCCAACTTATCGATGTCATCGACAGGCCAATAGTAAAGCTCACCCGTATGCTTATCCAGATACCAGTCTCCAGGATGTTGCAATCCCTCGAACACGTTTTCGATGTAGTACCGGTTTGCACCACCCGCACCGTGCCAACCGATGGGATGCCTGGCATTTGGATCGAGAAACTTCACGATCCTCCGTTCCTCATCCAACTCAGAAACAAGGAACCGCGATTCGTTCCAGGAGTGAAAGACAACCACTTCGATGTCATTCAGGTTACGCCATCTCTGGAAATCCCCCTGCTTATACCTGAAGGCAGCATCGTCCACCGCTTCCTCTGTGAAATAGTAGTCCTCAGTTGGGATGCGTGCCCGGGTTTGCCTCTCGCCATTCACAAAAAGCTGTCGGAAATACCATTTCCCCTCCTTGACTTCCGGAATGGTGCAGACCATGATCTCTCCCTGGTAGGGCTTCCAGGGGCCTTTGATCTGCTTGCCGCCGCTGATCACAGGTTTCTCACCCGGATATGCCATGTAGGTGATAGGACACTCCTCGGTGCCGCTGTCCTCGGGCTTGAAAGCGATACTATCTTCGAGGAAGTAGATCCCATGGCGTACCATCACAGTCACTGGTTTGGAGAACTCACCCTCTGCCTTTATCTCACGTATGGCGTCCCTTGCTCTCGGGATGGTGGCAAAAGGGCCATCCGTTCCCTCCGCGTTGGGTGTGGCTAACTGCCCGGACCAGGCATCATCACCTTCCGTTGACACAAAGAACGTGGCTTTGGGGATCGCATCAGACCGGACATCTTGATTTCCACTGATCGCTGGAGACAACATACCTATGATACTGAGTATTTCATGGGACACTTCGCTACCTCCTGTGGTTGACATAGAGCACAAACAAGTATTTGGATGGGATTCAGATAGGACCAATGGGGCATTGTGGACGAGGAGAACACTGGCTTCACAACAGGTGAAGCCTATCGGATCTCAATGGATTTCCTACTGCAATACCAGGGGGACATCGTGGGGAATCAGAAACCCGTTTTCTGGAGTTTCGGTGGCGACGAGCAACGGCCTCTTCCCTGAAGAAAACGGGTTTCTTCGCATCACAATCCCAACGGTGTTTCCTGAATCTGCACTGCGAAACCATCATTAGACCCCAGGGATCATCCAGTGCAAAATAGTATCGATAACAGAGATCAGGAAAGAAGCGATAATAGTGCTGAAGAATCCTCTGATCTCAAAACCATCGATGAGCTTGTCCGTAATCCAGAGCAGGAAAGCGTTGATCACGAGATAAAATAGCCCAAGCGTCAGGATGATCAGAGGGAGCGAAAGGATGACCAGGATCTTGGTTAGCGCGAGTTTCAGAATTCCATAGACCAATGCTACCACGAGAGCCGTGCCGAAATTTCGGATCTGAACGGACGACATGAGCTTGGTGACAATGAGAACCGAGACACTGAGGATGAGCCAGTTCAAAAGTAAGTAGGACATGTTGATTCAGCTTATGGGCTACGTGTTAGATTCCGATTTAGTGGTACTTGAATGGTTGTTGCCCGACGAACTATCACTCGATTTACTGTCACTTGATCCGCTGGATGCGCTTCCTGAGTCAGATTTCTCTTTCTTCTCAGCAGCTTTGTAGCTTTCACTGCGATAATCTGTGATATAGAATCCTGATCCCTTGAAGATGATCCCTGCGCCACCACTGATCAGCCGCTTCACGGACCCGCCGCATTCAGGGCAGGTCTGCACAGGTTCTTCTGTTATCTGCTGAAAACGTTCGAATTGGTGTTTACAACTGGAGCATGCATATTCGTATGTTGGCATAGTCACCTCCTAAATGCGCCCTATATTGTACGAGTAAGGACACCAGGTGTCAAGGGAGATTATGGATTACGGCTACGCTCCCCCCACATCTCATAGTGAACAAAATCTCGCCGACGCACACTATCCACGGTTTCCCGCTCGCTGCTATCCAGTTTTGGCTCTCCGGTTTCCCGGATTTCCGGGTATCCCAGACGCAACAGAGCGATCGGCTCCAACCCATCCGGTGCGTGGACTATCTGCCGAACACACTGACGATCTTCCGATGATTCGATGGGAGCACTGATAAACTGTGTGGCGATGTTCTGTGCAGTGGCTGCAAGGAGTAGATTCTGGATCATGGCCCCCATGCCCAACAACATCCAGTCCTTGCCCCCCTCCCCGGGGCACTGTCGCCGCCAGTCGATGAGTATCAGGATCAGCAGGGGGGCCTCTTTTACCCACTGAGCGAATTCACGAGCGGGCAGTTTGCCAGCGCCAAGTTGTCCCAGGAAACTGAGATGACGAGCGTTCTCGAGGAGAGGACGGAGCCGTGCAGGATCTCTGACAAAAGGTGGCAGCGAAATATGATGCTCCAGTAGCACACCATCGCCGGCGTTTTCCCAGTCTTCGCGGGTCAGACGCATCCACCGGCGATTCGCGTCGAGGAATCGCGGATCCTTGAATTGCTGCTGAATAGATCGGGCGGTGACTTCAGCCAGACGAGATTTGATCCGATCCCCCGTGATGAGTATGAACTCCCACGGCTGCACGTTGAACGGAGAAGGAGCCCACATCGCCGCTCCGATGAGCTTGTTGATGTCGTCCTCGGGGATCTGCCGTGAAGACATCTTGTCCCGGTGAGTCCGCCTATGGTGAATGGCGTCAAATAATTCCATTGATATTGCCCATTTCCTATACTGAGCGCATTTAGGTTTTGCGAAATGGTAGGAGCGGTCTCCTGGCCGCGAATCGAGTGCAGGAGCACTCTCCTACAGAGGATACTCACAGATCTCATTTGCGCTCAGTATATCCGTGTTGATCCACTCGCTGTTCGTAGTGAGGCACGGAACGAAGTGGAGTTACGAGTTTTTCACTCACGGCGGAAGTAGAGCATGCGGCCCGCTTGTTCCGTAGAGCATGCGGCCCGCTTGTTCCGTAGAGCATGCGGCCCGCTTGTTCTTACCAGATTGTTCTTACCAGATTGTTCTTACCAGATTGTTCTTACCAGATTGTTCTTACCAAGAGGCGCACTGGAACGAGCAAGCTGCACGCTCTATGAGAATCACTCACGGCGGAAGTAGAGCATGCGGCCCGCTTGTTCCTTAGAGCATGCGGCCCCGCTTGTTCTTGCCAGATTGTTCTTACCAGATTGTTCTTACCAATAGGCGC
>JAJRTO010000220.1 GCA_024278235.1 Candidatus Poribacteria bacterium
GATTCCGTATTATGAACGAGCAAGCTGCACGCTCTACAGGACTCACTGAAAAACCCGCGTTCCACTTACGGCGGAAGTAGAGCATGCTGCCAGCGTGTTCTCCGGATTCCGTATTATGAACGAGCAAGCTGCATGCTCTACAGGACTCACTGAAAAACCCGCGTTCCTAACGCCTGTCAAAGTAATACGAGGAAAAGTGTGGCAGTTCATAATAGATGGGTCCATCTTCGCCACTGATCTGCGGAGTTAGTATGCTACCGTCATCGCCGTAAAGTTCAAGGGAGGCTGCATCTTTGTAAATGCTGTACGGGACTTTCAGGATAACGGGAGCATTGAAGTTTACGTCCCCATCTTCCTCTTCCTCCTCCTCTGCGTCGTCATCCTCCTTACCCTTATTTTTGTCCTTATCATCATCACCTACACTTGCGCTGAACTCGAAAACAAGCGTGTCAACTCCCTCGATGTAATCCGCATCGATCCATGCATCCGTCGAAAGAGCCTCTGCCGGTATGGTGAGCTTTGCCCCTTTGGCAATAGAGACAGTGCCACCTTTCTCGGCATTGACAAACTTCGAGCCTGCCAGCGTTGTTCCGGTCAGGAGAAGGATTAGGAGAAAGGGAAGGTAGTATCTGATGATTCGTTTCTGGAACATCTGTGCCCTCCATAATAGAGTAAACGTGTGTGTGAAATTGTGTGTGAAAGTTTCGTGTCCATCCGAATAGTAGACGAGGAAGATCCCCAACGGATTGCCCAACCCATTGTGTATTACCTGGATCTTCTCATCCCGGCGAAACAACCGGGCCACTTCGGATAGGTTCAGCACCTCACATTTTCGCCGTGGGAGCGTCTTCCTGGACGCGATCATCGTGGCCGGGAGACTCCTACCATAGAATTGTGATCTACTGAGGTTCCTAATATATCGGAAACGGCGAGGCGAAACTTGATTGAAAAGTCGTGGGGATGTCGGCGGGCGTGCGTTCGCAGCCGATTACAGGAGTTTGTCGAGTGAATCAGCATCAAGAATAATGTACTTGTATCCCTGTTCGGTGAGAAACAATTGACGATTCACTGCAAACTCTTGATCTCTGGAATCACGGGTGACAATCGAGTAGAAATGAGCGAGAGAGCCATCCGACTTAGGTCGGAGAATGCGACCAAGACGCTGTGCTTCTTCCTGGCGTGAACCGAAGGTCCCCGATACCTGGATCGCCACATTGGCGTCTGGTAGATCGATCGCGAAGTTGGCTACCTTGGAGACCACGAGCAACTTGATTTCGCCGGTTCGGAACTGCTCGTAGAGTTTCTCACGTTTTCGATTGGTGGTCTTTCCAGTAATGAGCGGAGCATCTAATTGCGTTGCCAGCAGCCTTAGTTGGTCAAGGTATTGTCCGATCACCAATACCTGGTCCTGCCGATGTTTTCGGACGAGCTTTTCCACAATCGGATCCTTGGCAGGATTCTCAGATGCAATGCGGAATTTCTGTCGGGTTTCTGCAACAGCATATTCCATACGCCGCCCATGGGGGAGGGCAACCCGGATCTCATAGCAATGAGCCGTTGCGATCCAGCCTTGTTGTTCCAGGGTTTTCCAGGGAACATCATATTTCTTGGGGCCTATCAGACTGAAAACATCATCCTCACGCCCATCTTCGCGTACCAACGTTGCTGTGAGACCCAACCGGCGTCGTGCTTGTATCTCGGCGGTGATCCGAAAGATGGGAGCAGGCAGTAGGTGGACTTCGTCATAGATGATCAATCCCCAGTTTCTATCCGAAAAAATGCCGAGATGTACGAAATCTTCTGAACTCCTGGGGCGGTAAGTGAGAATCTGATAGGTTGCAATGGTCACAGGGCGGATCTCCTTGCGATCTCCTGTGTACTCGCCAATCTGTTCTGGTGTGAGATCCGTCTTGTCCAGTAATTCCTGAATCCACTGACGCACAGCCACTGTATTGGTGGAGAGGATCAACGTATCACATCGGGTTCGAAGCATGACACCGATCCCGACGATGGTCTTGCCGGCGCCGCAAGGCAAAACGATCACTCCACTGCCGCCGTGGGGGCCGCCGCCTGCATGGAAGATATCGGCAGCCTCCATCTGATATTTCCTGAGTCGGAAAGGTTTCTTCTCCCTGGTCACAGATTTCAGGGCAAAATCAAGAGTCGCCCCCTGAACATAACCTGCCAGATCTTCCGCCGGGAAACCAATCTTGATCAATGCCTGTTTGAGGTGTCCACGTGCGAATTCGGGAATCCGGACGGTGTGTTCATCCAGTCTTTTGTCCAGCCAGGGCTGTACATTTCGATGGTGGGTGATCTCTGTAATGAGGAGCGGATCTTCAGAGTAGAGCACCAATTCCTGTCCCTGTTTGAGTAGTTTCACGCAGCCGAAACGGGACACGTAGTCGAGGATCTCCGTTTCAACATTCTGAGGTATGTCATATTTGCTGTACGTACGGAGGGATTCCAGGATCTCATCGCCACTCATACCGGCAGCCGCAGCATTCCAGAGTGACAGGGGACTCAGACGATAGGTATGGATATGCTCAGGGCTTTTTTCCAGTTCTGCAAAGCGTGCCAACGCATCCCGAGCAGATTCATAGAGGGGATGGTCAACTTCTAGCAGG
Source organism: Candidatus Poribacteria bacterium (assembly GCA_024278235.1). Classification (GTDB taxonomy): domain Bacteria; phylum Poribacteria; class WGA-4E; order JAJRTO01; family JAJRTO01; genus JAJRTO01. The sequence goes on from JAJRTO010000220.1 coordinate 2,628, forward strand.
AGGGAACGATCTCCCTGGACAATGAGGGGATTGGCAGGTTGATAGGGCATAACTCAAGATTTATTGAACTCCAAACATCTCTGCGCCCTTGAGTACAGGTACGTAGTAACGCTTGCCAGAATGCATATGCTGAATTTCCTCGATGAGTTCTACCAGATCGTCCTCGTAGTGAACAAAATCGATACCATCCGTGTTGACGATGA
>JAJRTO010000221.1 GCA_024278235.1 Candidatus Poribacteria bacterium
ACACTCCACCTGAAAGGCATCGACCAACCGGTCATCGCCTACGAACTGGTCGGCCGACGATTGACTCCTCTGCCCAGCCGGGGCCTCTCAGGCAGACATACTCCGCTCATTGGACGGGATCAAGAGGTGGAGATTCTACTGAGCAATCTACAAAAAATGAGGCTGGGGCGGCAGGGATCAATCGCCCTGATCACCGGCACGGCTGGTATCGGCAAATCTCGCCTGGTGGATGAGGTTGTCACCCCGCTTACGGAAATGATCGCCGTCGTATATGGAAATTGCTCACCCTTTGAAACCACTAGCTACGCGCTCCTGACCACCATCCTGAAAAATCTGGCTGGCATATCCCCGGGCGACTCTCTTAAGTCTCAACGCTCGCGAATCTCAAATCTACTCTCTCCAATGGGTCAACTGGGGCGGGATGTCCAACCCATCCTGGAAGATCTGTTGTTTGGCGAAGCGGTCAACGAAAATCTGGATGGCGATCCCCAATTACAACAGCAGAGGCTCATCACTGCAATCCGGCGTCTTTTCAATTGGCTGGCAAACCGGCGTCCCTTGCTACTCGTCCTGGATGATGTCCAATGGGCGGACAACTCCTCTCTGGTCACACTGACTCACGTGCTAGGACTCAGGCACGAAACTCCCCTCTCGATTATCTTCATCTCCCGCGCCTCTGCCCGGAACACCCTGCTCGCTTATCTCCAGACGGATGCCGATCCTCTGGACGACCTGGTGGAAATCCCCCTGCATCCTCTAGCAGCCGAGGATTGCGATCGGTTGATCGACCTGCTACTCAAAGAGATTCGGGTTCCTCCGGTCTTGAAAAACACGATCTATGAGCGTACCCGGGGCAGTCCTCTGTTGATCGAAGAGTTAATCCGCATGCTATTGGACGAAAAAGTGATTTTCGAGAACTCAGAAGGGTGGCAACTGGATGAGCGCTGGAAAGAGATCATCCAATCCGTTCCGGATACAGTAAACGGATTGATGCTCAGCCGCTATGACCGTCAACCCGCCGAGCTGAAAACCATCCTCGACATGGCCGCCATTCTAGGGCCTATCTTCCACCTACCCCTGCTTGCTAGCACCCTCCAGATGGACGAGAACGAGTTGCGCTCCAAGCTGAACCTTTTGGAAACCAGGGATTTCGTCCGCCGCTCCGCTGGGGTGAGCACGCCGATGTATGCCTTTCGCCACGTGTTAATGCAAGAGGCAATCTATGAAACTATCCTCCAAGAAGAACGTCAAAAGCTGCATTTACGAGCAGCCGAATGCATCCAAAGGTCCACAGCCGATCTGTTCATCGACTCTCCCGCCACCATCGGCCATCACTTAGAACGCGGAAAGTCTCCCAAAGCGAAGGAGTATCTTCTCCAGGCTGCCAAACAGGCTGCTGACCGATATGCCAACGAAGAGGCCATCAGCTATTATCAGCGCATCGAAGCACTCATCGATCCCGAGGAACGCATCCAACCGCTCTCTGTTGATATTTCCCTGGAACTGTCTGAACTGTACCAGCGAACTGGAAAAGGTAACCTGGCTCTAGAACAATTGCAGATAGCTCAGCAACTCATTTCCCATCCCTCACTTATGAATTATCGACTAGGGGATGTGCATTTTCGCCTGGGTTGCGTTCACAATGACATGGGAAACTACGATCAAGCATTTAGCCACTTAGCCAGTGCTTCTCAAGCAATGAAAAACTTGCCAACTTCTTGCACAACGTTCTCCGAACCAAGTATCGATCTTGAAACAGGATGGGGCAAATATTACCAAGGGAAAATGGATGAAGCAAAATTAATGGGTGAACAGGCTCTGAAATTAGCCCAGGTACAAGAAGACATCCGCACCATTGCCAGCGCGCACAAGCTGCTGGCCGCAGCCAATTTTGGGTACGGCGATTTCGATAGAGCCGTCACTCACGCACACGAATCCTTGATCTTACGCGAAAGTATGGACGATATTTGGGGAGCTGCTTCTTCCCAAACTACACTCGGACACTTATATCATCGACTAGGTCAATGGGAGAAGGCAGAAACATTTCTGCGTCAGGCTATATATGTCCAACAAGAAATTGGTGACACTCAGACACTAAACGGCAGCTTCATAAACTTAGGTCTCCTACTTTTTGATATGGGACACTATCCCGAAGCCTTAGAGTATATGAATCTAGCACTAGATTCTATACCCCAGATGGACAACCCTTCATATTTAGGAAATATCATATATATCAACAGAGGTGTCGTTTGGTTACGCTACGGAAAAGTAGATAATGCTATTGCAGATTTCGAAACTGGGAAGAACTTTGCATTTACTCAAAACAATCATACTCTTTTAGCTTATTCCTTAGCTTACTTAGCCGAGGCATATCTACAAAAAAAGAAAATCTTACAAGCAGAATCTGTGCTCAACGAAGCGGAAACCTTACTCTCGGGCCTACAATCTGAGGAGATAAAAGCAGAAATTTGTCGTATAAGATCCTACATTCATTGGAAAAAGGGAAATTGGGAGCTGGCTACCCAGGCAAACTTAGAGGCCCAAAAGCTCTTCCAAGACCTGGGGAATGATTTCGAACTCGCTCGCCGACAAATAGAGATGGCGGAAATCCGCCTCGCCATGCACGCAGAGGGAACACCTTTAGACCCCACCATTTTATCCACAGTCCAAACTGCTCTCAATACCTTCAATCGCCTGGGGGCCAAGGCGGATATTCCGCAAGCCGAAGACCTTTTAGACAAAATCGACCTCATCCTGAAACCACCTTCCCAGGTTATAGACCTCACCGCGCAGCACGCCGTTGTGGTTGCCCAGTTCGACATCCTTATCAGCTCAGCAGAGAAAGGCTCCGAAGAGCTTCAGGAGAAGATCGTCCTAGCCAAAAGACGCCTGGCAACGGAGTTGAAAAGACTCTCCCAAAATCAATCCGCCTACCTCACCACCTCACCTACAGGCTATTCTGTTGTCCTTCCCAAAAAGCGACCGGAAGCAATGGAGAGAATTGTCACCCGGATGATTGATCTGGCCATGTCGGTCATCGCCTTGAGCGTCCGCCTGAACAAGGTCTATCGCAGCCGCCTGGGGTTCACCGTCACAGTGCGAGTGGGGATCGCCAACGGAACCACCAGCGAG
>JAJRTO010000222.1 GCA_024278235.1 Candidatus Poribacteria bacterium
ACGTGAAATCCCTGCATGCGTTGAGGCATGCCCTAACCGTGCACTTGTGTTTGAGGAAAGGTAATCAGGTGAACTACGTCATCATTGGAAATTCCGCAGCCGGAATCGCGGCTGCTGAGGGGATTCGCTCCGTAGATGAAACAGGTGAGATTATTATCATTTCTGATGAACCTCACACGGTCTATTCCAGACCAATGATTTCGGATTTGCTCGCCGGACACGTTCATCGTTCCGAGGAAATGTACTACAGAGACCCCCAGTTTTATGAGAAACTCCGTCTGAGCCCGTTGCTTGGACGGCGAGTGAGTGCAGTCCATCCCGCAGACAGGAAGGTACAGCTTCAGAATGGTGATCTGATACCCTATGACAAACTGCTCTTGGCCACTGGTGGCGTGCCATTCGTGCCCCCTATGGAAGGGAGTGATCACCCGCGTGTGTTTACCTTCACCAAGTGGTCCGATGCACAGAGAGTATCTGAGATTGCCAGTGAGGCTCAGAATGCTGTCGTGATCGGGGGTGGCCTCATCGGTACAAAGGCTGCGGAGGCCCTGCAAATCGCGGGAGTTCAGACGACTATCGTAGAACTCGCCAACCGCATCCTGAGCACCGCGCTCGACGAGACGGGTTCGCGTATTATGGAAAAACACCTGCGCGAAGATGTGGGTATGCAACTCGTCACTGAGAACTCTGTGGTGGAAATTCTCAGTGAAGGAGACAGGGTCACCGGTGTCACGTTACGTGACGGGCATCAGCTTGCATGTGATATGGTTGTCGTCGCTATCGGTGTGCGCCCCAATACGGAACTCGCAGAGAATGCGGACCTCAAATTGAACCGTGGGATTGTTGTCGACCAACGGATGCAAACCAGCGATCCTGACATCTATGCAGCCGGAGATGTTGCCGAAGGTTACGACATCGTCGCTGATATGAATCGTCCTGTGCCCATTTGGCCCCTTGCATACCGTCAAGGCCGTGTAGCAGGACTCAATATGGCGGGCGTCGTCACGGAATATGAGGGTGGCATGCCCATGAACTCCATCGCCCTTTTCGATCTACCCACGATCTCCGCGGGCCTGTCCAATCCGCCGGATATTGAGGCATATGAAATTCTCGAAGAAACTGATTGGGACACGAAGAGCCACAGACGAATCGTCCTCAAAGACAACATCATCGTTGGAATGGCGCTCGTCAAGGACATTGACCGTGCGGGCATCCTGACAGGGCTGATCCAGGATCGTGTGAACGTGGCCCCGTTCAAAGCGACGCTCATGAGCGACGACTTTGGACTGTTATCTTTACCCAAGGAGTTTCGTGTATCCCGGCTCACCCGGCGCGTCTAGATAGCATACGAGCTAATGGGCAAGGCCGAAGCCTATGAACCCATAAGGAGAAAACATGGTCATTAAAGACGCCTACCCACATGATGAGAAATCCATCTCTGGCTGTGGCTTATCGGGCTTCATGCACCAGGATGGGAAACGTGTGGGGGGAGAAGATATCATCCAGTCCATTGCGTTGCTGCATGACCGATCCAACGGACTTGGTGGGGGCTTTGCTGCCTACGGTATCTACCCCGAACACAAAGATGAATATGCACTTCATCTGATGTACGATGATTCTGAAGCGAAGAAACAGACAGAATCCTTGATTGACGAGCAGTTTCAGGTGTCGCTTGGAGAAGAAATTCCGACGCGACTGGTTCCGGGAATTCAGGATCCACCATTGTTCCGACGTTATTTCGTTCACACCAGGCCCGACTGCATGGCTCCCGGTGAGAATGAGAATGACTATGTGGTTCGCCAGATCATGCGCATCAACGATAATATCTCCGGGGCATTCGTTGTCTCCAGCGGACGTAATATGGGAGCATTCAAGGGAGTCGGATACGCCGAAGATATCGGTCATTTCTTCCGGCTCGAAGAATACGAAGCGTATACGTGGATTGCTCATGGACGTTTCCCAACCAACACACAGGGATGGTGGGGGGGGGCGCATCCATTTACGATTCTCGACTGGGCCGTTGTCCATAACGGTGAGATCTCATCCTATGGGATCAACAAACGCTATCTGGAGACCTTTGGGTATCGGTGCACGATGCGCACGGATACGGAGGTGATGGCCTATATCCTGGATCTGCTGCTCAGACGACATCGAGTTCCGCTCAAAATAGCTTGCAAGGTCATGTCAGCGCCCTTCTGGAAAGACATTGAGCATATGGATCCCGAGGAGCACAAGATATACAAGGCAGTTCGTATGGTATACGGGAGCATGTTGGCCAATGGTCCTTTTGCCATTATTTTTGGCCGCCGGGGACAGATGGTAGCCATCAATGACCGTGTCAAGCTACGCCCACTCGTCGCTGGTCGCAAAGGAGATACGATCTATGTCTCAAGCGAAGAGGCGGGCATCCGTGAGATCTGCAAGGATCTCGATGAGGTGTGGACCCCACGAGCAGGAGACCCGGTGGTTGCCCAACTTGAGGATGAGGTGTTGATGTGATAGAGATTGATGCCCAGGGTGTTTACTACAAACGATTGAACGATCAGATTCACAAACTTGTCCAACAGGGCGAAAAGCACATTGTTCTGCACAATATCAATGGTCAACGTTACATTGGCGATGGTGTTCCCGGCGAAGAGGTGCTCATCGAGATCTTCGGCGTTCCGGGAAATGACCTCGCTACATTCATGGATGGTCCCACGCTCCTCGTGCACAACAACGCCCAGGATGGCATTGCCAACACGATGAATGCCGGCAAAGTGGTGATCGAAGGCAACGCCGGAGATGTCCTGGGATATGGAATGCGCGGTGGTAAGCTGTTTGTGCAGGGGGACGTCGGTTACCGAGTCGGCATCCATATGAAGGAGTATCAACACTGGGTTCCCATCCTGGTCGCCGGCGGAACGGCCGGGGATTTCTTCGGAGAATACATCGCGGGTGGCCGACTCATCCTCCTCGGTATGAATTGTGAAGATGGGGAGCCGCTGGTTGGGGATTATGTGGGCACAGGGATGCATGGTGGCAAAATATTCTTGCGAGGCAATGTTGAGGAACGTTTCCTCGGCAAAGGGCTACGAACCTATGAGCTGGATGATGAAGACCACAAGGAACTCACTGAGATACTAAAGGAATACTGTGAGGACACAGGGTGGAACTACGATGAGGTCATGAACCATCCCTTCGTCAAATTGATCCCATACACCAATCGTCCCTACGGCAATCTGTACGTCTATTAGCTCCCTGCAAGCAGAAAGGACTCGTGCGTCCATGGAACCTCGCTTGCGTACGCTGCCCGTTGATGATGTGATTGCTGAAGTCGGTGTTGCCAGCGCCATCGGCATCAAGTATGTTGCCAGTCTGCTGTTTACCTACCGTTGTACCATTGCCTGCAAACACTGTCTTTTCAACTGCAGCCCCGGCCAACCGGATGTCTGTGTAAATCTCGAGGATGGCATCGAGTTTATGCGACAATTGCGGGCGACGGATCGAGTCATCCATATCGCCGGTGGTGAGGCCATGATGTACTACCCACAGATGCTTGCGATCTGTCAGGTGGCTCACTCCGAGGGGGTAGCTCCCCACTTTTTTGAGACGAACGCCTCGTGGTGTGCTGATGAGATCACGGCTCGGGAGCGATATGAGGAGTTACAGGCGGTGGGAATCCGTGGTGTCCTGATCAGCGCGGATCCTTATCACCAGGAGTTTGTCTCGCCGGCGCGTCGGGAACGCGCCTATCGTTGGGCTGTGGAGATTTTTGGGAAAGAAAACGTTGCAGCATCCGATCTCTCTGTGGGTGATCTGGAGGAGCTTCATACCATCAGCCCTGACTCACAGGCTCTTGCGGAACATACACGTCGGCATCCGCCACGACTGGTAGGACGCGCCGGCAACGTGCTGGCAGAATACTTCCCCGATCGGCTCCTTGAAAATCTGGCACAAGACCCGCTCTGGCATGGGGCCTCTTCTGTGGAAGATTGCCGTTCGGAGTTCGATCCGGATGACATGTGGGAGATCCATGTCGACCCTTATGGGAACATCCAGACATGTTGTGGTATCATTATCGGCAACGCTCATGAGAAGCCGCTTATCGAGTGGATGCGCGAGGGGTTTCACACCCAAAACCCCCTCGTCCGCATGGTTTATGAGCGTGGCCCCTATGCCTTGCTGGAACTTGCTGAGGAATACGGCTATCAAGCTCGCGACGGCTACCCACAAAAATGTGGTTTCTGCTGGGAAGTCCGCAAGTTTTTGCGCCCATTCTTTCCCGATACTTTCGGCCCGGCGGAGATCTACGAAGCGTCTGAATGAAATGCTGGCCGAATAGAGAAAATCGCTTAAGACCGACGCTGTAAGATCTGCACATCCATCCAGGTTGTTCCCCTACATATCTGTTTCTGTAGCACCGCTTCACGCATGAACCCATACTCTGACAGATGCTCGATCTTATCCAGACTGGTCGCATCGGCGTAGCACTGGACTTTGCCGGATGGCCATTCGACCGCATCCAGCAGTGTGCTCGCCTTTCCCCAGAAATCGGTATGGACAAAAATATCCATGAGGTAGCTCTCGGGCTGCCAGCGTTCCTCTCGGACAAGTGTTAGGAATCCAACAATCGCCCCTGTATCCGTCTCGAGTAGATGCGCTGCAAGATAATGGTCTGAATCCCCCAGAGTTCGCTTGAGTCCCAGGAAGCCACCTTCGAAGTTAGTGGGTCCATAGATCCCAAATGCGATACTACGCAGGTAATCGTATCCGACAATCCCTGTAAGTGCCGTTATTTTTCCCCAATCATGCCATTCGACTGGTTTGACATGGACCTCTGCCTGCTGGAAGTAGTGCCCCTCGAAATCGGGCTCAACCCAATAACGCATGAACCCTGAATGGGACATGACGCTCTGGAATCCAAAGCTGGCGTATATATGATAGGCATGGCTGTCATAGCCTGTTCCCAGATAGAGTGCGCGTCCGCCTCGCCTCCGAAAATCCTCCATTTGGTGCAGCATCAAGCCCTTACATGCCCCCTTGCGTCGATGATCAGGCGATGTGAAAACATGGCCCAGGATTCCTACCCCACGATGTTCAACTGTCATGATATTGCTGATGATCTGTCCGTCGATCTGCCCGATATAGAATCGAGTTTCCAATTCATCAAGAGGCTCCTGCATGCAGCGTTCAATATGCCAGTTCCAGTATCCCCCCTTGTGTCCCAGAAATGGCTCGATTTGTCCCACGAATGCTTCATCAGGAGCACAGATAACCCCGACTTCCATCTGTTCACGCGACTTAAGTGTAACCTCAGCTAGTTGCTGGTACATAAAGGCTTCTCCTGTATTGGGTTCTCCTTCCGTCCTATTTCGTCCTCTGTTTCATCTTTCCCCACAGTGTGGCCAGCTTATTCTTCAAAATCAGGGCTTCCTGGATGGTCACTCGGATGGATTCCAGCCGCTTCGTCGCACCATCGAATGCGACATCCTCGAGAAGATACCAATAGGTATTGCCAACTTCCGCACCTTCATCGATGAAACTGTAGTCATGGGGGGTCGAGTCCGTACCGTTTCCCTTGATGATCGCCGAGGTGATACGGATATAATCGCCATCCTTCGTTTGACTGCGATAGACATGAAACCCGAGATGGTTCGTTTCAGATGCGGTGCCCCATTCGATGCGAACGCCCTTCGGAACCACAGTAGCAGTAAAGGATACCAATTCCACGGGGACAGCTCCTTCTGTGTAGGTGACACTCACCCCTCGGGATTGCAGTGTTGGAATATGCTCGGTGAGCGACGTTGTGCTCAAGGGATTGAATTGAACATCCACACTATCCCCCGATCCGAGGCCAGGATTATCTACCAGAGGCTGAAGATCCGTGATCTGGTTCGACACCATCCCAATGCTTACTATACTGAACAAGCCTGAAAGCGCGCTGATATCACTGATCTGGTTCGAGCTGATTCCCAGGTACATAAGATTTGTCAGGTTGGCAAGTGCACTGATACTACTGATTTGATTCGAACTGACGGTGAGAGCCAGCAGACTGGTCAGGCTTGAGAGTGGGCCAATGTCACTGATCTGGTTACTTTCGAGTCCTAACTTTCGCAGTCCAGTGAGACTTGAGAGCGTACCAATGTCACTGATCTGATTACCAGTCAATCCTAGCTCCGTCAGATTCGTCAAACCGGAAAGAGGCCCTACATTGCTGATCTGGTTGTAGGTCAACCCCAGTCTCGTCATACCAGTCAAGCCTGAGAGCGGACCTACATCACTGATCTGATTCGAGCCGAGATCCATTTCACTCAGATTGATCAGATTGGAGAGGGCACTAATATCGGTGAGTTGGTTCGCATTGAGCCCAAGTTTCTGTAGGGTGGTCAGACCGGAGAGTGGACTGATATCGCTGACCTGGTTCGAGTTCAGGCCGAGTTCCAGAATATTGACACAAAATTCGAGTCCTGTCAGATCGGCGATGCTCTGGCTGGCAGCATCCAGAGTCGTGATATTCGCGAGATCCGCATCCGTGAGCGGATCTGTCGGGATACCTAATTGATTGCGTATTGCTGCCTCCAAATTGGGGTCAGGGATATTCACAACGACAGCATCCACACTAGCAACAAGAATGAACAGGAAACTGCATAAGACAAGCAAACCGTTTTTCATAGATTCCCCCTTCAAAGAGCGTCTCAAACGCTGGATGGACACCGTGGGAATCGACAACGATCCCCCTGCGACGCGAAAAACCAAACAAAGTCCAAACGTGAAAAGGCATCTGGACTCTAATATGCCTTCAGGATTCAGTGACACATTATACCCTCTTTTTTCCTTGATGCCAATAGAAAATGCGATCTGAACCTGTCTTACCCCCGTTTTTTCTGTGTTCAGCGTTGATGGGCATTTATCCCTCCTCTGTATGAGAATCGCTAGTGGTTGGCGTCTTCGTATAACCTTTCGTGGCCTTTCAACTATACAGCAATCTCAAAGCGGCATGCTCATTACTCACTATCAGCAGGGGTTCGTCTTCACTGAAATCCCAGGCGCAGTACAGATGCACGCGAATACGTTGCTGCTGGTGGTAGACGATGTTGGGGAAGTATCCGCGTCCTGGAAAGGCCCCGGCTACGATACCCTGTCTCAGAAAGCAGAGCGATTCCTGGCGATGACCGGCTATACCGTCGAGGAGTTCGATAGTCTATTGCCTGCCTTTGAATCCGAATTTGTGGATTGCCATTTGGTGCGCCTGCTGGCGTCCTGCTTCGTTCGTTGTCGGGTCGTCCACGTCGAATACAAGGGACCGGATTTGACCGTCTGATTCCAGCAGATACGTCCCTAGGATCGGTTTTCTATGGGAACAGGTTGAGATACATCGGAACTATCGAGCAGTGGGAGTGATTTTCTCATCAGTCCAATGATCAGCAACAGGACGATGAACTGGATGATATCCCTGATGGTGAAGCTTACGAACGTTCGTGGTTGGATAGTGTCAAATCTCGGAGCAATGAAGAGGAGCACCGAGAATACCCAGCCAATAATTGTGACGGTTAGATAGAGACGCCTTCGTCTCTTTGCAAGTTTTGCGAGACGTTCCTTGCCCGAGGATGTGGCCAATGCAAGGATGCCAGAACATAGATGCCAAATCAAGAGGAGATGGATGATCCCTCCGATGAGTAGGATCGGGAAGAGGGGATGGATAGTTACCCTGATCGCCCCTGGTTTATCCTGGTTCTGTCGAAATGCCTGAAACGTTGCCACGGAATCGGGCGTCCCCTCGATAATTGTCAGGTTCCGTTTGCACCAGCCCCCACCTGGTCGGGTCCAACTCCACGGATTCCACCAATCCCACCCTCGATTCCACCATAGCGAAACGGCTCTCTCATTCGTCTCCCTGGTGGCACGCCGTGTGAATATAGTGTCGCCATCGCCAGAGGTCGATTTGCCTCCCTGAATCGCAACTCCTTGCCCGAAATATCCCTCGCCGTAATCTTCTTCATATTTCGCTTGCATTGCAGCAAGAGCTTCTTCAGACGATGGATAGCGTAGAATCAGAACGGTCGTTCCATCGGAGTACTCTCCCAATACGTGGTCTTTGTCCTTCGTTGGGTTGGCTGTTCTACCTCTATCGATGAGTTCACTTTCAGTGGCAGTAGACACGAGTGTCATCGAGTCTATCTGCCTGGGCAGTAAAGCACTCAAATCACCTGTCAAAAAAGATCTCAGGTTGCCCTTGAACAGACGGCGTTCTCCAAGATCGATTTGCCAATCCACGAGGTTTGGCAGAGAGAGAAAGATCATCAGGATGGCCAAATATCGGGCTTTCCGGAAGGCGCGTTGCGCGGTGACAAATTCCCTGAGTCCTTGCGCGATGAGGATATAACCGATGAAGTCGGGCAGGATGAGATCGATGGAATTGAAACGTATGTCAAATAGTACGAATACCAGCCCCCAGAGGATTCTGCGGGAAGCGTTCTTTTGCATATCAGGACTCACCAGCGGCCAAACAGCGACCTTCCCGCAGATAGATGACGCGGTCCGCATACTGATCGGCCACTGTACCATGTGTGACGACGATAACCGTGCCCCCGCGATGCCGGAACTCCACCAGATCACCGATGACCTCGGAAGCATTTTCGGGATCGAGATTGCCTGTCGGTTCATCCGCCAGGATCAGTTTCGGTTGATTGAGCAGCGCGCGTGCGATCGCCGTGCGCTGCTTTTCTCCCGCACTGAGCTGGGAAGGTTTGTGATGTCCACGTTCCGATAAACCTAAACGATCAAGAATTTCTTGAGCTTCTGATTTCCCTGCTCGCCGACCCTGTGCGCCTGCAGCCAGAAGCACATTGTCGATAGTGTTCAGATAGGGCAGCAGGTGGAACATCTGGAAGACAAAACCGATATTCTCTGCACGAAATCGCGTCCGGGCCCTTTCGTTCAGAGAATAAAGGTCCGCTCCATCGAAGCGGACCCGACCTGTCGTCGGTCGCAGCATTCCCCCGATGGTCAACAGTAGCGTGGTCTTTCCACTGCCGCTTGGGCCTCGTACCACAACGAGTTCGCCCGATTCGACCTGGAGATCCACGGCATCCAGTGCTCTGACTTCGCCGCGACCAGTCCTATAAATCTTGCTGACATTTTCAAGATGGATCATGTTCTCACTCTTCTCTGAGCGTCAGTGCCGGGTCCTGGGTAACAGCGATCATCGTGGGAATAAAGCTCGAAAGAGCAGCGAACATCGGTGCGACAAGGAGTGCCCATCCGAGCAGAGCATAGGCGGGTCGGATCATCTTGGCTGTCACTTTGAAGATGTCGGGCCCCACACTGAGTGCAGCCGTCGTTCCGATCCCGAATCCGAGCAGTGCCCCGATCATCCCTATCACCACCGCTTTTCCCAGGAAGATAGAGGCGATTTTCCAGGAGCCGTATCCTAGAGAGCGGAGGACACCGATTTCATAACGTCTCTCGCGCACGTTCATCATGGCCAGTGCCCCGACCCACACAGCACAAACCACCAACACAAGCGGTATAATCCACGCAAAGTAGTTTTCTATCATCAGCCTTTGCTCTCTGCGCGCCGTGGCAATGGCCTCCATCTGAATCACCTTCGCATCGGGAAGTATCGCCGCAAGTTCCGTCCTCAGCACAGTCAGCGGATCTTCATCTGAGGTGAGACAGACACACTCCAATGCTTTGATCTCGTTGATTTCCCCTTCCATGTTGAGAAGACGCTGCACGTCCCGAAGGTTCCCATAGACGCGGATGTCATCGTTACTGCCGCTCTCAGGGAGACACCTCACGACAGTGAACGGTTGCCCGAGGAATTCGATCACGTCATCTTCTTGAATTCCCAGACTGCGTGCGATCTCAAATCCAACAGTGACGGTTCCCTCTTCAATTGTGAAGATCATGGAAGGTTTTTTTCTATCCGGGGGCGACACTTCAAGACCAATGCCTGTCAACACCACTTCTCTGTCTTGCAGCCGTACTCTCTGCTGAAGTATCGCGAGCAAATGCGAATACGAGAAGTTTTCCTGCATGGCGAAACGTTCCACATATTCCTCAGGCATCGTATATTCAGAGAATCCATCGAGCCAAAACCGTTCCATATCTGTCTCTTTGGGAAGGATGCGTAGATTGTAGCCGATATCACGCATCAAGCGGGTTGTTTCGCGTTTGGATGCCCGCGCCGTCGTGAGAAAGGCTGCAAACAGAGCCACTGCGGTCACTATGGCAAGTAAACTCAGCAGGAAGTTCAATTTTCTGTGGAATGCCTCTTTGAGTATCAGTTGAAACAACTTCATGAGACCCTCCTCCGCGCCTGCAACAGGATAAGGATTCCGCCAGTGAGGATCAGTAGAACCAACGCAACAGCGACGATCCACGCGATTCGGAAAGTCGAACCGATACCCGGTGAATCTGGCTGCTGGTTTGCCATCTCGCGGAATTGAACAGGAGATACCGTTGCAACGGTAGGTTGTTCGTCGAAAGCGACGATTTCCTCCGTGTACCCACCGAACACATTGGGTGGCAGTGCCGCAGCTTCTCCATCTGCGGTTGCCCCTTGCCCAAGCGATAAGATGCGACTGACTTCGATCCTGACCATCGGGCTTTCGGCATCAAATCCGAGCGATTTTACTACCCGCTCTTCCATTGTGATTCCCCATCTGAGGGGGATCATATCCCTGAAGATCCATCTTCTGTCGAGCCCGCATTCACAAGAAGCTCCGATCAG
>JAJRTO010000223.1 GCA_024278235.1 Candidatus Poribacteria bacterium
CGTTCCACATCACGACAGGCATTATCGGGTTCAAACCGATCCAGCCATTTGGTGACATCGTTCACAACTCCCTGCAACCTCGATAAAATCCAACGATCCAGAACGTGAGTGATGGAAGCCTGACTTTGCCGGAGGTCCGTTTTCCACAGTTCAGGTTCGGGTCGCCATCCATCCAGATTCGCATAGGTCACCAGAAAACTGTATACATTCCACAGAGGGATCAGGAACTGGCGGCGCACCTCATCCGCATGTTTGTAACCAAAAGGCAGGTTCTGCTCTGGATGAGCGGCACAGTACATCCAACGCATGACATCGACGCCCATTTTTTCAGCAGCCTCATCAAACCAGATTGCATTGCCCCACGACTTGTGCATCTCCCGGCCATCTTCCGCGTACAGCGTTGCATACGTGAAGACATGCTTAAATGGCGCACGACGTTCCAGGACCGTACTCATCGCGATCAGTGAATAGAACCAGTTGCGGAATTGTCCAGGAAAGCTCTCACTGATCAGATCGGCCGGGAACCACTCGTTCCAGTAATCATGGTTGTCCCGATATTGCAGTGTGCTGAAAGTGACAATCCCCGCATCCAGCCAGGGATTCCCCACATCAGGGATGCGCGATACCGTTGCCGCGCAGTTGGGACATGCGATCTTCACGGCATCAATCCAGGGACGATGAGGCGTATGGCCTTCAAACTCCTCCCAACCTTCGATTGCCCGTTCCTTTAGTTCTTCCAGGCTACCAATCACATGAAAATGTCCACACGCATCACATTCGTAGATGGGAAGTGCAAGTCCCCAGTAACGCTTTTTGGAGATCATCCAGTCATGCATGTTGCGCAGCCAGTCGAGTTCCCGAGCGAGTCCAAAATCGGGATACCACCGAGTCCCATCACGCACAACTTCCATCATCTGATAACGGAGGTTCCGCTGCTTTTCCTCCTCAGTGACTTCCTCATAAGGCTTGTCGAGCTGTTCTCCCATCGAGATGTACCACTCATCGACGAGACGAAATACAAGTTCGTCGTTACAACGCCAACACACGGGATAACGATGGGTGTAGTCTTCGAATCGATAAGCGACTCCCTTCTGCTGAAGGTTCTCGAAGATGTCCTGGGCCACTGTATGCACCTGGCGTTCCGTGAGCCAGCCGAACCCTTCAATATAGTTCCCAATCTCATCCAGAGGTGCGATTACAGGGAGATCGTGCTCTTTGCTCAAACTGAAGTCCTCGGCACCACATCCAGGCGCGATATGAACAATCCCCGTTCCTTCGTTTTCACTCACATCATTCCACAGGATGACGCGATGCTGTGCGGCCGATCCCGATTCTTGTTGTGCTTGCAGATCGTCGAAAGGACCTGCATACCGCCAGCCCTCCAGTTCGCAACCTGGCTTCTCGTCGATTATACGATAGGCCCCCTCAAGGGCGTTTTCCAATGCACCTTTGCTCAGCCACATCCGGTGTTGGCCCTGCTCCACCAAAACATAGGCAAGGTCAGGATGTACCGCCGCTGCAACGTTACTTGTGAGGGTCCAGGGAGTGGTCGTCCAGACCAGCAGGCTCTCACCGGGACGGCCCCGCAGTGGGAAGAGCAGAAAGATACTTCTGTGTGTCAACTCGCGGTATCCATCGGTGACGATCTCATGCTGGCTGATGCCGGTTCCGCAACGTGCGCACCAGGGCATGACATCCCGCCCCTTGTAAATCCAACCATTCTCGAAGCATTTTTTCAGCACAGACCAGATCGTGTAGTTGTTTTCATTCGAGAAGGTGAAGTAGGATCCGCCTAATTCGGGCATGCCCAACCGCCCTACAATCTGCTCCACAGTATCCGTGACAGGTCCGTGGACGCCCTCAACGGTGATGACCTGATTGGGATCCTCAGCCATTTTGGATTCCAGCATGCGCAACTGTTCGGGATCATTCCAATCCATCCAGTAGCCCAGTCGGATCGACTCCTCCGTCTGAACCGCAGCATATTGGAGGACACGTCGCTTACAGGCATTAACGAAGTCCGCCATACCATATGTCTCGATATCCCTCTTTGTCTCAAAACCCATATCACGCTCAACATTGACTTCCACCCAGAGCCCTTGACAGTCAAAGCCGTTCTGGTAGCGGGCACGACAGCCTTGCATCGCTTTGAATCGATGATAGAGATCCTTGTAAGTCCGTCCCCAGGCGTGATGAACTCCCATTGGATTATTCGCCGTGATCGGTCCATCGATAAAACTCCAGGGTTCTCCCTCTTCTCTTATCCGCCGAAGTTTCGCAAAGCATTGGTGCTTGTCCCAGAACTCCAACACCTCGTGCTCCTGGGCAACAAAATCAATACTGTTTGGCACATCCTTGAACATCCTGATCTCCTAGGGCAACAAAAAAGCCCATCACCTGGTTGGTGATGGGCTTTGGAATCGCAAATGATTTATGCAACAATTGGTTTCATCTGCCCACCACCGGCGCGCAATAGCCCAATAATAATACCCAACAGGTGCAAACCACTCTCGATCAAGGTAGCGGATATTGGGCTTGTGGTGAACAGAGAAAAAAGATGCATCATACAATCCTTATGATGAAAACGAGATTGTCTTAATAATATCAAAGGGAAGGAACATCTGTCAAGAGTTATTTGGCCTCCCGAAATTCCCCGGGGGCAATCCTTTTTGGATTGCAGTAGCAAACTGCGGTTTTGAGGTGGCACAGACAGCCTTGTCTGTGCCCGGGCGCGTCATCCTGCGCAGACAAGCTGTCCGCGCTACCCGTTTTCCCGGAGAAACTACCCCCACATTGGCAGGGAACCTCAGGATGAACTTCCAGAACGCAAAGGACATTCTCCTGCATCTTCGCTACCGTTTCTTCACGTTTCACTGTCCGTGCACAGGTGTTTCAAGATGAGCTTGCACACATCGGTAGCCTCAATAGATGCTGTGTCGAGCAGATGCATCTGTTGTGTGATGAAGAGAGGACCTTCGGCAGATGAGTCGGTCACGCGGCCGTGGGAACCCTTCACAAGCGAGGGATCGAGAGGGATGATGTTCATCAAGTAGCGAAACCCCAGTTTCTTCTTCAGCAGGGTCAGACCCGCCTTTAGTTGAGGGAACTTGAGTGCAGGATCGAGGAATAACTCCACGGGATCGTATCCCGGCTTACGATGAATATCCACCGTTCTGGCAAAATCGGGTGCTTGTGGTTCATCAAACCAGTAATAGTAGGTGAACCACGCATCCGGTTGGGCGATGGCGATCAAGTCGCCAGACCGGGGATGATTCAGGTGAAAAGCGTTCTTCCCTGCTTCGTCCAGAACAGACTCTATACCCTCCGTTGCCTCCAAAATTTCCCGCACTTTTAGGGTTTGATTCGGATCATTGATATAAACATGAGCTACCTGGTGGTCGACGACAGCAAAAACAGCACTTGCTCCTGCGTCCAACAACTCATGTCCTAACTCCTCCCGCACAGCGATCAAGCCATGTCGCCGCAGGATCTGGTTTATGGGAATTGCCCTGGAGACGTCTGTGATACCATATTCCGAGAGTACGATGACTTGTGCTCCCCGTGCTTCGAAGAAAGTAATCAGCTCTCCACAGATGGCATCAATCTCCCGAACATCCTTCTGGATCGCCGGGTTACCGGGGCCCAGTCGTTGCAGATTGTAGTCGAGGTGAGGGAGATAAATCAGTGTCAACGTGGGATCATATTTCTGATCTACCTCCATGGCAGCATTTGCGATCCACCGACTAGACTGGATAGAGGTGTTTGGCCCCCAAAACATGAACAAGGGAAAGCTGCCGAGCTTTGCCTGGATTTCTGATCTGAGCGCGGCGGGATGTGTATAGATGTCCGGGATTTTCCTTCCATCCGCGGGGTACATGGGCCTCGGTGTCATTGAGTAATCTACCGAGGAGTACATGTTGTACCACCAGAAGAGGTTGGCGCAGGTGAATGTTGGATCGAGTGCACGGGCCATCTCCCATACTTTCGGCGCGTGGACGAGCTTGTTGGATTGATGCCAGAAGCGGATCTCACACTCGTCTCGGAAATACCATCCGTTCCCCACAATACCGTGTTTGTCCGGGAACTCGCCCGTTAAGTAGGTCGCCTGCGCTGAACACGTCACAGCAGGGGTCACGGCCCGCACCGTTGCGATCTTACGATGGCCTGCCCAGGCATTGAGGCAAGGAGTAGACTGTCCAAGCAAAGTAGGAGTCAATCCTACGACGTTGAGCACGACAGTCTTACGCATGCTTTTATCTCCTTCGATTTTGCTATGCCTGTCACAGCTATACCAATGAGATCTTGTCAAATGTATCCGGTGAAAGCACGCTACCGGATCCTCCGGGGTAACTGGAACTTGGGCGACTGACTGAGGAATTCGATTGGGTTTTCGTAGACAATCTTACGGATCAGGTCATCTGAATGGCCACGCCGTCGCATTTCCATTACAAACTGGGGGATAGCCACCGGGGTGCTGGGGCCCCAATCAGAAGCTGAGTTCACACAAATCCGTTCAGGTCCATACATTTCGATCATGTCGGCGGCACGCTGTGGGGAGGCCTTTGTTTGGGGATAGAGTGTGATACCAGTCCAGAACCCCTTTTCCAGGTTCATGCCGATTGTATGTTCCTCAGCGTGATCGATCAGAACGCGCTGAGGATCGATCCGAGCATCGCTCAACAATGTGTCAACAATGATTGCAGTCCCTTTATACTTATCCTCAAGATGCGGAGTGTGGATGAGAATGAGTTGGTTATGCTGGATAGCCAGTGCAACATGTTCCTCAAAGGTTTTGAGTTCGTTTCGAGTTACTCGATTCAGTCCAATCTCGCCGATGCCCAACACCGTAGGGTGATCAAGGTACTTTGGAATACGCCACAGAACTTCCTGCGCCAGATTTCTGTCTTCACCTTCCTTAGGGTTGAGGCAAAGCCAGGTGTAATATTGGATGCCATATTTTGCAGCCCGCTTAGGCTCATATTCGGTCAACTGCTGAAAGTACGTATCAAACCCATCAGCGGAGGTTCGATCAAATCCTGCCCAGAAGGCAGGCTCTGTGATGGCAACACATCCAGTGAGTGCCATCTGATAATAATCATCTGTAGTTCGAGAAACCATATGAGTGTGCATTTCAATGTACTCCATTATTGTTCCTCCAACTTCCAGCGGTCGTAAGCTCCGCATGCGCTCTTCTGGTCAAGTTTCTCCAAAGGTTCCTCCGTGGGATCGCTAAAGACCATCTGAATCTGCTTCACCCGACCTGGTTTCTTGGAACAAAGTACCTGAAGCGCTTCGCGAAACGCCTTCAACCTGAAGTCTCCTGAGGAACTCTGATTCATTCCCCGGTCAAGTCGATCCAGAAAAGCAGCAATGTCTAAGAGTTTTGCACGATTTTCGATAAAGTACTCGTCCATCAGTTGTTGTACCGTCATAGGGCAGGTACCGGGCTGGAAATCCACGTCGATTCTCCTTCCAATTCTGGAGGGTAATGATAACTGTTGAGGAGCATGATGCTCTCGTCTTTTGAACAATAGGTTGGCTGTGGTCCGAACAGATCCATTGTGAGGTGGACGAAGTAACGGAACGGAACCTGGATATCCCGCAGGATGGGTTATATGATTCTGGTTTCCTCTCAGATTAAGTAACGGCAAATAGGCGTGCCATCCGATCGGCCACAAACAGTAGCACAAGAACGCCGAAACCGTAAAACAGACCGGCATACCCCGCAACGATGATTGCGTCAAGAATGATGAGAGAGAGCACTCCTACCTTGACAGCCTTGCGAATCAGATCTGGTTGTGGATCGAAGCATACGCGCCAGAAAGCAGGTAGAACACGTACAGCGAACAACATGAGGAAGGGAAGCAGCGGGATGAGTTTGAATGCGGGTGTCCACGTAAGAACCAGCAGCCCAAAGATTACTGCACTGAGCAAACCGAAGGCGAGTAGGCTGACTTCCTTTCTGCCACCGTGGACCTCACCGGTACTGATGGTTGTGACAGCCGCAATATAAACGAGTGGGATGAGCGCGAGGTACCACCGTTCGCCCACAAGGGCTGGAGTTGCGCTTATGCCGAGCAGCAGGTTCAAACCGCGACAGATGCCCATATTAAGTTGTCCAATAACGGGTTGATGCTTCCCCCATGCGTTGTAGAGTACAGCAAATAGAGCGATGAGGAGAGCGATCACACCGCTGAGAGGAATGGTCAGCGAAGCAGCGACAATGCCGCCTGCCAATAAGAACGCGCCGAGCAAAGCTGCACTCCATATCGCAGCACGTCCGCTGGGGATCGGACGTTCAGGACGCTCAAGCGCATCAAGCTTGGCATCAAACACGTCGTTGAGAACAACCCCACCTCCATATAGTCCGATCGAGGCAAGGAGGAGACATAGTAGCACACTAAGATCTGACGAACCTGACGCAGCATATCCTGCGAAGATATCAGCAGCAGCCGTCAGCAGATTCGGAGGGCGCATCAACTGCAAGTACGGCCAGACTGTACGATGCTTTAGCCATAGCAATCCCATGTTGTTTCTTTCATTTTAAGGTCGTTGCTGCCATAAGCCCTAAGATTGCGCCCCCGCAAATCCTGTTTGTCACGAATTCACCGTGTTCTTTCGTATGTTCCCGGGGTTGTTTACAGGCAGTATCGCAAAAGGCGTACCAATCAAGAGAAGTATGGGGCAAGCGAGATCTGAGGTACTTCTTCTGAATCCAGTGTGCAAGATGTGACCAGCGCTGCACAAAGGGTGTACAGAGTCCAGGGGACCAAGGGGAGAGGAAACCTGAACATCGCTGCGTCAAAGCGGCCATCAGACCAATTGTCACTGTTGTCTTGCCGACACCTGAATGGGTGCCAGCGATGATCAAGCGTGCGGGTGACATTCATAACCCCTCTAGAACAAACTCCGGATGATCCATCCAATGACCAGAAATGCCAGGGATGTCCCAAACATGAGTCTATGCGCTCTTCGGATCGTAGCCGTCGTGAAAGGTTGTTTCGCCTCTCCAAGGAATTCCTTGTGGGATGGAACCCCGCCATAGGTGCTGATACCTCCCAACTGAACCTGCAATGCACCTGCAAAAGCGGCCTCCGCATGGGCACTGTTCGGGCTGGGATGCTTCTTCCGGTCACGCCAGAAGATGTGCCAACTTTGCCTTGCATTGAGGCCAACACCTGCTGCAACCAGTGGTATCAGCATCCCCGTCATCCGCGCCGGTAAGAAATTGAGCGCATCATCTAGTCGTGCGGAAGCCCAGCCGAAGTCCTTGTATCGCCCATTACGATAGCCTACCATCGAGTCGAGCGTGTTAGCCGCCTTGTATGCCAGCACTGCTGGTGCACCACCCAGAAAGATGTAGAACAAGGGGGCTGTAACCCCATCCACCAGGTTCTCTCCGATGGTCTCTATCGTAGCGCGCACGATCTCTGCCTCATCCAGGGTTTCCGTGTCCCTGCCAACGATGTGAGACAGCATCCGCCGCGCTTTGGGAGGATCTCCCGCTAACAGCGCGCTCTGAACCCGTTTGCTTTGAACATAGAGATCCCTGGTTGCCAGGCTCGTCCACAGGACACCTACGGTCAATCCGTGATGGAGCATAGGGTGAAGTCGAGCGGCCCAAAGAAGGATGCCCGATGTCAAACCATAGGTTCCTCCCACGATCATCAACGGCAGCAGGCAACCGAGCAGTCTTTCTGCCCTGTCTCGCCTCAATACTTTTTCTAATCGTTGGATGAGCCAACCGATACCGCGCACGGGATGGGGAAACCATGTGGGGTCACCAAGAATCAAGTCAAGGCTGTAGGCGAGTGGAATCTGCCAGAGCATTTTCAATATCCCAGGATTTCATAAACGCCAGCGATGTCCAGATGTTCGCGGACAAGCCGGGCTAACGGATCGTATTCACCCCCTTCGCGGGTCACGAACGAGTTGAGCGACATGTTCTGGGCTTTGAAGGGCGTAACGCGATAACCATCTTGAGCAAAGATACGACACAACGCCGTTGCCAATACACTTTTGCCAACGTTGGAGCCTGTCCCCTGAATCATCATACAGCGTGCACTCACCAGATGCCTTCAATCTCTCGCAATGCAGCGAGCAACTGTCGATTGTCTGAGCGTTTTCGGATCGCGATGCGGAAGAATGACTCGTTTAGCCCAACAAAGTTGGAACAATCCCGGAAGTACAGACCCCGGTGGACCAGCTTGTCATTGAGCATGACTGCCGTAAGATCGGGACGCTTGATCTGAACGAGAAGGAAATTCGCTGTGGCGGGATAAGGCATCAGCCATTCAAACCCAGAAAGTTCCTCAAAAAGAAACTGCCGCTCTCTGCAAATCAAGTCGCGCGTTCGTCGAATATAATCATCCTGATCAAGCAAATGCTCCCCTGCAAGCTGTGCCAGGCTGTTCACCGTCCACGGTTCTTTCACCCACGTCAGATGTTCCACCAGTGCAGGATGCGCCACAAGATATCCCAGGCGCAGTCCGGGAATCGCGAAAAGCTTGGTCATGGAACGAAGCACTATGAGGTTGGGATAAGAGAAGATTCCTGCTACCACTGAATGAAAATCCGCGTCCACCACAAAATCCATGAAGGCTTCGTCGACAACGATGAGTGTCTGAGGGAGAGCCTTCGCGATTCTGAGTATCTCAGTCCTCGGCAGCAAATGTCCTGTTGGATTATTGGGATTGCACAGGAAAAGAATCTGCGTGTCGGATGCTTTCTGGATCAGGCGAGCCAGGTCGCATTGGAAGCCACTTTCTGGGGATAAAGGGTAATGCTCTGCTTGTCCGCCTGCAAGCAGGGCAGCGCGCTGGTACTCCGAAAAGGTTGGCTGGACGATTAAGGCGTGCTCTGGTTGAAAGCAACGGTTGACCAGATAGATCAGTTCGCTGCATCCATTGCCAACGAGAATCTGCCCTACGGAGAGATTGAAATGACGTGCAAGCTTACGGCGAAAACGACGTGATTCGGGATCAGGATAGCGAGAAAGGGAAGCGATGCCCTCTTGAAGCACCTCTCGTAGAGAATCGGGCAAGCCCAGGGGATTAACATTAACACTGAAATCAATGAGTTGTTTGGGAATTATCCCGTACTGTTCGGCGAGGTCTTCTAGCTGCCCTCCGTGACCTCCGGGCATCAAAAAAGCCCCGCGCTTCGAGAGCTGCGAGGCCCAATAAAGGAGCATCCTATCCTCCAGATCTTCCCCTCGAAGATCGCAAGGAAGCCAATGAAGGCAGGTCTCCTGACTTTCAGATCAACTGTTTCCTCCCGACCTTCCCGGCTCTGTCCCTTTTTCATTTGCAGAGGGCAAACACCAGTGGTCTACACGGGGAGAAGACATCCCTGATTACAGTGGCGGGGCCGTGCTGGATTCTCACCAGACTTCCCTATTCACCTGCGGGTTGACCGCAAGGAACCTTCACCAGATCCTATATAACCTATGTGTTCATTGCTGCGGGTCACATTATAGCATAATCGGATTCGCATGACAAGGTTTTTGATCTGGCTTGTCAGGGGAATTGCATATGACCAGCTATCACATCATCTGAGGGATCGGGGTGGCTTCGCCTTCGGCTCGGAAACACTCAAATGCAATTCCCCTGAGCCTTGTTTCGATTAAGATTGTTAGGTTCCGGTTCGTAATGAGGTACGCAACGAAGTGGAGTGCCGTCGGACGCCACTTTGCTTCGCTACATGGCTTACTACAAACTGCGTTTTCACATTGACGGCACCGGAGATTTTTGCAACAATGGAGGCATACTGTTTTATCCCGATATGGTGTGACGCAAGATTCTGTTGCGAATGGTTCAACAAGACAGGAGAAACAGGACATGACCAAGAAGCGAAGCATCCGTGTCGCTATTGTAGGGCTGGGTTTTGGTGAAAGTTGGGTTCCGGTTTATAAAGGGCATCCGGATGTCGAATACATCGCAATTTGTGATACGAATGAGGCTCGCCTGAAGACGGTTGCTGATCGGTACGAGGTAGAACACCGTTACACGGATCTGGAGTCCATCCTGGAATCAGATGCCTACGATGCCGTTCATCTGCTCACGCCAATACCGCTCCACGCCGAGCAGACGTTGGCTGTATTGCGATCCGGTAAACATTGTGCCTGCGCAATCCCTATGACCCTGTGCATTGAAGGAATCAGCGAGATCATCGATGCACAGCGCGAGAACAAGAGAAATTACATGCTGATGGAAACGGAGATCTACTCTCCCACCTTCCTCTATGCAAAGAGACTCTATGATCAGGGGGCATTTGGTGAGTTACAGTTTTTGAGAGGAGTGCACTATCAGAATATGGAGGGATGGCCGGATTACTGGAAGGGTCTCCCCCCCATGTACTACTGCTATCACGGGTTGGGGCCCATCTTTTACCTCGCAGGGAGGCGAGCAACCCGGGTGAATTGCCTGGGATCCGGCCGCCTTCCGGACGAGTTGCAGACCTACGATAATCCTTTCCCTGTCGAAAGTGCTCTTTTCCAACTGGAAGACTCGGACGTGACTTGTTAAGTAACCTGCTGTTTCTTCCGGATGGTACGTGATTTTCTGACAGACAGATTTTATATATACGGTGACAAGATGGGGTTCGAGTCGTCCCAGATCCGTGGCGAAAATCCCGTGCTCTTTGAAGCGGAGCAGGGGCAGCTCAAGCCAGGACAACGGGGACGAGGCGTATGGACCAGAAGAGTGGAAATCCCTGACCTCGCAGAACTCGTAAGCGAGGAGATTGCCGATTATGTTCGCCAAAGCAACATCGTCAGGGGAATTCCGCTGGCCCACGAATTCATCCGCAGC
>JAJRTO010000224.1 GCA_024278235.1 Candidatus Poribacteria bacterium
GCGTTTCCATCGAACGGAACATCCGCATCAAGCTGCACAGTGCAATTCAGCCAGCCGAGAAGCGACTCCCCCTCGGCGTAGGTGTCGTAGTCCACTTCCATGATCCTGCCGGTGCGGGGCTGACAGTCCGTTATACTTGTGAACCATTCTTCCAGGTTCGTTCCATGTCGAGCGGAGACGACGACCACCTGGGCACTTGGAAAGCGTTCGCACATCGCCCGCCGAAGCGTCTCCAGACGCGTCGGCGTGAGGAGATCCACTTTATTGATGACGATAATGTCGGCTTCTTCCAACTGCTTGTTGTAGACGTATATCACTTTTCTGGAAAACGACTTTCCCGGCTCAAGCCCCAGGATGCGCAGGGCACGGGTGGGGTCGACCATCACACTCAGTGGTGCAATCGAATAGTCATCGCCGTACATGCGCCGTAACGGGTAATCCACGGTCGCCTTCAAGTCCGTGCAACTGCCGACCGGTTCGGCGATAAAGGCATCGGGTCGGTTCTCTGCAGAAAGGCGCTCAGAGGCATCCACCAGGGAATTGAACTTGCAGCAGAAGCAACCGCCGGTAATCTCTTCGACAGGAAAACCCTGGGAACGGAGCCAGGTAGTATCGACCAATCCGTAGCTTTGATCGTTGGTGATCAGCCCCACTCGCAGGCCACGGTGGTTGAAATGTTCGGCGAGCCGGAGTACCGCAGTGGTTTTACCGGCGCCCAGGAAGCCGCCGATCATGATGTAGCGAGCCTTACTCATCATTCCCTCCTCTCCCTGTCTGCTCCCTCATCCTGTCGATGGTGAGATCCAAAATCTCGATATATCCATGCACATCGACGCTATTGGGTTCGGGTGAGCCGCGGACCTTGTAGAGCCATCCGTTTCCGTAAGGGTCAGCATCGGCGAGGGTGATGTCCTCATCGAGTGCCGGATTCTGACCCGCAAACTCACCGGCGACGACACAGTACAGATCGGCTACCGCTTTGAACCCTTCAAACCATCCGATCTTCTGGCCGACCGTCACGGCGTCACCAGGTTTGACCTCCAGGCCCAATTCAACGAGATCGCCGAGCATGCGTGTGGCAAATCTGGTAAATCCGACACGCCATAGGCCCGCCTCCTCTTCGGCAATCCAGAAGTGGGCGGGAGTATAAAGGCGATCCGCGGGCAATCGGGTGGAAAACCGAGATCGCTTGTAACGAATGTTCTGCTGATGATTCTGTACCATTTGGGGATTCTTATCCTGGGATATTCTCGTATTTCACATCGGCAAGAGAGGTGAACGGGACAACACTTCGCTCTGCCACCGTGGGTTGGTCTGCATCCTTCGCGGTGAGCGGGTCGCTGGTTTCCTTACGTAGTTGCTCGATGATCTCGACGAACGCTGCCCAGTCTGGCTCCTCGGTCATATGACACCACGAAAGGCGAAGGGCACCGTCAAGCTGGGCATCCGTGAGCCGCATGGCACTCAGCACATGGCTGCAGGTTCCGGATGCGGACGTACAAGTAGAACCATCTGAGATCGCCACGACATCACGGAGGGCTTCCATCGCCTCCTCGGCATCGATGCCGGGAAAGGAAAGATTCATGATGTGTGGGACGGTGCGGTTCTGATCGCCGTGCAACACGGGAGTCAAGGGGTGCAACGCATGGATCAGACGATTTCTGAATTCTCTGTAACGTTGGGTCCGTCGCTCCCATCCTTCGAGAGCGAGTTCAGCCGCTTTGCCAAGCCCGACAATCAGATGCACGGGCAAAGTTCCCGGTCGAAGCCCAAACTCCTGGCCGCCACCATGCATCAGAGGTGTCAGGGGAAGCCGTCGATTTTTCCGCCGCCGCGTGATCAGCGCGCCAATACCCTTGGGGCCGTGGATCTTATGGCCACTGATGCTGATCAGATCCATCCGCCGGTTGCACAACGGCCGGAACTCTTTGCCGAAGCCCTGTGCAGCATCGACGTGAAAATAGGCATCATGGTCGTCCAAAAGTTGCGCAATCTCACCAATCGGCTGACGCACACCCGTTTCGTTGTTGATCTGCATCACAGAGACAAGAAGCGTGTCGTCCCGGAGTGCCTCTCGAACGATCCGAGGCTCAACCCACCCTCCATGATTGGGTGCAACGAGCGTCACGGTAAACCCCCGCCGAGCGAGTGTTTGCAGGGGCTCCAGCACGGATTTGTGCTCAATCTGCGTGCTGACGATATGCGTCTTTCCAACTTGCAGCCCGTGCGAGGCCAACCCGAGAATCGCAAGATTGTTGCTCTCTGTCGCTCCGCTCGTGAAGATGACCTCGCTGCGTCTCGCAGAAACGACCCGGGAAACCTGACCCCGCGCTTTCTCAACAGCTCGCCTCGCACGGATACCATAATCATGGGTACGACTGCCAGCATTCCCGAACTCGACGCCGAGATAGTGCATAATCTCCTGTTGCACTTGCGGTTCTATCGGTGTTGTGGCAGCACAATCAAGGTAGATGGCCAAGTCGATTCCATGTCCTTCCAGATGTACGCCCTCGTTATCATCGAGGCATCCCAAACACCAATGATAGGAGGAGTTTTCAATGATACCACAAACATCTCTGTTTGTCCACCTTTGGTCCCAAAGGCGGTAACTTTTCCTTTGTTCCTCCCAATGCACTGTGCCATAATAGCGATGATGCAAACCTAATTCCCCGAAAGGGAGACTGCCCTCCCTTTTCCATACCTGGAGCTTGCGGATGAGCCAACACAGGCAAATGGCGCGGATATTACGTGTAGCTGCCTTGATTCATGCCCAGCCGCGCCGGTTTACCACACGTAAGCTTGCTGGACGTTGTGAGGTGTCTACCCGCACGATCCAACGCGACATCCATGTGTTGCGCGATATAGGCATGCGTGTGGAGTATCATCCAGATGGTGCATCTGAATATGGCGGCTATGAGATCACTTCTGAGTTCTTTCTACCCTCCATCAACCTGACACTCGAAGAGGCTCTCGCGCTCGTCACGGCTGCGGAGGCGTTTGCCGCGCACGAGGGACAGTACGCTCAAGACACACTCGATGAGGCGATGGCCAAGCTGCGTGCAGCTTTGCCTCCGAACACCGTACGCCGACTCCGGCAGATGGAGGGTGAACTCAACATGGACGGCCATAAAGTGAGCGAAGTGGATGGCACGCTTGAGACGCTGTTCATGGCCGTGCATGAACGTCGCCGCGTACGGATGCGCTACTATCTCTTTCGCGGAGATCGAGTCGCGGATCGCCCCCTTGACCCGTATGCGGTGTTCTTCCGTAAGCGTGCGTGGTACGTGGCGGGTCACAGTCATGTCCACAACGAGATTCGCACCTTCCGCGTGAACCGCATCCGCAGCCTTTCCGTCTCAATGCAACGCTTCGAGTATCCTGCGGA
>JAJRTO010000225.1 GCA_024278235.1 Candidatus Poribacteria bacterium
ATGCGGCTGATCCTTGCCAGAGTCCAGGCCAGCAGAGGAGAATATGCATCTGCTATCGAACATTGTCAGGCAATCCTCAACGCGGGGATAAAGGATCAAGCGTTTCTTGCGGATGTGCATACCCAGCTAGGGAGCATCTATTTGGCAACCGAGGAAACGGAGAAAGCCAGATCGCATCTGTTGGAAGCCTTGAGAAACAATGCGGAGCAGGAGGACGCCTATTACTGGCTGGGGGTTGTATCAGAACAGGAAAACGACTCAGAGCGAGCTTTTGAATACCTGAAAAAAACCATTGAGATCAACCCGGATCATGCCGACGCGCTGAATACGCTCGCCTACTTTTACTCCCAGCACGGCCTGAACTTGGATGAGGCTCTGAGTATGATTCAGAGAGCGCTTGAGCAGGATCCCCAGAACGGTGCCTATGTCGATACGCTTGGATGGATCTATTACAAGATGGGCCGCATCGATGAAGCGTTGAGTACTCTTCAGCAGGCAATGCAATTCATGCCTGCCAATGCTGAAGTTCGTGAACATCTGGGAGATGTTTACCTGGATAGGGGGCAGATTCAAGAGGCGATCAACGAATGGGAGAAGGCGCTGGAACTGGATCCCGGTAACGTCAGTTTGCGCTTGAAGCTGGAAGACCACCAAAATGGAAAATAGCTGCCTAAGGAGTTTATCTGGAAAGGACAAATCCACATTTTTCCCTGCAAAGCTGCATTTGCCATGATGGGTGACAGAAAACTGTGCACGATATAGAGTGATTGAGATCTGAACGTGAGATATGAGACAGAAGGCAGCGGGCGGTGGGCAGTGGGCAGAAAGTGGATTTCCTTCTGTGTATTGCTGACTACTTGCTGCTTATTCTATACGGGTGTCGCCATTGCGTGGGTCGATGGTACACCCTATTTCTTTGAGCGTTTCCAGGACTGGACGGCTCCTTCCGAAAGCTTGCGGGCTCCTGCTATTGGACTTGCCCCCCGATTTCAAATTGGCCAACAACGGCTGTTCTATGCTATTGATTTTCGAAAAGAAACCCAGTATACTGTAGAAGCGACTCTTCGATCCATTGGTGACTTCTGTTATATCTTTGTGGAAAACGATCAGTGGCAACGTCGAGTCACAGCGGCTGATGTGGAAACGATTCGTCGAGCATTCGATGATGCGACACCTGTCGACTCGAACCGTGGGATCTATGAAATTGAGACAACCGTTTTGGGGCTCCCTCCGGATATCGATGGCGATGTACGCATCCTGATCCTGTTACTCGATGTCAGAGACCAGTTCCTGTCAGAGGGAGGCTTTATTGCCGGATATTTCAGCCCTGTGAACCAACAGTTTGGCACCGTTCGTGACCCCAACTATGGTGTCCCTTTTCGGAGTAACGAAACCGAGATGATCTATCTCGATGTCGATCCGTTGGATACCGCAGGAACCCAGGGACTGAGCGTTCTGGCACATGAATTCCAGCATCTCATCCACTGGCGCTATGATACGAATGAAGAGATCTGGGTCAATGAGGGATGTGCCGATTACGCTGTGTTTCTATGTGGCTACGATGTGTCTGCGCATCTGGATGCGTATGAGAACTCTCCCGAAGCATCTCTGACGGCATGGAATACTGGCCGACTCGATCAGCTTGCTCACTACGGGGCTGCCTATCTGTGGATGCTTTATCTTCATGAGCGTTACGGCGGCGAGCAAACCATTGCTGCCATTGTTCGAGAGCCGCGCAACGGCATTGCCAGCATCAGTTCGGCTTTGGGATCACGTGGATATACCAGTGATTTCAAGGCCATTTTCTCGGACTGGAGAGTGGCCAACTACCTGGATGATCCAGCTTTTGAAGATGGTCGTTACGGATACATCCATGAAGATCTGGAACTGCCGGTGAAACAAATACACAAGACGTATCCTGTTCATCGTACAGCACGGCAGATCGCCGCATGGGGGAGTGATGCTGTGCTTTTCACCAACGGTACAGGGGGCGGCAATCTGATTGTTGATTTGCTGGAGCCGCTTGCACGTCTCCCACTGGGTGTGCGGGTGGTGGAATTCTCCGATGAAGAGCCGATACGCGTGGGTTCAACCGGCTTGAGTGCTACAGGGCATGCTTATCTGTCTGTGGATCAGTTCGGGTTACAGGTTGATAAAGTGTTGCTGTTGCCCGGGTTTGAACCGATTGAACCTGCTGACAACGCGATGACAGTCACATACGAGTATGAGGCGCGCCTGGGGGATAGAGTAGGTTTTAGCGTGGAGGTGCTCCAGAATCCGGTGCATCCACGGTACTGGGAGGTGCTGGCACGTGCTTCCCACCAAATTGGTTCAGAACAGCCTGAGATCACGCTTGTCGAGAGTGGGGCTGTTCGCCTCACGGATCAACCAATGACGGTGATTCGGGATGGGGTTCTGTTCAGTCATTCGATTTACGTTCCACCCGGTCGTTCTCCGGAGAGAATTCGCTGGCGTGTCGATTACCTGGGAGCTATCATCGGTGAAGGGGTGTTGGGCAGTGAAAGCCGCTGATCTTGGGCTGTTTCATCGGGCCTCAGCACTGCTTCTTTGTCTGATCGCTTTATGGTGGGGATGCAGCGATGATCAGGCACCATCCCTGGGCGCGCTCGATCAGGTTGACCAGGGATGGCAAGCCTACGGGGCATCGGACTATGCCTCGGCCCTCATCCGCTTCGAGAGAGCCGTATCGCAAGCCCCTACGCTTGCTGATGCGCACAATGGGCTAGGATGGAGTCGATTGGGCAATTCTCAGGAGTTATTTCTCAATCCCCATTTGATCGATCAGGCACTCAATGCTTTTCAAGATGCACTCCGACATGACCCGGAAAATCCGGATGCATGGGTTGGATTCGCAAATACACTTTTTCTGAGACGCAAGAGCCCAAAGGACTTTATCCAGGCCGTAGAAGCCCTCGGTATGGTCGAATCCAAACGTAACTCCCCGTATTTGTATCGCCACGATTATGTGAGCTTCTCAGACCTGTTGGCGTTGAAGGCCAGTTGCTACTACTATCTGGGTGATATGGAAGCGGCATCACTGGCAGTCCAGGAAGCGTTGCAGCAAAATCCTGAGCAGGAGACGGCTCTGGTATTACAGCGTATGTTGAGGGATCAGGCGTCATGAGCGCCGGTCGACGAATCGACTGAGGTCTGGCGATCCTCGACTGTTTATGAGAAAGGACAAACGGATGCCCTATTCCATTGGAGATTACCGATTTGATGTCACCGAGTTTCTACCGGATGATCTGTTCAATGCCATCACGGATGTCCGGGTTGCCTCACCAGATGTGGTGATCCATGAGGCTCAAACTCGGAAACGACGAGACACGTTGGCCGGTGATGATGGAAGATTGACGATCCTGGCGGCGGATCATCCTGCTCGCTATATCACTAAATCGGGGGATGATTCGCTCATCATGGGGAATCGTCAATCGTATCTGGGGCGAATACTGCGTGTGATTACCCATCCGGACTTTGATGGACTGATGGCAACGCCCGATATCATCGAAGAGGTGTTCATCGTCAACCATCTGATCAAACAGGCTGGCGGCGAGGGTTTCCTGGACGACAAGGTTCTGCTGGGTTGTATGAATCGCGGCGGGCTGAGTGGCGTGAGTTTCGAGATGGATGACCGGTTCACTGCCTATGACGCCGAAGGGATGGCCGCCATGCGTCTCGATGGGGCCAAGCTGATGTTCCGGATAGATCCTGATTCTCCTGATTCGGGTAAGACGATTTATTACTGTGCCCAAGCGATCAATGCCTGTAATGCTTATGGGATACCTGCATTCGTCGAGCCATTGCCCGTTGAGAAAACAGAGACCGGCTACAAAATACAGAAAACTCCCGAGGCGATGATCAAGATCATGGGGGTCGCTTCAGCGTTGGGTAGTTCCTCGATGGGGATCTGGCTCAAGATTCCGTACTGCGATAACTATGAGCTGGTGGTCAAATCCTCAACATGTCCCCTGTTGATGCTCGGTGGTGCATCTCAGGATGATCCGACGCCGACGATCCGTGAGTTTGCCTCTGGTATCCGCGCTGGAGCAAATGTACGTGGCGCGCTTGTAGGTCGCAACGTGCATCATCCGTCCAACGGCGACGATCCGCTCGCCGTGGCTCTCGCGATCAATAGTATCGTCCATCAGGGATATGATCCAGAACAGGCGATCGATTGCCTGATGGAAAATCGCGGTAGCGACATGGACCGGTTATCTCGATGTTTTGGGTGAGGGATTCTTCGTTGAAGAAATTGTTTCGATTTACATGGGGGGATTTATGGCTACTCCGAAAGGGAATCTGATTGTGGGTCAATCCGGTGGCCCAACAGCCGTTATCAATAGCAGTCTTGCTGGTGTTATTCAAGAGGCCAGTAAACATCAACAGATTCAAAGCATTTATGGCATGGTGCATGGAATCCAGGGATTGTTGGAGGACAAGCTCCTCGATCTTGGAAGACAGAAAGCGGAGGTCGTCGAAGGGCTTCGGCGTACACCGGCTGCCGCGCTCGGTTCTTGTCGCTACAAGCTCCGGGAAGAGGATCTGGCGCGAATTCTTGAGGCTTTCCAGAGACACCACATTCGTTACTTCGTCTATATCGGTGGTAACGACTCGATGGATACAGCACATCGGGTTGGTGAGCTTGCGAAGCGTGAAAACTACGATCTCGTATGCATGGGAGTGCCCAAGACAGTGGACAACGATCTCGGGTGGACGGATCATTGTCCGGGATATGGGAGTGTCGCTCGCTGGAATGCCATTGCCACGAAGGATGCGGGGCGTGATACGGAAGCCATTGGGATCGTGGATAACGTGAAGATCATTGAAACAATGGGACGCAATGCAGGATGGATCACCGCCTCGACAGCGCTGGCTCGTGATTCAGAGGATGCGGCACCCCACCTGGTGTATCTCCCGGAACGTGTGTTTAGCGAGGAGAAGTTCCTCGCCGACGTTGACCGTGTCTACACCCGGTTAGGCTACTGTCTGGTCACTGTCTGTGAGGGGCTCAAAGATGCGGATGGCGAGTACCTGACAGCGTCCACCCGTGCCATTGATACGGACAAGTTCGGGCACAAACAATTGGGTGGTGTGGCAGATTATCTGTGCAGTGTCGTGGCAGAAGGGCTGAAGATAAAGGCCCGTTTTGATAAGCCAGGGACGATACAGCGGATGTCGATGGTTTGCGCTTCGCAGACGGATCTCGACGAAGCATATATGGCGGGACAGGCCGCTGTGAAGAGGGCAGTCAGTGGCACCACTGACAAGATGATCACGCTGGTACGTGAATCGAACGATCCATATCGTTGCGTGACCGGTCTGGCTCCACTCGCTGAAATTGCCAATGCCGAGAAACTCGTGCCGGACGAGTTCATCAGCGATGATGATACCTTCGTGACACAGGCGTTCCTTGACTATGCCACGCCGCTGATCGGCGGACCACTGCCGGAGTATGTGCGGTTGGAGCGGATAGAGCCTGTGTGACGATCCAGCGCAAGGATACAGGGGTCAACAAGCTACATGGGAATTCTGTCAGTTATTAGATAGAAAGTTTATCAATTCCAGGAAGGGCTTCAACGGGTGGATGGAACTTGCGGAGAAGCACGAATGGATCAAGATCGATGAATAACATAAGAATGATCACGGGAGATGCTCTGGAGAAACTAAAGGGCATTGATTCTAAATCGGTTGATCTGGTCATTGCTGATCCACCGTATAATCTAGGAAAAGACTATGGGAATAATCATGACCTCCGTGGATTTGATGAATACCTGCGTTTTTCTGAATCTTGGCTGAAGGAAGCCCATAGACTTCTTAGGAACGAAGGTACGATCTATGTTTTCATGGGGGTCAGGTTTATTTCTTATCTCTACCACATTCTGGATCAAAAACTCGGTATGTTTTTTAACAGTTGGATTACATGGCACTACACTCAAGGGATGGGAAAAAAGGGGGGTTCTCACCTCGCCATGACGATATCCTGATGTTTAACAAGAGCAGGAATTTCAGATTCAACTTGGATAGCATCAGGGTGCCGCAGAAATACTACCGGAGAAGGAACAATATGACAGGGGCTAATCCTGGTGATGTCTGGCAATTCTCGCATGTCCACTACTCAAATCCTGAGCGCGAGGACCATCCCACTC